>JAJDTA010000027.1 GCA_022827405.1 Acidimicrobiia bacterium
CTGGTTCTGGGCGGACCGGGTCGGGCGTCGGTGGGGAACCGGGCTGTGCCGACGGGTCAGACATCGGAGTAGAACCGGTCCAGCAGATCGTTTTGCTGCTCCTCAAGGCTGCGTATCTCCTCTCGCAGCCGGTTCCGGTGCTTGGCCATGGTCTCGGCTTGGCGGGCGGCGTCGCGGTGCTGGCGCTCCGCGGCGGGGGTCTCCGATACCAGCGCCCGCAGTCGGGCATCTTCGGCCAGATCCTCGAAATGCAGGCACTGCTCCTCGGCCACCTCCAGGTCGGCCGTCAGCCGCTTCAGGCGGTCGGCCAACTCAGCCAATCTCCGCTCTACCCTGCTCTGGGTCACGAGCCGATGCTACCTACACGCCACAGCGACACACTGCTTCGGCTACACGCCAAAACGGGGAGCGCCACTAGCATTTTGAAGCACATCCACGGCAGGAGGCGAAAACCGATGAGCGATGAGATCCGGGAGAATGCGGTCAACGGAAAGGCTTGGGCCGACTTCTGCGACAACTTGAAGGAGGCCGGTCAGATAATCCTCGACAACAGCACCGACGATCTCGACCGGCTTGAGGGATTCCGCTACCTCAGCCGATTGACCCGGGGAGGGCTTGGGCGACTGGAAAGCCATGGACCCGCTCATGCCCAAATCTTGCCGATCGCCCACAACCTGAAGATCGGCTGTGACAACCCCGATGCCCTCTACCAGGGTGTCGGAATCAATGGCGCCTTCGACTATCGGATCAGCGGCCCGCGAGGCACGGTCAACTATCTGAGTCTCAACTCATTCTCCGGCGGCTTTTGGCAAGGGGCGGCCCCACCCGAACGACAGGGCGCCCTCGCGTTCAATGATCCCCAGCCGAACGAGTTTGTGGACGTTATTGCCAGCATAAACGAGCCAGAACTGGAGCCCGGACAGCGTTGGCTGCCCACAGGACCGGAGACCAATCAGATCGCCATTCGCAACTTCTATCTCGACCGCACAACTGAACGGCCGTCCGAGCTTCAAATCGAGTGCCTCAACGGCCCCAGCGATCCCGTGCCCCCGTTGTCGGCGCAGAAGCTGACCATGGGCCTGGCCCGGGCCGCGTTGGAGGTTCACGGCATAGCCAGGCGGTTCGTCGAGTGGCTGGACATGTTCCAGGAGCGGCCCAACACGCTTGAGTTCCTACCCACTCACGACAAGCCGGGCGGTTGGGGCGACCCCACCCAGTTGTTCCGCCACGGCTACTGGACGCTCGAACCGGGCCAGGCCCTGGTGATAGACGTCCCGCCCATCGAGGCGTACTACTGGAACTTCCAGCTCAACAACATTTGGGAGGAGTCGCTCGACTACGAGTGGCTCCAAGTGACCGTCAACAAGCACAGCGCGGTGTACGAGCACGACGGCACCGCCCGCATCATCGTGGCCGACGAGGACCCCGGCTTCGCCAACTGGATCGACACCGCCCACCATCGCCACGGCACCATGGGCCTGCGCTACAACCAGGTAGTGGAGGACATCCCCCCCACCCTCCGGGTGATGAACATCGCCGATCTGGAGAGCCTGCGTTAGCCAGTTCCGGCCTCAGGCCATTCCTCGGCCACCAGGTCGATGATTCCGATCGACGGGCGGACGCCGAAGCGGAGTTGAGGGGCGTTGCCCCGCTCGCGCCCTACTCCGGTGGACACGTAGGTCGGGGTGCCGTGAAGCTCGTGCAGGCCCCCGGCCGCGATGTGTCTCGGCACGTTGGACGCGGTAATGGGAGGGCCGAAGAACGGGATCGCAACCTGCCCGCCGTGAGTATGGCCCGAGACGAGCAGGTCCACGGTGTTTCCCTCCAGCAACTTGATTGCGTCTGGTTCGTGGGCCAGCAGGATCCGCACGCCAGGTAGGTCGTCATTGGCGAGCCGGTCAACAGCCAGTTTTGCGGCCAGCTCATAATCGCGTCCGAGCAGCGACACTCCCGCGATATGGATGGCATTGCCTTTCATCTCCAACGTGGCGATCTCATTGTCGAGCACCTTGGCCCCCGTCCCGCGGGTGACCTGGTGAAGTTCAGCAACGGTGTCGGAGTGCCCGTTGACCAAGTAGACAACAGGCACTGCGTCGACGAGCCGTTGAACGAGCTGTGTGAATTGCGGTGCTCGCTCGTCGAACTGGCCCGCTTCGATCTGATGCAAATCTCCGGGGAACACCACAATGTCGGGCTCGAAGGAGATCAAGCGGTCGATTGCCTCATTCTCGTAGTTGCCAATGGAGGTGGTCTGAAGATCTGCGATCACACCGATACGGATGTCCTCGCCGATGCCTTCAACGGCCAACGTCGCTACATCTACCCGCAGCCAGAACGGTTCGATGTGAGTGGCGTAGACGCCAACCGGAATCGCCGTGAACGAGACGAGGCAGAGGGTGGTGATGATCAGGGGGCAGGGGCGGCCAAACGCCAACACAATCGCCCCGGCCAGCGGGAGGCCGACAACGCAGACCAGATATGCGACATGGACGACCATGAAGTGGTCTGGTCCGGTGAAGAGCAAAGCCACCGCGGCAAAGACCATGGTGCTGCCAACCCCAACGCCCGCCACGCCCAGGACAATCCATCCGGTGCCGACCCCCCGGTGTATCCAGTAGACCGAAGCCGCACCCATCGCCGCCCCGACCACGATGCCGGCGGCTATCACGTAGTAATTCAAGGTTTGCGATCCTCCGAAGACTCTTGATGCCCCCGACGGACCCACCCGCAAACCGGATCATATGACCCCGTGGCATGAATTACTGGTCGGGTCCCCCGCTGCGGCTCGAATCCGACCAATTGACCCTATTGTCGGAAAATTATGCCGGAACTACCCTCAAGACATGAGTCCAGAGCCTGACCGGGATGTTCTGGGAATCGCCGGAGCGGATGCCCCACGGCCCGAACCGCGCCCGAGGATCAAGAAGAAGGACTACGAGCAGGAGCTGTCTCGACTCCAAGAGGAGTTGGTGCGGCTGCAGCGCTGGATCCGTCACAAGGGGCTCAAGGTGGTAGTGATCTTCGAGGGGCGTGACGCGGCCGGCAAGGGCGGGGTGATCAAGCGGATCGCCGAGCGTACGAACCCCAGGGTGGTTCGGGTGGTGGCGCTGGGCACTCCCAGCGACCGGGAGAAAACGCAGTGGTGGTTCCAGCGCTATGTGGCCGAGCTGCCCGCCGCCGGGGAGATGATCCTCTTCGACCGCAGTTGGTACAACCGGGGGGTGGTGGAGCCGGTGATGGGGTTCTGCACCGAGGAGGAGTACCGGGAGTTTTTGCGGTCGTGCCCCGAGTTCGAGCGGATGCTGGTGCGGTCGGGGATCATCTTGATCAAGTACTGGTTCTCGGTGAGCGACGAGGAGCAAGAGCGCCGGTTCCACAACCGGATCAACGACCCGATGCGGCGCTGGAAGCTCTCACCGATCGACATCGAGGGCCGGACCCGGTGGGTGGAGTTCTCCAAGGCCAAAGACACGCTCTTCGCCCACACCGACATCAAGCAAGCCCCGTGGTATGTGGTCAACGCCGACTCCAAAAAGGCAGCCCGGCTGAACTGCATCTCGCACCTTTTGTCGATGATCCCCTACGAGGAGGTGCCCTGGGAGGAAGTCGAGCTCCCCGAGCGCCAAGACAGAACCGGCTACGTGCGCCCTCCCATGTCCGACCAGACCTTCGTGCCCGAGATCTACTGAAGCGCTCCCTGCTAGCCGTCTGACGACGGCCGCCACATAGACCGCTCCCTTTCGAGCGGGTCGGATGCCAAAGCTGGTTTGGCGTCGAGAATCATGGCCATGCGCTGGTTGAGGTCGTATCGGGGCCAGGGGCCGAGTTCGGCGGTTGAAGGGTCTCCAGTGCGGGCAAAGGCCGCCCATGCCGATCGCATGCCCCGGCCCAGCGCCTCAGCGGAGCGGTCGGCGCCGATGAACTCCTGCCAGCCGTCCACGTGGAAGCTGTCGAACACGAAGGGCAGGTCGATGGCGTGGAATGCCCCCTTTTCCGGATCCGCCCGAGAGCACCAG
>JAJDTA010000225.1 GCA_022827405.1 Acidimicrobiia bacterium
GCTGCACCACATGGTGTCGCCGCCGTAAGGCGGCGCCACTAGGGATTGGAGCAGAGCAATCTTGGGGGGCACTTCGATCCAGGTCACGTCGGTGTGCCAGTTGTCGGTGGTGGGCAGGCTCTCGGCATCGTCGCGGATGACAGACAATTGCGGCTCGGTCACCCCCATCACGGCTTGAAGCGGGTAGATGCTGGGTTGGCCCCACAGTGAGGCCAACTCCAGTTGGTCTTCGGCGCTCATGGGCACATTGCGGAACAAGATCACCTCGTGGCGGAGCAGCGCTTCATGAATCTCGGCGAACTGCTGGTCGGTCAGACCGTCTCGGGGGTCCACCCCGGAGATCACCGCGCCCAGTGATCCACCGATCCGGTCAACCTGGATGGTCTCGTAGGACTCAACCGCGTCGAGACTTGGGGTGAGGGTCATGCTCATGGGGCTATTGTGCCATCTCGTCCGACTGCAAGCCGATAGGGAGGCACCTGATGCGCACGATCTTGGACGGGCTCAACTTCTCCGAGGGCCCCCGGTGGCGCGACGGCGCGCTGTGGTTCTCCGACATGCACGCCCATCGGGTAATCCGCACCGATCTCGATGGCAACGCCGAGACGGTGGCGGTGGTCGACTGGGACGACCCGTCGGGGTTGGGCTGGCTGCCCGACGGCCGGTTGCTGGTGGTGGCCATGTCCACCCAGAAGCTGCTGCGCCAAGAGCCCGACGGCTCGATGGTCGAGCACGCCGACCTCTCGCCGCTGGCTATTGGCGACATCAACGACATGATCGTGCGCTCCGACGGCACCGCCTACATCGGCGACATGGGCCAGAGAATCCACGCCGGCGGTGACCGGCATACCGGCCAGACCTTCAGGGTGACCCCCGACGGCTCGGTGAGCGTGGGCGCCGACGGCATGGAGGCTCCCAATGGCCACATCCTGACCCCCGACGAGGAGACGCTGATAGTGGCCGAGAGCGCGGCATCCCGCCTTACCGCTTTCGACGTGGCCCCCGACGGCTCCCTGTCCAACCGCAGGGTTTACGCCGAGTTGGTGCCAGAGTCCGACAAGCTGCCAGTGGCACCGCCCGACGGCATCTGCTTGGACGCTGAGGGCGCGGTGTGGGTGGCCGATCCGCTCGGGCTTCGGGTGTTCCGAGTGCTGCCCGGCGGCGAGGTGACCGACTCCTACGACATGGCCCCCAAAGTGCCGGTGGCCTGCGTACTGGGCGGCGACGACCGCCGCACGCTGCTCATTTGCGCCGCCGACGACTGGAAGAGAGAAGTGGTCACCGCCGCAGCCACCGGCGCCATCTATGCCACCGAAGCCGCCGTACCCGGCGTCGGCAAGCCCTAGTCGACAGGCTGGGGCGTCAGCTCGCGCAGGGTCACAGAAACGCCGGAATCGGGGCTGAGGCTTACCAATACCACTGCGGGCTCGCCTTCCAATGACTCGGCGGTGGCGCCGGAGTAGGCCACCAGCGAGGGTGATTCGCGCACCACTTGGTGGCGGTGGATGTGGCCCAGGGCGACGTAGTCCCAGTCGAGGGCGTCGAGGTGGCTGGGGTAGATGGGAGACGATCGGTACGACGGTGTCTCGTCGGGCATGACCAGGCCGTGGCCCATGGCCACACACCAACCGCTCTCGGGACGATCAGGCAGGCCGTCGAGGGGGTGGAAGCCGGGGTGATGGTCGTCCATCGACTTGCCCCAGACGGTGAGGTCCAACTCGGGGAGGAGAGTGGTGGTTCCCTCAAGGGAGTCGAGGACCGTGACTGAGAGATCCTGGATGTGGGGAGCGAACCGATGGAGCACCGATGTTTCGGGATGGGCGTCGTGGTTGCCGGCGATCATCACCACGGGGCACGAGAGCCGCGCCAGTTGGGATGCGGCCCAACTCAGCACGTCGTCGCCCACCCGGTTGTGGTCGAACAGGTCGCCGGAGATGATCAAGGCATCAACACGCTCGTTGATGGCCAGGTCCATGGCTGCGGCAAACGCCTTCTCTTGGCGCTTGGCGGGAGAGGTGCCCAGATGGCAGTCCGAGGTGTGCAGCAGCGAGAGAGCTCGGCGTCGTTGGCTTTGGTTGTCGGTCACGTTGCTGGTAGTCCTCGGCTCAACCTGTCGGCGTAGGCTCGCACATAATTTCTTATGGGAGGCAAGGCTATGGCAGAACGGGCCTGCGAGGGCAAGGTTGCGCTGGTCACCGGGGCCAGCAAGGGGGGAACGGGCACCGCGATCGCGGTGCGCCTGGCTGCCGAAGGTGCCCGAGTGGCCATCACCGCTCGCGACGAGCAGGGCTTGGCTGCAACCAAGGAACGCATCGAATCGTTCGGCGGGGAGTGCTTGGTGCTTCCGTCGGACCTAAGCGATCCCTCTGGAGCTCGCACTGAGTTGGTGCCCAAGACAGAAGAGGCTTTCGGGCCGATCGACATCTTGGTGAACAACGCCGCCTTCGGAGGGTATTACCCGTTTGAGACGGTTACCCCCAAGCAGCTCGAGCTGAGTTTGCAGGTAAACCTGTGGGCGCCCTGGGAGCTGATGTCGTCGGTGGTCGGCGGAATGCGCGAGCGAGGGAGCGGTTCGATCTTGAACCTCACCACCTTCTCTGCTGAGTTGCCGCCTGGACCTCCATTTCCGTCGAGCAAGCCCTCGAAAGCCGGATTTGTATATGGGGCGCCGAAAGCGGCCTTGAACAAGCTGACCGTGTCGGCCGCCAGCGAGTGCGAAGGGCAGGGTGTGTCGGTGAACGCCCTCACCCCCCAGGCGGCCATCGCCACGCCGATCTTGGTGGAGGGCGGCTGGATAGACGAGGAGATGTTCGAACCCCTTGAGACGATGGCCGAGGCCGCCGTGGCCCTGGTCACCGGCGACCCCGACGTGCTTACCGGGCGTATCGCCTTCAGCCTGCAACTGCTTGTGGAACTCAACCGGCCAGTACGCGATCTGATGGGCGAGTCGCTGGTGGAGGGCTGGCAGCCGGCCGACATCCCCCCAGTCATCGCCCGACAAGAGGCCAACCTCGCCCAGCGGGGCTGGCCCGACGGCTACACCTTTGGGCGGGTCCACAGTCCGCGTCCATGAGCGACGAGCTGCTTCTTCGGATCGTCACCGATCCGGAGACTTACGCCGACCCCTACCCGCTGCTACGGGAACTGCGGGAGACGGCACCGGTTTACAAGCTCAGTTTTGCCGACTATTGGGTCCTCACTCGCTACGAGGACTGCCGAATGGCGCTGCGTGATCCTCGGATGGGCAACGCCGAGCCCGGGGACGAAGTGCCGACGCTCACTGCTGAGAGGGTGCGAACTCCCAACGAAGAGCGGACCTTCTTGTTCTTGAATCCTCCCGACCACACCCGACTGCGATCGCTGGTCAGCCGGGCCTTCACCCCCCGGCGGGTTGAGGGCCTGCGGTCGGCGGTGGAGGAGATGACCGCCGAGCAGCTCGACTCGCTGGCCGCTTCCGGTGGGGGAGACCTGATTGATCAGCTGGCCTTTCCCTTGCCGGCCAACGTCATCAGCGAGCTGGTGGGGGTTCCCCGGGCTGACCGAGATTGGCTGCGGCCCTTGGTGTCGGATCTGGCCGGCACCCTGGAACCGAACCAAAGCCTGGAGGCTCAGGAGCGGGCCGAAGCGTCTGCAGTCAAGGTGAAGGCGTATTTCGACGAGTTGATCGACCAGCGGCGAGCCGAGCCCAGTGACGATCTGCTGTCAGCGCTGATTGTGGCCAGCGATGGAGAAGACCGGCTCACCCAGCGAGAGATCGGGCTCACCTTGTCGCTCATCTATGCCGCGGGCTTCGAGACCACCACCAACCTGATAGGGAACATGGTCCACACGCTCATCGGGCATCCCGGTGAGCTGGCCCGACTGCGGGCCGATCGGTCGCTGGTGCCCGGCGCGGTGGACGAAGTGCTTCGTTATCAGCCTCCCGTGCAGGTGGACGCCCGGTACACCTTCGAAGCCGTGGAGATCGGCGGGCACGACATCGCTCCGGGCAGCATGGTGCTGATGCTGCTGGGGGCGGCCAACCGCGACCCCGACGTGATCGACGATCCCGACCGGTTCGATATTGCCCGCCAGGAGACACCGCTGCTGTCGTTCGGATCGGGCATCCACTACTGCCTGGGTGCTTCATTGGCTCGCCTCGAAGGCCAAGTAGTGCTGGCTGGCCTGCTGGACCGCTTCGAAACCTGGACTTCGCTGGAAGAAAACCCTCCCTGGAAGCCGCGGATCACCCTGCGAGGCCTGAGCCGCCTTCCGGTGGCTCTGTCCTAACCGAAAGTCAGAAAACGATCGGCACCGAGGCATAGCCCTGCTGGAAGGAGCCAGGCAGGCGAACCACCTCGTCGGCGGGCACCTCGAAGTCGGGGATGCGGGCCAAGGTTTCCTCGATGATGACCCGGCCTTCAAGGCGGGCCAGATGGGCGCCGATGCAGTAGTGCAGGCCGTGGCCGAAACCGAGCTGGCGAGTCGGACGGCGATGGAGGTTGAAGCTCTCAGAGTCGGGGCCGAACTCCCGCTCGTCCCGGTTGGCCGACTGATACAGCAAGAACACCCGGTCGCCAGGGGCCATTTCCTGACCGCCGATCACCGTTGGCCGGCACACGGTGCGGCCCAAATGCTGGATGGGCACCTCAAGTCGCAGCATCTCTTCGAAAGCGCCCCCGCTGAGCGACGGATCCCGGGCCAGCGCAGCCCGCTGGTCGTGGTGGGCGGCCAGGTGGATGAACCCGCCGCCCATCACCTTGGGGGTGGTTTCCACCCCGCCGGTGAACAAAGTAGATAGCTGGGTAGCGGCGTCTTGGTCGTCGAAAGGGTGGCCCATTAGGTCCACACCGAGCAGGGACTCGATGTACTTAGGGCATTCACCAGCCCGCTGCTCAGCCACGAAGCCGCACAGGTATTCGTGGATCTTGGCCCTGGCCGCTGGAGCGCGGTCGTCGTGGCGCATCGTCTGGTTGGCGTAGTCCACCAGCTGCTCCCCGTCGGCAAAGGGGAAACCCAGCACCAGCGACGTTCCGGCCACTGATACCGGCGAGGCCAACTCGGTGACAACGTCCAGCCGCCCCCGCTCCAGCCCCGCTTCAATGCAGTCGGCAGCCACCCGGCGCAGCTCGGTCTCCAGTTCGGCCACCGGCCTCGGGCGCAGCGGGGGATAGAGAATCTTGCGGACCTGGGTGTGGGCGGGCGGGTCCATTTGAGAGAAGCTGAGAAACGGCCCTGTCGGCAGCGGTCCCAACTCGGCTGAGGCTGGCTGAAGCACCAGGTCTCGAAAGAACACTGGCCCTTCGGCAATGGTGAACGAATCCCGGTCGCAGCTCACCTCCCACACCTCGGCGAACCGGGGTAGCGCCCACCCGTGGTACTGCTCGAGACGATGCACCCCGCCCGCGGCCCGCAACTCCCGATAGATGGGCAGCGGGTCGGTAGCCACCTCGAAGGAGAACGGGTCGTAGTCGTTCACTGTGATAGAGACTGCCTTATGGGACTGAGTGATCGCACGCCGCCGACTGCTGAAGAGTACGCCGCCTATCGGGAGCGATTCTGCAACTGGGGTCGCTGGGGGGACGACGACGAGCTGGGCACGCTCAATCACATCACGCCGGAGGCCCGACAAACGGCGGCCGCGCTGGTGCGGAACGGGGAGGCGTTATCTATGAGCCGGCCCATTGACACCCACGCTGGCCCGGCCAACCCCTATCCGGCCCATCACTTCGTGGGTGCCGGGGACGCAGGGGCGATGGCCGACTACTTCGGCATGTTCATCCACGGGTTCGTGCAGACCCATATTGATGCCCTGTGCCACTTGCCGGTGGACGGCGGGGGAAAGTTCTGGAATGGCAAAGAGTTCGCCAAGCCCCCCATGCCCGCCGAGCACACCGGCACCATCGACTTCTGGCGCGACGGCATCGTGACCCGGGGGGTGCTCTACGACGTCCCCCGGTTCCGGGGCACCGACTACGTGGCACCGGGCGAGCCGGTCCACGGCTGGGAGCTGGCCGACGTGGCCGCGGCCCAGGGAATCGAACCCCGTCCCGGCGACGCCGTATGCATCCGCAGCGGCATGGACGTGTACTTCGAGAAGACCGGCACCTCGCAAGGGATGGGGTCCAATGCCGGGGTCCACGCCTCGGCCATCGAGTTCCTCTATGAGACGGAGGCCTCCTGTCTGACTTGGGACTTTCAAGATGCCCCCCAAGAAGACCAGGGAATTCCCAATCCGATGCCTATCCGCATCGCCCTGCACGTCCACCACATCCTGTTGCCGTACATGGGGATGCCCATCATTGACAACGCCGATTTCGAGGCGGTGGCCGCCCGCTGCGCCGATTTGGGACGCTGGGAATTCCAATATGTTTGCGCCCCGCTGGTGCTACGCTACGGCACCGGTTCGCCGGTGAATCCGCTGGCAATCATGTAAAGCGGGATCGTCCTCAGGGGGTGTGGCCTTTGGGGTGTATCTATCGGCATTCAATGTTCTTGCAGCAATGGAGCGGCCAATGGGCGGGAAGGCTGAGCATGGCGACCGTGCTCAAGTAGTCATTGTCGGTGGCGGCATCATCGGCTGTTCTATCGCCTACCACCTCACCCGTCGCGGCGTTACCGACGTGCTGCTCATTGAACAGGGCCAGCTCACCAGCGGCACCACCTGGCACGCTGCCGGCCTGGTCAGCCAACTCAAGTCCAGCCACAGCCTTACTCGGCTGGCCACCTACTCGGCCCAACTCTTTGAAGAGCTCGAGGCTGAGACCGGCCAGGCCACCGGCTACCGCGCCCCGGGCTCCATATCGGTGGCCGCTGACGAGGAGCGGTGGGAGGAGTTGCTGCGGGGCATGTCTATGGCCCGCACGGTGGGGGTGGACATTCGCCAGATCGATCTCGACGAGGCACTCGAATTGTGTCCGCTGCTCAATATCGACGACTTGGTGGGCGCGCTGTTCATTCCCCGAGACGGGGTGACCTCCCCGGTGGACACCACCATGGCCCTGGCCAAGGGGGCTCGGGCCCGAGGTGCCCGCATCGTCCAGGGCACGGCGGTGACCGGGGTGGTGGTGGAAGACGGGCGAGCGGTGGGGGTGGACACCGAGGCCGGCCGGGTGGAGGCCGAGACCGTGGTGCTGGCCGCCGGGATATGGACCCGCCAACTTGCTGCTACCGCCGGGGTGAGCGTGCCGGTGCAAGCCTGCGAGCACTTCTACATCGTCACCGAGCCGGTCGAAGGGGCGTACCCCAACATGCCCACGGTGCGCGACCCGTCTAACTACACCTATTTCAAAGAGGAGACCGGCAAGTTGATGGCCGGTTTCTTCGAGCCCCGGGGCAAGGTCTGGAATCTCGATGGCATCCCCCGAGACCTCCAGTTCAAAACCCTGCCGGAAGACTGGGAACACGTCGGGCCGATCTTCGAGCGGGCCATCCACCGCATGCCGGTGCTGGGGGAGGCGGGCTTGCAGCTCTTCTTCAACGGCCCTGAGGCATTCACCCCCGACGGGGTGTACTACCTGGGCGAGTCGCCCGAGGTGGATCGCTGTTTCGTGGCTGCGGGGTTCAACTCGGTGGGCATCCAGTCGGCGGGCGGGGTGGGCTGGGTGCTGGCCGATTGGATTGTCGACGACCATCCTCCCATGGACCTCTCGATGGTGGACATCCGGCGCTCGTTCGGCTTCCAATGCGAGCCCGCCTATCTGGACGCCCGCATCCCCGAGAGCCTGGGGCTGCTCTATGCCATGCACTGGCCATTCCGCCAGTACGAGACGGCCAGGAATATCCGCCGCTCGCCGCTGCACGAGCGCATCGACGCCGCTGGCGCGGTGTTCGGCGAGGTTGGCGGGTGGGAGCGGCCCAACTGGTACGCCGGCCCCGGCCAAGAGCGGGAGTACCGCTACAGCTGGGGGCCGCAGAACTGGTTTGAGGCCAGCGGGGACGAATGTGATGCGGTTCGCAACGCCGTGGGCCTGTTCGACCAGACCTCGTTCGCCAAGTTCACCGTGGAGGGCCCCGATGCCATGGCCCTGCTCAACTGGGTGTGTGCCAACGAGGTGGACGTGCCGGTGGGCCGGTCGGTGTACACCCAGTGGCTCAATGACTGCGGCGGCATCGAGGCCGATCTCACCGTGACCCGCCGGGGCGAGAACTCATATTGGGTGGTCACCTCGGCAGCCACCGCCACCCGCGACTGGGCCTGGCTTCGGCGGGCCGCCCGGGGAAGAGACGTGGTCATCGAAGACGTCACCGACCATTACGGGGTGCTCGGCGTCATGGGGCCAAATTCCCGGGCTGTGCTCAGCCAGCTCTGCGACGCCGATCTCGGCAACGACGGATTCCCGTTCGGCACCGCCCAGGATCTCTGTATCGCCGGGACAGAGACGCTGGCGCTGCGCATGACCTATGTGGGCGAGCTGGGCTGGGAGCTCTACGTTCCCAACGAGCAGGCCGTGGCCCTGCACGACGCGGTGGTCGAGGCGGGCTCGTCCCTGGGGCTTCGTCATGCCGGTTACCACGCCATGAACACGCTGCGCATGGAGGCGGCCTACTGCCACTGGGGCCACGACATCACCGACGAGGACACTCCCCTGGAGGCCGGTCTGGGATTCGCGGTGGCGTGGGACAAGGCTGGCGGGTTTCGAGGCCGAGAGGCGCTGGCTGCCCAGCGGGAGGGGCCCCGCACCAAGCGCCTCATCAAGTTCCGGCTAGAAGACCCCGACTGGCTGTTGTACCACGACGAGCCCATCTACCGGAACGGCCAGATGGTGGGCCGCACCTCAAGCGGCATGTGGAGCTACACCGAGAAGCGGGCCCTGGCCCTGGGCTATGTGGAGTGCCCCGACGGCGTGACCAAGGACTGGGTGGAATCTGGGCGCTTCGAGATTGAGGTGGCCGGGACGCCCATCGCCGCCACTGGATCAATTCGTTCGTTCTACGATCCCCGCAAAGAGCGGGTTCGGCTCTGATTGACAAGGAGCGGCCTACGGTGCGCGATGAAGCCCAGGTTGTGATCATCGGCGGGGGGGCTATGGGCGCGGGCCTCTTCTACCACTTGGCCCACGAGGGCTGGACCGACATCGTGCTGGTGGAGAAGGGGGAGCTGTCGTCGGGCTCCACCTGGCATGCCGCCGGGCTCATACCCCATTTCATCGGCAGCCTGAACATGGCCAAATGCCATGCGGTGGCCCCCGACCTCTACGACCGCATCGAAGAGGAGACCGGGCTGGCCAGCGGCTGGCACGGGACTGGCGCCATCCGCTTGGCGCTGGATCGCCATCAGGTGGACTGGTTCCGCTACGTCAGCGGGATGCTCGATTTGGTCGGGATCGAGAACCACCTGATCGAGCCCAAAGAGATTCTCGACCACTGGCCGTTCATGGACGTGTCCGACGTGCTGATGGGCATCTGGACCCCCAACGATGGCTGGACCGACCCGTCCAGCGTGACCGCGGCAATGGTCAAGGGCGGCCGCCAACTGGGGGGCGAGGTCTACCGCCACACACTGGTCACCGCCATGAACCAGCTTCCCGACCACCGCTGGGAGGTGGTCTGCGATGTCAAGGGTGAGACCCACCGCATCATTGCCGAGCACGTGGTGAACGCAGCCGGGTGCTACGCCCCCCAACTCGGCGCGATGGTGGGCCTCGACGTGCCCATCGTGTCGGTGATCCACCAGTACCTCATCACTGAGCCAATGGCGGAGATGAAGGAGTTGGGAGATTTCGACCCACCGGTGATCCGCGACCCCCGGGCGTCGGCCTACTACCGCCGGGAGATCGACTCGCTGCTGGTGGGCCCCTACGAGCGGGAGAACGCGCAGACCTACGGGATCGACGGGATTGACTGGGACAAGCACTTCTATCTGACCCCGCCCGACCTCGACCAGCTCATGCCCTGGCTGATCGAGGCCGGCAAGCGAATCCCGCCCTTCGCCGACGCTGGCATCAAGACAGTGGTCAGCGGGCCGATCACCCACACCCCCGACTCCGGCTACCTCATGGGCCCGGCTCCCGGTCTGCGCAACTACTGGTTGTGTGCCGGAGCCTCCATCGGCATCACCCAAGGCCCGGGGGCGGGCAAGTACTTAGCCCAATGGATGGTGCACGGTCAGACCGAGATCAACGTGGCCGAGATGGACCCGCGCCGGTTCGGCGACCACTGCGGGCCGACCGGGCGCTACGCCATCGAGAAGGCCATCGACGAGTTCCACGAGATGTACGCCACCCGCCTCCCCGGTGAGCAGCGCTTTGCCGGCCGCCCCCAGAAGACCGACCCCATCTACGACCGGCTCGACGCTCGGCAGGCTCAGTGGATGGAGATCTTCGGCTGGGAGCGACCGCAGTACTTTGGCGAGCCCGAGGCCCACACCTTCCGGCACTCCAACGCCTTCGACATTGTGGGGGCCGAGTGTCGGGCCACCCGGGAGCGGGCTGGCATCGCCGACCTCACTGCATTCTCCAAGTTCGAAGTCACCGGGGCCGACGCCGGGGCGCTGCTCGACCGCCTCACCGCCAACCGCATGCCGGCCAAAGACGGGGGGATGCGCCTCACCCACTTTTTGACCGAGTTGGGCGGCATCGAGACCGAGATGACCATCACCCGGCTGGCTCCCGACCGGTTCTATCTGAACTCGGCCATCGTCGGGCAGTTCCACGACCGCGACTGGCTCTCCCACCATGTGCAACCCGGCGAGGACGTGACCGTTACCGACAGAACTGACGAGATGGGCATCTTGGCCGTTTCCGGCCCCCTGTCCCGCCAGATCCTGGCTCAGCTCACCGATGCCGAGTTGGAGGCCCCGGGGTTCCGCTGGCTCACCGGTCAGGAGATCGAGGTGGCAGGGGTGCCCTGTTTGGCCCTGCGGGTGTCGTATGTGGGCGAGCTGGGCTGGGAGTTGCACCACTCCCAAGAGCACACCGCGAAGTTGTACGACGCTCTGGTTGAGGCGGGCGAGCCGTTGGGCATGGTCCACTACGGCGCTTACGCCATGAACGCCATGCGCATCGAGAAGGCCTACAAGGCGATGGGCTTCGAGCTGACCACTGAGATCACCCCGGTGGAGGCCGACATCGGTCGGTTCGTGGACTGGTCGGGCGAGTTCCAGGGCAAGAAGGCCTCCGAGGAGCGGCTGGCCATGGGCGACGACATCGAGATGATCCTCGTGTACTGCGAGGTGGACACCACCGACAACGACTGTCGGGGCAACGAGCCGGTGTACGACGGCGACGAGATCATCGGACTGACCACCTCGGGCACCTGGGGCCATACCACGGGGCGCGGCCTGGCCTTCGCCTACGTGAAACCCCAGTACAAGGCACCGGGCACCCGCTTCGAGGTGCAGTTGATGAGCGACCGCCGTTCGGCGATGGTGTTGGACGGCCCGGCCTACGACCCCGACAACGAGAAACCGAGGGCTTGACATGGCGCGACGTGCAGGAGGCAGGGCGGCTCGAGTAGCCATGCGGGAGGCGCCGCCCGAAGCCGATGCCCGGGCAGTGTGGCCGGGGATGGCCGGCGGAGCCTACAAGCCCCTGTCCGATGGCCAGTGCGACGACGTTTTCGAGGCGGCTCTCGGTTTGTTGGCCGACCTGGGCATGGGCCAGGCCACCCCGGAGATCATCGAGGCGGTTACCGCCAACGGGGGCCGGATGGACGACGACGATCGCTTGCGATTCCCCCCCGACCTGGTGAAGCGGATCGTGGAGGGGGCCTGCAAGGAGTTCACATTGTACGGGTTCGACCCCGACCGGGGGGTGGAGATTGGTGGCAACCGGGTTCATCTCTGCACCAGCGGGGCCGCGGTCATGATGCTCGACCACGACACCAAGCGCTTCCGTCCCAGCACCCTGTCCGACCTCTACGACGTGGCCCGGGTGGTCGACACCCTCGACAACATCCACGTGTTCGTGCGGACGCTGGTGGCCCGCGACATGGAGACCGCCCGGGAGCTCGACATCAATACCGCCTACGCCATCCTGGCCGGCACCACCAAGCCGCTGGGCACGGCCATGTTCCAACCCGAGCATGTTCACGAGTGCATTGACCTTTTCGACATGGCGCTGGGCGCCGAGGGGGAGTTCGCCCGGCGGCCCTTCAGCATCGGCAACAACACCTTCGTCGTGCCGCCGCTGCGCTTTGCCGAAGACTCGGCCCTGTGCCTGATGGAACAGGCCCGACGGGGCATGCCGATCAACCTGTTGTCGGCGGGCCAAGCCGGGGCCACCTCGCCGGCCGCGCTGGCCGGATCCCTGGTCCAGGCGCTGGCCGAGTGCCTTGCCGGGTTGACCGCGGTCAACCTGGTTGTGCCCGGCCATCCCTGTGTGCTGGGCATGTGGCCGTTCGTATCCGATCTGCGCACTGGAGCGATGAGCGGGGGCAGCGGTGAGGAGGCGATTATCAACGCGGCGGCCGCCCAGGTGGTCAACTACCTGGGCCTGCCGTCGGGGGTGGCCGCCGGCATGGCCGACTCCAAGCTTCCCGACAACCAGGCCGGTGCCGAGAAGGCCAACGCCATCACCCTGGCGGCCAACGCCGGGGCCAACATGATCAACGAGACGGCCGGAATGCTGGCCAGCATCATGGCCTGCTCGCTGGAGGCATTGGTGATCGACAACGACATGCTGGGGTCCATCAACCGCACGGTGCGGGGCATCGAGATCACCCCCGACACGCTGTCCACCCAGGTAATCGCCGATGTAGTGCACGGCGAGGGCCACTTTCTCGGCCACTCCCAGACCCTGTCGCTCATGCAGACCGAATACGTCTACCCCGCAATCGGCGATCGCCTCAGCCCCGACGACTGGGTAGACGCCGGCGCCCGCCTCATCGAAGACGTAGCCCACGACTACGTCACCGAAGTGCTCAACCGCCCCAAGCCCGACCACATAACC
>JAJDTA010000047.1 GCA_022827405.1 Acidimicrobiia bacterium
CAAGTTCCGCAAGCTCCCCGTTGACTGAGGTGATCGCCCGACCAATCGAATGTTGGATCGCTTTTTTGCCCGCCGAATACTGAGCTGTGACTAGCTATTATGCAAACAGGCTCTAGCCAGTTTGTGCCAGAAATCTGCTCAGGTGCTGTCGGGTCCGCTGGATCTAAGCAGCCCGTGCCGTCGCAGTGTCTCGGCGAGCTGGCCGTATTCTTCGGCGGTGTCGTGGTCCTGGGCGGAGGCGAGCCAGTCGGCGGCCTTGTCGGCGATGAGCCTGCGGGTCCATGCGCCGTCGAAGTAGACGGGCTGGTCCTCCCCTATGTCGGTTGTCGTGCGGGCTAGCGCCTCATTGGTTTGTACTTCCACCAGATGGACCAAGATCGCGGCCCTTTGGGGGGTGGGTGGGTTGTCGAGTATGCGCTGGGTTATTTGGTGGGCTTGTTCGATGTACCCGCCGGTCGCTTCAAGGGCTTTCAGGGTGATGTCCGTCCAGGTGTCGTGGTCGAAGCAGTCTGCGTGGGCCATTCGGCCCAGGGCTGCGGCGTCCTGTCCGCCGTCGTGTTCGATGACTGCCTCGCAGAACTCGCGGAGGGCTTCCAGCTGTTTGGGGGTCGGCTCCTCGATTCGGTCGATCAGGCTGGCTAGAGCCCAGCATGCCTCGGTGTACCTTCCGTTGAGTCGTTGGACGATTTCGGGCGGGGCGTAACCGTCGTATCCGTGCAGCATGGCGATCAGGAGCCAGTCGTGGGAGCGTTCGACACCGCGGGCAGCCGAGTCGTAGATGTTGTCCCGGTGGTTGACCAGCAGCCATTCCCAGGGCAGCGAGAACTTCACGGCTATGTTGACAGTGACCTGTCCGAGCTGGCCGGGCGCGTCTTCGCCAAACAGCAGGCTGTGGTTCTGGTCGAACCATTCGGGGAGTATGTGGGACAACCGGGCGGCGTTCGGGGCGATGATCGCGCGGTGTTTGGCGCCTTCCAGCCCTTCCAGGTTCAGGCACCATTCGAGGATGCGGGTGGCCTCGTGGCGGACCGCCCCGGTTGCGCGGTACTCGGCGGCCATGAACGACAGGGCGGCGTCGACTGCTCTAGTGCCCGCTTCGTTGATTGCCAAAAAGAGCGGGTCTGACGGGGTGTGGTCCTCTTCGGCGTTGTCGAGCATGTAGCCGACCGGGTCTTCCTCGAAGCCGATGCCGACTGGTCCCACCTCGAAGACCTCGGGGTTTGTGCGGGCCTCTTCCTCCAGGTAGGTCCACACTTCGCTGTCTCGGTCCGCGAGGCCAATTTCGGAGTCCAGCAGCGCTTTGACTAGGTCTGTGCCAGCCCGGCGGGTGGACAGCCAGTCGGCGGTGTAGTCGAGACCCGGTCGGCTGCCTCCGCCGAACTGCTCGGCTGTCCACGGCTCTCTCTGGACCATGGTGATCACGTCGACCAGACCGCCGACCGGCACTGTCGCGAAGTCGTCCGGGTTGTCGGTGGCGGCTTTCGCGGCTCCTTGCAGGTAGGCGGAGATGTAGGTCGGGTGGCGCAGTCGGACGGCAACCTGCACCGGTTCAGCGAGCCAGACGGCCGGGTCTTCGCCCACGACCTGTTCGAGCGTTCGGGCGAGCTGCTGGTAGTTGTGGCCCCAGTCGTGGGGCTGCGGGCGCCAGGCAGCAATCTCGTCGGCGGCCTGCACTGGGCCGAATTCTCTGAGCTGCTCTGCGCTGAGCGGGGACTCAACCCACCCGCCCATGATGTCGGGGTCGTCTTGCAGTCCGAGAAAGTCGTCCCTGGTTTCGGGCGAGCCGATCTGGGCCGCCAGTACGTGGGTTGCCGACGATTCCGCCCAAGCCTCAGCGGCCGGTTCGGGAAGCAGGCCGGACCACAAATATGGGAACCGCCATTCGGGCAGCACCTCGCCCGATCCCAGCGCCTCGCTGGCCTCGGCGACGCTGGGCGGGTCACCCAACGCGGCCCTGAAGCGGTCGGTAAGGGGGTCGGGGCCAAGCTCTGCGGCTAATCGGTCCAACAAGGCGACGTCGTCGCAATGGGGCGACCTCGACCCGATGGCCCGCTCGATTTCGGCGGCCATGTCCTCGGGGTCGGCGTCAGGGGCGGTGGCGAGGATCCATGTGCGGAGCCGGCCTGCCAGCTCTTCGGGTGCCTTTTCCGCCAGCTCCAGCAGTTCCGCTGCGGGAAGCAGACCCATTGCCCTCGCCATGACGCCCACGAGACATCCCCCGATGGCGCGCCTGCGATCGCCGTAGCGGTCGTCAAGGTCGGCAAGGGAGGAGATAGACATCCGCTGGTCACTACTCAAGGGGAGCAGGCTGCGGGCTCCGCTGCCGGAGGGCATCTTCATCAGTTTGAACAATGGAAGTTCGATGCGTGCTTTCGCGTTTTCTTCGTCTACCCCATCGGAAAGCATCCGCAAGAGGGCGGTCATGTCCCCCGAAATGCGATGCGGTCCCGTGTCGGCGGGCAGTCCATTCGGCTGTTCCTCGGGTATGAGGGCGTTCAAGAAGATGTCTGCGCACCTCTCGACTACCGGGTCTGACGGGACTACGCCTTCGAGAGCGCGGGAGAAGTCGTGGAGAATGCCCCGCTCGCGGGGGTGGCGGGCGGCGATTTTGAGCGCGGCCTCGAAATCAGGCCCGTCCATGCGCAAAAGAACGCCTACAACCGCGGCGGCACGCGCCGAGTCTCCCCGGTCCTGGTCGGCGACTTCTTTTAGCCAGTCTGCCACCTGTTGGCGATGCGACCCCGAGAGACGGATCGCCGCCGCGCTGGCTGCCCACCAACCGTCCGGGCCGCCCGGCGGGCCCAGGCGACCATCCCTGTAGAGCAGCACCAGCCATTTAGGGTCGGCGGCCGATCGCAAGAACTCCTCGACATCGCTGGTGTTGATGATCAGCTTCTGTGCGGCCTCTAGATCAGTGCTCCCAGGCGAGACTCGGCCCGCGAGCTCTGCCAGCTCGGCGCTCTTGTCGGCCGTCGAGCGGAGGAACCCGAGCATGGCGTCAACGCATTCCGCCAGCAGCTGTTCGGCGTCGTCCAGTGTGCATGTGCTGTGCAGCTTGCGGCCCGCCTCGTCTCTGACCCTCAAGAAGTCTCTGACCGGCCTGAGGCCGTCCCCTGCTGCGCGGGAGCCGGTAATCCTCGCGTGGACCTCTGCCGCCTGCCTCTCGCTCTTCTTCGGCACCTCGTTGTGGACCCTTTCGAGAGCGTCGATCTCGGCCAGAAGCTCGGCCAGCGCCTCCTCGAATCTGCCTTCGGGGAAACGCTTCTCCCTCTCATACCTTTCCTTGGCGGAGACGACCTTCCGAGACTGCTGCTCCCATCTCCGATCTTCGGGCGAGCTTCCTGCCGTTTCCAATATCGAGTCCGCAGCCTGCCGGACGCAATAGGCGACAGCCTCGCCCCGCCGAGGCAAAACAGGCGCATCTAAGCGCAGCAGCAGCCGACCCGTATCCAAGAACCCCCACGCTTTGGCTCCCGGTTCGCCAATTCCGTGAAGGCACTCGAACAGCGACGCGAACCTGTCTGCCTCTGTGTCCCGTCCCGTCCCGTCCCCGCCGCCCTCTGGGGTATCGCCGTGATCGTCTGTGTCCACCAGTCCTCCAGAACTCTGTCTTCACTGTGAAATGCCGGCCCCGAACGCTACACACCCCCAGTGACAGCTTCATCTGATTACCGGCGACAGGTTCGGGAGCACCGCGTCCTCGTTCCGCTCGAATGGCACAGTTGGAGCCGTCTGCGGCTGCGGCTGGCCCAGCGGTCGTGGGAGCAAGCGCTCAACTCACAGGCAGTGGCCTTCTAGTTACATAGATGTCTTGTTGTCTTCCGACGATTCGGGTAGAGTGATGGTCGAAGTCCCTAGTCTCTGTCATGTGGCTAGGCCCATCAGAAACCCGCTTCGGCGGGTTTCTGTGCTTTATGACCACGGCCTCGGCTTGTAGATCTTTCTCCCTTTTGCGGTCACAACCGGATCGGCTAGCTGCGATCTTCGCAGAATGCCCTCATCCAGGGTGCGCTTGTCCGAACTCCGCAGAACGCGCTGCTGGTTCCTCTGTTCGTGAGGGTTGACAGTTATAACGGTGATCCCCTCCTGCTCGGCGATGTCCACCGGAGTCTGGAGGTCGCTGTCGTTGGACATCACAAGTGCCACATCCATCTCCCTGTGACATGAGTCTCTGACGAGATATGCGGCCAGCGACGCGTCGGACCCCTTCTCCACGGTCTTCATGACTTGGACAAATTTCAGATTGCCCTCTTTTAACTCTTTGGCAAGGGGCAGCCACGCCGGGGACTCCTTGAATTGGCCCTTGTAAATTTCGATTGCTGAGTTCTCCTCAAGCGCCTGCAGGTAGACGCCCTGGCGCTGGGAGGCAGACTTGTCGTTCAGCCTGTTTAGGGCGGGAGCTGTGAAGTACCGCACCGTGTTGATCTCGTATCCGCTCAGCAGCTCTTCGGCTAGGGCTCGATAGTCCAGCCACTTCAGATGAGGGCGGTGCTTCAGCGCGCCGTAGTAGAAGTTGAATCCGTCGACATAGATATTGGCCCTCAGCATCGGTTCTTGGGTCATGGAGCCACCCTATGGGGGCAACGCAGCTCATCCAACGGCCCATTTCTGATGCGCCGCCGACCCTCGGGGCGCGACGAGAAGGCTGTTAACAAAGTGCTGGATCTCGCCATCGGGAAGTGTGAGGAGCGGGTAGCCCAGTTGGACGTCGTCTAGCTTTGGGGCTTCTGGTTCAGCTTCTCCACCGTTTCCCTTGTTTTGCCCAGACTAGAGACGGCTCCGGCAGCGGAACCACTAAGTGTGGCACGGACACCGGTGCCCCCAGTGCTGGTTGGACAGATATTCCAGGTAGCGGTGCTGATACCACCCAGTTCATCATCGGCCCCCCCAGAAATACTCTCCGCAACGGCAACTCACACACTTACCTTGTACGGGCCGTGAATGAGATTGGCCCCGGTGCCCGGGCTCAGGCGAATGCAGTAACACCGGGCAATGCGCCGCTTGCTCCTTCCCGGGTGTTGGTGGACGCGCTCAACGGCCAAGTTAGGATCGTCGTGGGTCCGCCGACGGCGACTCCCGGCAGCACGGTGACGGGCTATCAGGTTCGCAAGAAGATGGCTGGCGGTGCCTACGACGCGTGGGAGACCCTGGGTATGAGGCTCTCAGCCGCGACAGGTTCAGGTGCGTTGGTGGGCGGCCTTGTCAATGGTGCCACCTACACCTTCCAGGTTCGGGCCGTGAGTGCCTTCGGACCTGGTGCGGAGGCCACGTCAGCCCCGGTCACCCCGGTCGGGACGCCCACTGCGGGCGAGCTAGGCGCAGACCCCGGCGACGGCCAGGTGACCCTGAGTTGGTCCGCGAGCAGTTCCGGCGGAAGCGCCATTACCAAGTGGCAATACCGTCAGAGCGAGGCTGGCGGCGGCTACGGCGCTTGGACCGACATCGCCGACAGCGGTCCGGCTACAACCAGCCATACCGTGACCGGCCTGTCCAACGGCACTACCTACTCCTTCCAGGTGCGGGCAGTGAATCAGCAGGGCAACGCCGTGCCGATCAGCTCGGCAGCGGTCACCCCGGGCACGGTACCGGTGGCCCCCTCATCTGTGATGGCTGAACGGGGCAACGGCCAGGCCGACCTGTCGTGGACGGCCGGTACCTCCGACGAGGCTGGCCCGACCACTGGTTGGCAGGTGCGCACCGATGACGGCGACTGGATGGACGTGAGCGGTGCTGACACCAGCAGCTACTCCGTGACCGGTCTCGACAACGGCACGGCCTACACCTTCGAGGTGCGGGCAGTGAACTCCTTCGGTGCTGGCGAAGCCGGCAGCGCTTCGGCTACTCCGGCCACTACCCCGTCGGCACCCAGTGTCTCCGCTGAGCGCGGCGACGGCTCCAGCACGGTCTCTTGGACTGCTGGCGATGACGGTGGCTCTGCGGTCACCGGCTGGCAGGTGCAGGTGAACGACGGCGGTTACACCGACGTCGCCGCCGACTCCATGAGCGTGTCGGTGGACACCGACGACGGCGCCGCCTACACCTTCAGCGTGCGGGGCGTCAACGACGTGGGCGAAGGCGCATCGGGCATGGCCTCGCTTGAGGCTGGCTCTGCTCCGGCTGCTCCCACCGTGACCGCCACCGGCGGCGACGGCAGCATCACGGTTTCGTGGACTGCCGGCGACGACGGCGGCTCCAGCGTCACCGGTTGGCAGTACCGCATGAAGGTCAGCATCGGCGACTACGGCGACTGGATGGACGCCGCAGGCGACGCCACCAGCGTCACGATGTCTGATCTGGGCAGCGGCACCGGCGTGCTGTCCTACACCTTCCAGGTGCGGGGCGTGAACGGTGTTGGCGCCGGCGATGCCGGGACCTCGAACGAGGCCTCCCCGGTTGCGGCTCCGCCCGCCAACGGCGTGTTCTACGCCGGCGTGGTCACCGGTCCGGACTTCTGCGCCAACCTGTCACTGGGCGGCGCACGGTTGTTCGCCCACGACTCCGACGGCGACGGCACCGCTGACGTGTGCTCGCTGCCCTACACCCGCCGCGAGGCCATTGCCCGCCAGAACGCTGTTGAGTCTCTGGCCGTGCAACATGCCTCCCAGTACGCATCGCTGGTGATGGCTGCTTGCGCAGTCACCGAAGGCGACGCGGCCTGCGGTGAGGGCATGCTCGCTGGTCCGCCGGCGATCCCGATCAACGACGGTGGTCCGTTCTACTCGGGCATCATCACCGGGCCGAGCTTCTGCGCCAACCGGTCGCTGGGCGGGCCCACCACCTATCCGCATGATGGCGACGGCGACGGTGTTGCCGATGTGTGCGCCCTGCCGTACACCCGCCGTGAGGCCATTGCCCGGCAACTCGCCGGCGACGTCCTCGCCGCCACCCATGCATCTGACTTCGCTCGTGAGCTGGCTTCGGCCTGCCGCGGGCTAACGGGGGCCGACTACGGCGACGACGCCGAAGACCTGGCCAACGACGCGTGCGCATAGGCGCAAAAACTCAAAGCCGGCCCCACTAGGGACCGGCCCTGAGAAAACTAGCCAAAGCCAGCTCCCCCGGTAGGCAAAAGCCTCCGGGGGAGCCGGTGTTTAACGGACAGCCGATGAGACATTTATTTCCAGTCTTCTCACCTATCGAGTCGGATACCATCACCTCATGGGCCGCCAAGTCGGAACTTGGGGTCCTCGTGGTACGCTTTATTTCGTCAGCCAGATCGGCAATAGGAGGTGCTCCATGAGCGACACGCTCAATCAGGCAGAAGCCAACTATGACGCGTATCTGGCCTTGCACAAAGACCGTCTGGAAAACGAGCGCCCCGGTGCTGTTGCACTTATGCACAACGAGGAGATCGTTGAGGTCTACGACGACGAGGACGCCGCATACAAGCATGGCTGCGACGCCTACGGGCTCGGCAGCTTCTCCCTCGTGCGCATAGGCGAAAAGCCCCACCGCCGGGGACGCCGCCTCAAAGTGGTCGCCTGACTTCAGCGCAGATGCCGACAATCGCAATCGAGATATCTGACAACGAGATTCGCCATGTCGCAGATGTCGCCCTGCCAGATCCGCCAGACCCATTTCAACCCTTCGGCCTGTCCCCCACCCGATTCTCCGCGATTGTGGACACCGGCAGCACCCACACCGGTGTGACACAAAGGGTGGTCGATGCCCTCAACGCCGAGCAGGTAGGCGTGGCCATGGTCTCGTATGCGGGGAACGAGACGGTCAGAACCCCCACCTACAGGATGGTTGTGGGAATACCCATCATGGAACCCGAGGACCACGGGGGAACAAGAACTTACGTGCGCGGCGAAAGCCTCCTAGTGGAGCTAATACCCGACCAGGAGGACGGCACGGACATCATTCTCGGGATAGACCTGCTTCAGAGGTTCCACATCACCATGCACGGATCCCAGTGCATCATCAGTAACTGATCAGGCCTTCCCAAGGCGGGTTGCGCCCTGCCGTACACCCGCCGTGAGGCTGTTGCCCGGCAACTCGCCGGCGACGTCCTCGCTGCCACCCATGCATCTGACTTCGCTCGTGAGCTGGCTTCGGCCTGCCGCGGGCTAACGGGGGCCGACTACGGCGACGACGCCGACGACTTGGCCAACGACGCGTGCGCATAGGCGCAAAAACTCAAAGCCGGCCCCACTAGGGACCGGCCCTGAGAAAACTAGCCAAAGCCAGCTCCCCCGGTAGGCAAAAGCCTCCGGGGGAGCCGGTGTTTAAGCGCCTTCCCCCTTCCCGGAATCCACTTTTGAGCGGGACGCGCAACATTGGTGGACGGCCATGAGGGGAAAGGGGTACTTCAAAGTCAGGTGTGCATCATCATGCAAGTGCCACGTCGTAGTTCCCCTGACTCCTTCGTCCCGGCGTACACTGGCGAATAAGAGGGCGCAGTTCAGGCGTTGCGAAGGCTGGGAGGGTCGATGATGGATGCCCCTGTCAATGTAGTGTTCACCGCCACGATCCTTACGATGGACGAGGACGGCACGCGATGTGCCACCGAGGCTGAGTACACCTCGATTTTCACGTCCATGGCTGACTACCTCTTCACTAGGGAAGATCTGTTGGAACCCGACGTGTGGGGCATGGCGGCCACCGGGGAACTGGAGGTCAAATTCGCCCTCCGGGTCGGGACCGATGCGAAGCGGCAGGCAGCCGAGATCATCGATGGCATGAATCGCTCGGCGGGTGTGCTCACTCCGTTCGACTACAGCGACAGTCCTTCTCAGCACGTCGGCGTAATTGCCAGCAGCCCCAGTTTCAGTATGGCCCTGGCCTAGCCGTGTTTCCGCAACCATCCCCTTCGGCTGTTTAGCCCTTCGTTTCGGCTGGCCAGGCTCTAGGATGGCGGGCTGTGGCTCGTGTGTTTTCGGGTATTCAGCCGTCGGGCGGGATGCATCTGGGCAACCTTTTGGGGGCGCTGCGCAACTGGGTGGCCTACCAGCACGAGCACGAGGCGGTGTACTGCGTAGTCGACCTCCACGCCCTCACCACCGCCCCCGACCCCGCTGAGCTGCGCCAGAACACCGTGGCCGCGGCCACTTTGCTCATGTCGGTGGGCATCGACCCCAAGCGCTCCACGCTGTTCGTGCAGAGCGCGGTGGGCGAGCACGCTGAGCTGGCCTGGATGATGGAGTGCACGGTGGGCTTCGGGGAGCTGCGCCGCATGACCCAGTTCAAGGACAAGTCCGACCGCACCGAGTTCGTGTCGGCCGGGCTGTTCACCTACCCCGCCCTCCAGGCCGCCGACATCTTGTTGTACGACACCGACCTGGTGCCGGTGGGCGACGACCAGCGCCAGCACATCGAGCTGTGCCGCGACATCGCCGAGCGGTTCAACCACCGCTACGGCGAGACCTTCGTGGTGCCCGCCCATGTGATACCCACCGCCGGGGCCCGGGTCATGGACCTCCAGAACCCCGACGACAAGATGTCGAAGTCGCTGGAGTCGGCGGGAACCGTGGGGATCTTGGAAGACGCCGCCGGGGTGGCCCGCAAGTTCAAGCGGGCGGTGACCGACAGCGACGGCGAGGTCCGCTACGACCCCGAGGCCAAAGCGGGGGTGTCCAACCTGCTGGGCATCCTGGCCTCGGCCACCGGGCGCACCCCCGAGGCCGTCGCCGACGACTACACCCAGTACGGCCCCCTCAAAGCCGACACCGCCGACGCCGTCAACGAGCTCCTCGACCCCATCCGCACCCGCTACGCCGAACTCTCATCCGACCCCGCCGAAGTGTCCCGCCTCCTAGACGCCGGCGCCGAAAAAGCCCGCACCGTAGCCACCGCCACCCTGGAGCGAGCCCGATCCAACGCCGGCCTCCTCCCCCGCTCCTAGCCCACCACGCCCTCCTAGAGTTTAGGTAATGATATAATTGACTAAACTCTAGGAGGGAGTGTTTAGGTGTCAGTAAAGGGCTGGCCGGCTGCGGGCCGCCGGGCGGTGGTCGTCGACAACGAGCTATACCGCCCCTGGATCGACGACAGTGAGCCGCGCATCACAGTCGTGCAGACAGTGCCCGCGGCGATAGCGGATCAGCCGGTGCCGCCGCCTGGGCGGTATACGACCCAGGCGGTTGAGGCGGCCCGAGATGAGATCGGCCGCTTGCGGGCCCAATCGGGGAATGCGACCGGGGTGCTGGGGCACTTGAGAGCGGTGTTGATCCGCGCCGACGCGGTGGCGTCGTCGCAGATCGAGCAGATCACCACCTCGAGCGAGGCGTTGGCGGTCGCGTTGGCCGATCTGGGAGACGAGGAGGCCGACCCGGTCCCCCGGGGCACCGAGTTGGTGGCGGCGAACGTTGCGACCGCGCTGCACTCCCTTCGATCCGACGAGGCGGTCGATGTCGAGTGGTTCCACCGGCGACACCGCAGCCTTTTGGCCGCTGACTCCGAGATTTTGCGACGGCATCTCGGAGCGTGGAGGGACTGCGCGGTGTGGATCGGCGAGAACCGCCAGATCGCGGACTTCGAGGGTCCGCCCCACGACCAGGTGGCGGCGCTGATGGACGACCTGGTCCGCTTTGCTGCCCGCCGGGACCTGCACCCCGTGGTCCACGCCGCGATAGCGCACGCCCAGTTCGAGACGATCCACCCCTACGTCGACGGGAACGGCCGTGTCGGCCGACTGTTGATCCACCCCCTCCTCGACGCCGGGCCGGCGCCGGTTCCAGTGGCCCACGGCCTGTTGCACGACCCGGCGGGCTACGTGGGAGGCCTCAGCGCCTACCGGGCTGGAGACGTTGACGCCTGGGTGGCCGCGTTCGCGGCCGCGGTGGCCGACGGCGCCATTGCCGCCATCCGCCTCGTCGAGCGGGTCGACGACCTGCGACAGGCCTTCCGAGACCGCATCCGCACCCGGGCCGGATCGGCGGTAGACCACATCTTGGACTCGCTCATTCACACCCCGGCCATCACGGCCCGCCATATCCAAGACACCTACGGCATCACCGCAGGCCGGGCATCGCAAATACTCCACCAGCTCGCCGAAGCCGACGTGCTCAGAGCCAGTGCACACCGCGCCGACAGATCCCAGGTGTGGGTGGCCCACCACGTCATAGACGCCATCGACACCATCAACACCACCCTCCCCCGCCGCCACCTCCCCGACCCCTCACCAAAGCGGTAGCCGCGCCCCAGCGACCCCTGAGCACCACACCGCTGATATTCTCGATCCGTGACTCGCGCCCTTTGTGGAGCGACCCGAGTCCCGAATAGCTGAGGAACCCCATGTCTGAGATCACCCCGTTCACCGTCGATATTCCCGACGCCGCTTTGGAGGACCTGCGGCGGCGGCTGCGCGACGCCCGTTGGCCCGACCAGATTCCCGACGCTGGCTGGGACTACGGCGCTGAGATGGGCTACATCCAGGAGCTGGCCCGCTACTGGGCCGACGAGTACGACTGGCGGGCGGCCGAGGCCGAGTTGAACGCCTTGGACCACTACACGACCACCATCGACGGCCAGAACATCCACTTCATCCACCAGCGCTCGCCGCATGCCGACGCCTACCCGCTGATCATCAGCCACGGGTGGCCCGGCACGGTGGTGGAGTTCCTCGACATCATCGGGCTGTTGACCCATCCCGACGACCCCGCCGATGCCTTCCACGTGGTGGCCCCCTCGCTGCCCGGCTACGGCTTCTCTGGGCCGACGGCTGAGCGGGGCTGGGATGCGGTGCGCACCGCCCAGGCGTTCGCCGAGCTCATGGGGCGCCTCAGCTATGACCGCTACGGCGCCCAGGGAGGCGACTGGGGATCGTTCATCTCCCAGAACATCGGCCGCGCCGACCCCGACCACTGCGAGGCCGTCCACGTGAACTTCTTGTTCGGCACCGCCCCCGAAGACGGCCCCGGCGAGCTCACCGAGGCCGAGCAGGCCGGGCTGGGCCGGGCCAACCTCTACTTCACCGAGGGCGCTGGCTACATGCAGATCCAGAGCACCAAGCCCCAGACCCTGGCCTACGGCCTCACCGACTCGGCCGTGGGGCAGCTGGCCTGGATCGCCGAGAAGTTCTTGGCCTGGACCGACAACAACGGCACCATCGAGTCGGCGGTGAGCCGCGACCGCCTGCTCACCAACATCTCGGTGTACTGGTTCACCGCCACCGCGGGCTCATCAGCCCGCATGTACTACGAGGTGCTGCGCCCCGGCGCCGGAGGCATCACCGAGCCCCTCGACACGCCCCTCGGCATGGCCAGCTTCCCCCAGGAGATCATGCAAGCCCCCCGCCGCTGGCTCGAAGACAGCTACAACATCGTCCACTGGAGCGACATGGAAGAAGGCGGCCACTTCGCCGCTATGGAAGAACCCGAAGCCCTAGCCCAAGACATCCGCCAATTCTTCCGCCGCTTCCGCTAAGAAGAACTCCAGATATGAGGATGCCGCCTCGTTGTTTAGCGGAGATGCTCCGGCAATGAGGGTGCCGTCGCTGCCTAGGGGGTTGGCCGCGGGGGCGGCTCGGGGGGCGGGGCGGCTGTCGCAGCGGCTGGGGCGGGGCGGGGGGACGACCTTGCCTGGGTTGGTGCTGACGCGGCTAAGGCCTGAGGCCACTGCGGAAATGGCTCAGAGCGTACCTGGCGGCGTGGTCTTGTTGTCGGGCACCAATGGCAAGACCACCACTGCTCGCCTCGTGCGGGCTGTGCTGGATGCCTCAGGGACTCGGGTGGTGGCCAACACCGCCGGGTCCAACCTGGAGCGGGGGGTGGCCGCCGCGCTGCTCGACGCCGACGGGGCCGAGATGGCCCTGTTCGAGGTGGACGAGGCCGCTCTGCCGGCGTTGATAACCCAGACCAAGCCTCGGGCGGTGGCTCTGATGAACCTGTTCCGGGACCAGCTCGATCGCTACGGCGAGCTCGAGCACCTGGTGGAGCGCTGGCGGGAGGCGGTGGCCGGGCTCGATCCGGCCACGGTGGTGATCTACAACGCCGATGACCCCGCGGTGGCTGAGGTGGCCGGCCAACACCCCAACACCGTGTCGTACGGCATCGACGACGCCCGGGTGGGGCGCGACCGCCTCCCCCATGCGGCCGACACCACCGACTGCCGCCGCTGCGGTGCGCCGCTGCACTACGACATGGTGACCATTTCCCACCTCGGGCGGTGGTCGTGCCCCGAATGCGGCCTGACCCGGCCCCAGCCCGACGTAGGGGCCACCAGGGTGGAGCTGCACGGCATGGGCGGCCAGCGCCTCGCCCTGGACGCCCCTGGCGGCCCTATCGAGCTGTCGCTGCGCCTGCCGGGCATGCACAACGCCTACAACGCCGTCGCCGCCACCGCCACCGCTTTGGCCCTGGGCCTGGCCCCCGAGTCGATCGGCCCGGCGCTGGCCCGCCGCCCGGCCGCCTTCGGGCGGGCCGAGCGCACCTCGGTGGGCGACGCCCGCATCACCACGCTGTTGGCCAAGAACCCGGCGGGGGCCAACGAGAACATCCGCACCATGCTGTTGGAGGGCGGCCCCCTGCACGTGGTGGTGCTGCTCAACGACCGCACCGCCGATGGCCAAGACGTGTCGTGGATCTGGGACGTGGACTACGAGCTGCTGTTGGACAGCGACCGGCTGGCGTCGCTGGTGGTGGGGGGCGACCGGGCCTACGACATGGCCCTGCGCTTCCGCTACGCCGGGCTCGACACCGACCGGATATCGGTGGTGCCCCCAGTGCCCGCCGCCCTCGACGCCGGCCTGAGGGCCTGTGGCACCGGCGAGCTCTACGTGCTGCCCACCTACACCGCCCTTTTGGAGCTCCAGGGCGTGCTGGCCGAACGGGGCCTGGCCCCCGCCTTCTGGGAGGACCAGTGAGCGCTGCTGACACTCCCCCGGTCCGGCTCTGCCATCTGTACCCCGACCACCTGAACATCTACGCCGACCGGGGCAACATCGCGGTATTCGACCGCCGCCTGGGGTGGCGGGGGCTGGCGTTGGAGGTGGCCGAGGTGGGCCTGGGCGATCCCATCCCGGCCGACTGCGATCTCTACTACCTGGGCGGTGGCCAAGACCGCGACCAGATGCTGGTAGCCGAAGACCTGGCCCACAAGGCCGACCCCCTGCGCCAGGCCGCGGCCGACGGCGCAGTGGTGCTGGGGGTGTGCGGCGGCTACCAACTCTTGGGCCACCGCTACGTTGCCGCCGACGGCGGGATCATGGCTGGCATCGGGCTGTTGGATCTGGAGACCACCGCGGGCCGCAGCCGCCTCATCGGCGACGTGGTGCTGGAGGTGACGCTTCAGGGCCGCACCGCCACGGTGGTGGGCTATGAGAACCACGCCGGGCGCACGCATCTGGGCGGGGGCTGCACGCCGGTCGGCCGACTGCGCCGGGGGCACGGCAACAACGGCGCCGACGGCTGCGAGGGGGCGGTGGCCGGTCGCACGGTGGGCACCTATCTGCACGGGCCGCTATTGCCCAAGAACCCCTGGCTGGCCGATACCCTGCTGGGCTGGGCGCTGGACCATGCCGGGAGCCCGGCTGAGCTGGCCCCGCTCGACGACGACCTCGAGCACGCGGCCCACGCCGTGGCCCAAACCAGAGCAGGACAAAGACGATGAGCACAACACCCGACGCTGGCCCCGCTGCTGGCCCCGACGCCCGCCCCCGCCCCATCATCATCGACACCGACCCCGGCCAAGACGACGCCATCGCCATCTTGGCCGCCCTGGCCTCCCCCGAGCTCGAGGTGCTGGGCATCACCGCGGTGGCCGGCAACGTGCCCCTAGAGCTCACCGCCCGCAACGCCCGCATGCTGGTGGAGCTGGCCGGGCGCCCCGAGGTGCCGGTGTTCGCCGGCTGCGACCGCCCGCTGCGCCGAGAGCTGGTCACCGCCGAGCACGTCCACGGCAAGACCGGCATCGACGGCGCCGACCTGCCCGAGCCGGCCACCGCGCTGCAACCCCGCCACGCGGTGGACTGGATGACCGAGACCGTGCTGGGCGCCGGCGAGCGGGAGATCACCATCTGCCCGGTGGGTCCGATGACCAACGTGGCCACCATGCTGGAGGCCGCCCCCGAGGCGGCGGCCAACATCCGCGAGATCGTGTGCATGGGGGGAGGGTTCTTCGGCGGCGGCAACACCACCCCGGTCGCGGAGTTCAACGTGTTCGTCGACCCCGACGCCGCCCAGATCGTGCTCCACTGCGGGGCCCCGGTCACCATGCTGCCCCTGGATGTGACCCACAAGGCGCTGATGGAAGACGCCTGGATCAACCGGGTGCGGATGTTGGGCACCCGCACCGGGGCCGCCGCCGCGGGCATGCTCGACTTCTACGAGCGCTACGACGTGGACAAGTACGGCACCACCGGCGGCCCCCTCCACGACCCCAACGTGATCGCCTACCTGCTGCGCCCCGAGCTCTACGGCGGCCGCCTGTGCAACGTGGAGGTGGAGACCGACTCCCCCCTCACCGCCGGCATGACCGTGGTCGACTGGTGGGACGTGACCGACCGCCCCCCCAACTGCCAGTTCATCACCGACGTGGACTCAAACGGCTTCTACGAGCTCCTCTACGACCTCCTGGGCCGCCTCCCCTAGCCGCTGCGGTCAGGACGCAATTGGCCCGCAAAATCGGCCAGGGCGTCGATCTCGGCTTCGTCGTAGCCCAGCTCGGCCAGGACCTCTCGGGTGTGGTGGCCGGGGTGGACGGGGCCGGTGCCCACCGCGGCGGGGGTGTCTGAGAACGTGAGGGGCAGCCGCAGCGCGGCCACCTCGTCGCCGTTTGGGCCGGGGACCATCGAGAACACGTTGAGGTGCTCCACCTGGGGGTCGGCGAACGTCTCGTCCACCGCCAGCACCGGCCCGCACGGGCATCCCGCGGCGTTGAGCCGCTCCACCCACTCAGCGGTGGTGGCGGTGGCCAGGCGTTGCTTGATGATCTCGTCCAGTTCCCGCCGGTGGGCTCGGCGGGTTTCGAGATCGGCGAACCGGGGATCGCCCACCAGCTCGGGAGCCCCCAGCGCCTGGGCGAAAGTCTCGAACCGGGCCATCGGGGCCACGTTGACGTGCCCGTCGGCGGTGGGGAACATGCCCATGGGCACCACCGTGGGGTGGTTGTTGCCCTCCTGCGGGGGCACCTCGCCGTCGGTCAGCCAGCGCACGGCCTGGAAGTCCATGAAGTTGATGGCCGCCTCCAGAAGCGACGTGTGGACCCACTGGCCCTTGCCGGTGCGCTCTCGGGCGAAAAGGGCGGCCAGCACGCCCTGGGTGAGGAAGGTGCCCGCCGCGGTGTCGGAGACGGCGATGCCCACCCGCCACGGCCCGCTGCCCGCCGGCCCGGTCACGCTCATCAGCCCGCTCAGCCCCTGGGCGATCTGGTCGACCCCCGGACGGGCGGCATACGGACCTTCTTGGCCGAACCCCGACAGGCTGGCGTACACCAGCCGGGGATTGCGGGCCGACAGCGCGTCGTAGTCGATGCCCAGCCGGTGCTTGACCGTGGGCCGGTAGTTCTCCACCACCACGTCGGCCCGGTCGGCCAGCCGCAGGAACGCCTCCCGGCCCTGCGAGTCGGCCAGATTCAGCACCACCGAGCGCTTGTTGCGCCTCAGGTTGAAGCGATCGGAGTCGCCCAGCACCCGCTGGCCCGGCCGGTCGACACAGATCACCGCCGCGCCCATGTCGGCGAGTTGGCGGGTGCAGGTGGGGCCGGCCCGGGCGGTGGTCAGGTCGATCACCCGCACCCCGGCCAGCGGCCCGTTGCCCCCACTCTGTTGGTCGTACAGCGACATCGTGCTACTACTACCAGATGGCCCAGACAGTGGAAACCGGCACCGACAAGTTGATCGGCGAGATCGACGGCGCAATCGGCCGCATCACCTTCGACAACCCCCAGCGCCACAACGCCATCACACCCGACATGTTCGCCGCGCTGGCCACCGTTGTCGACGCCTACGAGCAGAACCCCGCCATCCGGGTGGTGGTGATCTCCGGGGCGGGCGGCAAGGCGTTCGCCTCCGGGGCCGACATCGGCAACCTGGACTCCGCCCGTGGTCTGAGCCGCAACCCCTCCCCCGACGATGCCCGCACCAGCCGGGGACCGGCCGCGCTGGGCCGGCTCACCAAGCCGCTTATCGCCGCGGTCGACGGCTACTGCCTGGGGGGCGGGCTGTTGGTGGCGCTGCACGCCGACCTGCTGGTGGCCACCGACCGGGCCCAGTTCGGCATCCCCGCCGCCCGCTTGGGAGTGGGCTATCCCATCGAGGGGGTCGAACAGCTCGTCGGGCGGGTGGGCGACGCCAACGCCGCGCTCATCTTGATGACCGGCAACCGCTTCAGCGCCGAGGAGGCCCGGCGGATGGGCCTGGCCCATGCGGTGGTGTCCCCCGACCGGCTCGACGATGAGGTTGAGCGCCTGGGCGAGCGCCTGGTGGCCAACGCCCCGCTCACCCTGCGGGCCGTCAAGCTCTCGATTGCCGCCGCGGCCGGCCGGGGCGATCGTCAGGCGGCCTTGGACGCCATCGCCGACTGCTGGGCCAGCGAGGATTTCGCCGAGGGCCGGGCCGCCTTCGCCGAACACCGCGAACCCCGATTCCAGGGACGCTGAGCCTAGACTTGCCCGCACCGCGCTATGTCCACGGTTGCCGCCTTCTTCGTCTTTTTGCTGATCATGCTGGCGCTGGCCACCCTGGCCATCATCTTGGACTGGATGGGCAAGCCCATCCGCCGCACTTTCCGCCCCCGCACCACCGGAACACCCGGCTGGCTGGCCACCGACGCCCCGGTGCCGACAGAGGCCCCGGTGCCGACAGAGGCCCCAACCCCCGATTTCGCCGCCTACCCAGGGGATTCGTCGCTCAATCCCCTAGGCCCCGAGCCCCTAGCCCTCGAGCCAGGAGGCCTGCCTGAGCCGAGCTTCGCACCCGAGCCAGCACCCCAACCCCAGCCCGCCACGCCGTCGGGCCCGTGGCAGGCCGGCGAGTCCATCTTCAAGCTCACCCCCAAGGGCACTCTCCCGTCGATCACCGCAGTGCGCCGCCGCTATTGGAAGAACCTGTCGGAGCGCCGCTCCTCACTGGTGTTCGGCGAAGCCAACCGAGCCCTAATGGCCATAGGCCAACCCCCCCAGCGCTTCAACCCCAGAACCGACTCCATCGAAGAACTAGACCTCCCCGAGCCCATGCTCCGCCAAGCCTGGACCACCGGCCGAAACCCCACCCCCACCTGGAACGACCAAGGCCTAGACCCCTTCGCCACCCCATGATGGAGGGAATGTGACCGACCACGCCTCGCTCAGCGATCAGTTTGCTGATGGGGCTGAGTCGGTTTGGTATGGGGGGCGGGAGGTTAGGCCGCTGTTGCGGTTGGCGGTTTCGGAGGGGACCAGGGTGCGGGTGGAGCGCATCAATGCTCGGCCCGACCGCCGCCAGGCCCTCAAGCTGGCCTGTGTGGGCGGCCTTTTGGAGGTGGACGAGGTGGTCTCGGAGATCATCTCGCTGTGGTCCGACACCAGCCCCGCCGCGGTGGAGCTGACCGTGCTCGGCGCCCGCGCCCGGCGCCTCGAGGTGTGGAACGCCTGGGACCTGGGCGGCCTTGAATCGGCCTGGCTGGGCAACGCCGGCATCATCATGGAGCCCGATGAGCACCGCCTGACCCTGCATTGCAGCGACGGCCTGGGCCAGCCCACCTTCACCGACCTCCAAGTCCACCTCGCAGTGGCCCAACCGGGCTGATTCGCGGGAAACTCTTGCATGGCCATTTCGCTCGACGATCTCACTGCTGACACTTCCTTCACCCAGCACGTGAAGGGCCAGGTGACCTTCTTGCCGGAGCCGGAGCGGGCCGACCGGTGGACGCCGATGATCTCGGTGGACGACCACATCGTGGAGCCCCCCGGGGCTTTCGCCGACCGGTTCCCGGCCAAGTACGCCGACGACGCCCCCCGGGTGGCCACCCTCGACGACGGATCGGAGACCTGGCTGTATGCCGGGCACTCGCTGCCCAATGTGGGGTTCAACGCGGTGGTGGGCCGCCCGGTTAGCGAGTACAGCTTCGAGCCCACCCGGTTCGAGGACATGCGCCGGGGCTCGTGGGACATCGACGCCCGCATCTCCGACATGGACCTCAACGGGGTGTACGCCTCGCTGTGCTTCCCGTCGTTTTTGCCCGGCTTCTGCGGCCAGCGGTTCCAGCAGCTCACCGACGACCCCGACCTGGCCCTGGCCGCGGTGCGGGCCTGGAACGACTGGAACATCGAGGAGTGGTCGGGGGCCTATCCCGACCGGATGATCCCGTGTCAGCTCACCTACTTCCTCGACCCTGAGGTGGGCGCGGCCGAGGTGTACCGCAACGCCGAGCGGGGCTACAAGGCCATCAGCTTCTCCGAGGCTCCCCACTCGTTGGGGTTCCCCTCGCTGCACTCGGGCCACTGGGACCCGATCATGGCCGCCTGCGAGGAGACCGAGACGGTGGTGTGTTTGCACGTCGGCTCGTCGGGCACCTCGCCGGCCACCTCCCCCGACGC
>JAJDTA010000072.1 GCA_022827405.1 Acidimicrobiia bacterium
CGGGGTGATGGTGAATGCCATCGCCCCCGACGCCCGCACCCGCATGACCGCCGGGATCATGTACACCGAGGATGTCCCCGAAGGGTGGGACGAGAAAGACCCGGCCAATGCGTCGCCGCTGGTGGTGTGGCTGGGGTCGGATGCCTGCGACGTGACCGGGCGGGTGTTCGAGATCGCCGGGGGAGCGCTCAACGTGTGCGACGGATGGCAGCACGGCCACGTGGTTGATGTGGGTCGCAAGTTTGCCGCCGCAGAGATCGGCGACGCGGTGCAGGCTTCGATCGCCGGTTCGCCTGAGCCGGCCCCGGTATACGGCGCCAGCTAGCTGGGAATCTCCCTGAAGGGGACACCTTTGTCCACCCGGATGTCGGGGGGCAGGCCGAGCACTTTCTCGCCGATGGTGTTGCGCTGGATGTTGTCGGTGCCGCCGCCGATGCGCGACGCCCACTGACCCAAGAACTCGTATTGCCAGCGCCCCTCGTCTCGGGCGCTGTCGCCGTGGAGCATCCCGGCTGCACCGTTCATGGCCATCACCAAATCGCCCATTTCGCCGAAGTGCAGCGAGATGGCCAGCTTCATGGTTGAGCTTTCGGGGCCGGGCAGCTCGCCCCGGCTGGCGGCGGTCCGCACCCGGTAACCCTGGTATTTGAGGATCTCCATGCGGGTGTAGGTCTTGGCCAGCTCTTGGCGGATCACCGGGTTGCGGTCGGTGCCGGTCTGCTGGGCCAGCTTCACCAGTTCGTTGAACCGGGTTCGGGCGTTGCTGCCGCCGATCAGGGCCCGTTCGTTGGACAGGGTGGTCATGATCGGCCCCCAGCCGGTGTTGACCCCGCCGAGGATGTTCTCATGGGGGATCCGCACATCCGACAAGAACACCTCGTTGAAGTGGGCCGCGCCGGTGATCTGCACTAGCGGGCGCACTTCGATGCCGGGGGTGTTCATGTCCACCAGGAAATAGGTGATGCCCCGGTGTTTGGGCTGATCGGGGTCGGTTCGGGTCAACAGAATGCCCCAGTCGCTGTACTGGGCCCCCGAGGTCCACACCTTTTGGCCGTTCACCACCCATTCGTCGCCGTCGCGCACCGCGGTGGTCCGCAACCCGCCCAGGTCTGAGCCGGCCACCGGCTCGGAGAACAGCTGGCACCACACCTCGTCGCCCTTCAACATGGCGGGCAGGAACCGCTCCTTTTGAGCGTCGGTGCCATGGGCGATGATTGTTGGGCCGGCCATGCCGATGCCCACGGCAAACACCCCGGTGGCCGCCACCCGCTTGGCCTCCTCCTCTTTGAAGATGCCCTCCTGGATGCCGCTCAGGCCCTTGCCGCCATATTCGACAGGCCAGGTGATGGAGCCCCAGCCGCCGTCGTACTTGGTGCGCTGCCAGGCCTTGCACCGGGCCACGTAGGCATTCTCGACATCAGGGTCGGAGATGGTGATGGCTGTCTGGTCGCGGGCGCCGCCTCCGTCAGGGGGGATGTTGGCGTCCAACCACTCAATGCACTGGGCTCGAAAGGCGGCTTCTTGGGGGGTCTCGTCGAAATCCATGCCGTGATGATGGTAGCCAGAGGGTTTTGGGCAGACCCCACCGGACAGCCAGGCAAACAGCCGTGATTTCCAGCATTCGGGCTCAACAGGCCGGGGGTGCTTCAATGGCGGCGTGAAATTCTCCATGATCTTCGAAGCCCAGATGGCTGATCCATCCCGCGAGGTTGAGCAGCAGGTCATACGAGACTGCGTGGATCAGGCGGTGTTGGCCGAGGAGGTGGGCTTCGACCGGGTGTGGGCGGTGGAGCACCATTGCCTGAAGTGGTACGCCCACATGAGCGCTCCGGAGATCTTCTTGACCTGGGTGGCAGCCCGCACGTCTCGCATCCGCATCGGCCATGGGGTGGTGTGCATGCCGTTCGGCTACAACCATCCTCTGCGGGCCGCGGAGCGCATCGCCATGCTGGATGTGCTGTCGGGCGGGCGGCTCGACGTGGGCGCCGGCCGGGGGGCCACCCTCCAGGAGATGTCGGCATTCGGGGTGAAGCCCGAGGACACCTACGCCCAGGTGGAGGAGTCGCTGCGGATCATCTCCCACTGCTGGCGGGATGATGAGTTCGAGTGGGACGGCCTGCTCGACATCTCGCCGCACCCGATCCTGCCCCGGCCGGTGCAAGACCCCCACCCGCCGCTGTATCTGGCCTGCACCAAGGTGGACACTGTGCGGCTGGCCGCCGAGTTGGGCATCGGGGCCCTGGTGCTGGGGTTTGCCGGCGCCGACGAGATCCGCCTGATGAAGGAGACCTACGACGAGGCCATCGCCACCCGCACCGGGGAGCGGTTCGTGAGCGACCATCCCAACAACTGGTTCTCGGCGCTGTGCCCCACCACGATCCTCGACGACCGGGACGAGGCGTTCCGCATCGGGGCTCGGGGCCAGCGGTTCTTCGCCGAGGCCATCATGCACTGGAACCTGGGCACCCCACCGCCAAGGGCCGGTTCAGCCGACGAGGACACCGCCGCGGCCATCGACGAGGCGGTGGGTAACGTCCACGCCAAGATCAGCGAGATGAACATCCCGCTGAGCCCCAATGCCACCAGCACCTTCAACATCGAGCACGCCTACGGCAACTACGAAGACGCCATCCGCTACGTGAGCGAGCTCGAGGCCATCGGCTGCGACGAGATCATGTGCATGATCCAAATGGGCACCATCCCCCAAGAGGTCATGCTGGAAACCATCCGCCAATTCGGCCACCACGTAATCCCCCACTTCCGCGCTAGAGAAGAGGCAGCCGTTCTGGCCTGACCAGTTTTCGAGGGGAATTACATACTTAATTGCGCAGCGCCGATGTTTAATCGGGGGGTTATTGAACCCCCCCTTCATTGAAGCAGTTCTTGCTACGGGGTGTGGGCGAGAGCGTCGGTGACGTTTGCGGTTATGGGATCCATCCTCATTAATGTTTGCCCTGAATGAACAATGTTATTGGTGTTTCTGGTGTTGGTAATGCAAATGTCATGGAGGAAGAAGTTTATTGGAATGGTAGCTATTGATGTTTCAAATCGGAGAGTAACTGTCACAGGTGGATTGTATTATTGTCGGCATGGTGTTCACTGGTTCAGCGGGCGTTGAGACCATAGGCGGTAAAGGTCGTTCTGGCTTTGTACCGGAAATCTATGCGCATGCCTTGCGTGTTAATGTGGGTGAGCTTTCTCTTGAGGATTTGGATGATCGCGTTGAGGAACTTGGCCGGGTTCGTTCGATGATTGAGGGTGAATTGGCTGAGGCTCTGGCTGAGCGTGCTCGGCGGAGTACGCCTCGGGCCGCTTCGGCGGTGTTGCGGGAGCGGGTTTTGGAGGCGGCGGGGCGGGCGAGTTCTGACGTGAGGTTGGCGGTGTCGTTGTCGGAGAATTTTCCGGCGACGCTGGAGGCGTTGGCTGCTGGGGAGATCACCTCGGGTCATGCCCGGGTCATTGATCGCGTGGCTGGGAAGCCCGACTATCACAGTGAAGAAGTCATTTTGGGTGCGGCCAAGGAGGCCCCGGCCGATCTTCTCTCTCGCTACGCGTTGCGCTGGGAGCGGGCCGAAGTGCGGGACCACACCAAGTACGAGCAGCAGCGTCAGGATCGCCAGGCGTCGATGACGCAGGAGCCGGACGGCTCGTGGAAGTTCTTTGCCCATGTGGACTACATGGCCGGGCGACGGGCCTCGATGGCGTTCGCGAAGATGGTCGAGGCATTTCGCCGTGAGGAGAAGCCTGACAGCAAGATCACGTACTTGCAGCGGAATGCCGACGCCTTTGTTCAGTTGTTCACCCGGGATGGTCCGCAGCGGACTGCGCCGGCGTCTCTGTTGATCATTTCCGAGTATGACGTCTCTACTGGCGAACTCGGGCAGCCCCGTCTTGACGATGGGCAGCCGATTCCTCCGGAGGAACTGGAGCGGCTGATCGCTGACGCCGACATCTACACCGCATTTGCCGACGCCGACGGGCAGCCGCTGTGGCTAGGTCGGTCGCAGCGGTCGGCATCATTGGCCCAACGGATCGTGCTCGCTGCTCGAGATGGCGGGTGCATCGGCTGTAAGGCCCCATCCGAGCGTTGCGAGGCCCACCACATCAAGCATTGGTCTGATGACGGCTCCACCGATATTCCCAATCTTGCCCAACTCTGTCCTGGCTGCCATCACCTTGTTCACGACTGCAATTGGCAGGTTTGCCGAGACCACGGGGGCCGATACCGAATCAACGCCCCGCCCGATCCCTTCCCCGACCACGGCACCACCACCTACCAGCTGGCCCAACACAGTCCGGTTCTCCGTAACTGATTCGGCCCTGCTCACGCACTTGCCCTGCCAACGATGAAGGGTCAGCTAGCAGGGCTGGAAGCTATCCCGAGCGGTCGGGGCCGGCGCGTTGGATGTGGAACTTCACTAGGCAGCGCTGATCGTCGGCCATGGCTTGGCGGTACTCGTCCCAGTCGGGGTGATCGCCTCGCAGCGTTCGGTAGTACTCCACCAGCGGTTCCAGCGCGTCTGGTCCCGAGATGATCTCGGCCTGGCACTCGATCTGAACCCAGTCGCCGAAGAAATTGCGGGGGAACACGCACAGCCAGCTTCGAGGGTCGCGCCGCAGGTTCTTGGTCTTGTAGGCGGTCTCGCGGGTGCTCATCACCACGGTTTCGTCCACCACCGCCAGGGTGACGGGCGACATCTGAGGGGTGCCATCCGCCCTTGCCGTGGCTAGTACGGCATTGGTGTTCTCCCGGACATAGTCCAAAGCCTGTGCTGCGTCCATGGAGGGATCCTAGAGGGATGCTCTACCAGCGGTTCCAGCGGGTGACTAGTTCCAGGGGCTCGCGGCGGGCGGGGTGGAAGTCGGTGCCGATGGTGTGGGCGAAGGGGATGAGGGCGAGCTGCATCACCTCGTCGTAGGGGATGCCCAGCAGATCGGCCGCCTCTTGCTCGTAGCAGAGGTGGATGGTGGTCCACACGGTGCCGATGCCCCGCTCGCGGGCGGCCAGCATGAACGACCACGCCGCCTGAATGACCGACCCCACGTGGGAGGCCACGGTCACCGGCGGGTGGTCCCACACCCTCCCGGCCAAACACGGGATCAGCATTCCCGGCACCTCGTGGAGGTGCTCGGACAGATGGCCCGCCGAGGCGTACATCTTCTCGTTGGCGGCCTCCAGCTGCGCGGGGTCCGGCACCTCCAGCCGGGGGAGCACGCCCAGATAGTCGCCGGCCACCTCACCGGCTCGGCGGTACAGGTCGGCCAGCCCGGCGATCAGATCGGGCTCGGTGACCACCATGAACCGCCAGTTCTGCCGGTTCGACCCGGTGGGGGCCTGCACGGCGATCTCCAGGCACTCGGTGATCAACTCCGGTGCCACCGGCCGGGAGGTGTCCAGCCGTCGACGCACCGCTCGGGTGGTGGTGAGCACCTCATCGGCGCTCAAATTCAGATGGGCCATGCCACAGTTCTAGCCAGTCGAAGGGGTACTCATCTGCTCATTCCGCAAGTATCATCGGGCCATGGCTTTGGCGCTGGACCGGTATCCGGGCGTCACTTACGACGCTGCCCCCCCTGTGGTTGCCGATCTTGAGGAGTTGCGCCTGCTGCGCAAGTGGGAGGCGGCCATCGGTTACCGCATCTTCGCTGCTCTGCACTGGGGGCAGATCGGCGACGGCCACGTCACCGCCCGCGATCCGATTCTCACCGACCATTTCTGGGTGCTGGGCTACGGCATCCGCTTCGGCGACGCCACCATCGACAATCTCACGCTGGTGGGCCCCGACGGCCAGGGGGTGGCCGGTCCTCTTGATCAGGGCGTGAACTTCGCGGCCTACTACATCCATTGGCCGATATTGAATGCCCGTCCCGATCTGGCGTCGGCGGCCCACACTCACACTCCCTACGGCACGCCGTGGTCGGCCAACGTCGAGCCGTTTCGGGCCATCAGCCAGGAGTCGTGCGCCTTCGTGTTCGACCAATCGCTTTACGACGGCGACAACCTTGAGGTGAATGATGTCCATGGCGGCGAGGCCATCGCCCAGGCCATGGGTCCCAGCCGGTTGTGCATCCTCCGCAACCACGGGCTGCTCACCGGAGGGCGGTCTCCGGGTGAGGCGGTGGGGTGGTTTGTGGCCGCTGAGCGGGTGGCCGAGGTGCATGTGAAGGCCCCTGATGCCAAGGCCATCAGCGAGGAGGCGGCCAAAGAAGTCGAGGCCTCGCTGTTCTCGGAGGACAACGGCTGGCGGATGTTCCAGTGGTTGGCCCGCGACCTGGTGCCCGATCCCTCGGTAGTGTTGGGCTGAGCGAACCCTGGTCGAGGGGGCGTTACCCGGAATCCAGATCGGGGTCTGATCGGGCGGCGAAGGCGGTCTCCAATGCCAGCAGCGCCGCTTGCTGGCCGGCCCCTAGGCGATCGGCTTCGGCGGCGAACGCCTCTGCGGCATCAGCTAGCTGGCGCTCGACCACCGAGAAAGCTACCGGGGGCTCGTTGGCCACGAACGTGCCTGCCCGGCCTCGGCCCTCCACGATGCCCTCCCATTCCAACTCCCGGTAGGCCCGGGCCACCGTGCCTGGCGCCAGGCTCAGCTCCTGGGCTAGCGCCCGGATGGGCGGCAGCCTCTCGCGGGGCTTGAGCTGGCCCGACGACACCATGAGTCTGAGCTGGGCCCGCAGTTGCTCATAGGGAGGGATGCGGGCGCTCTCATCTATCCAGATCCGCATCGCAGCATTGTACCAATGTACTAACTCATTAAGCACAAAATAGGCAGAAATGCCAGAGTTTTAGTTAGTTGTTGCCAGTTTTGTATTGACCTGATAGCGTCCCCGTTGGCGATCAGAAAGGACGGCATCCATGAAGCTCATCACTGCGGTGGTCAAGCCGCATCAGGTCGAAGACATCAAGGAAGCGTTGGCTGAGGTCGGCGTCCAGGGTATGACCGTGAGCGAGGCTCAGGGATTCGGTCGCCAGGGTGGTCACACTGAGACTTACCGAGGCACCGAGTACAAGGTGTCGTTCACGCCCAAGTCCCGCATCGAGGTCGTCGTGGATGATTCCTCGCTGGCTGCGGCCACCGAGGCCATTGCCGGCGCGGCCCGCACCGGCAAGATCGGCGACGGCAAGATCTGGACTTCCTCGGTAGAGGGCCTGACCCGCATCCGCACTGGGGAGCAGGGCGCCGACGCCCTTTAGATTTCTGCCCCATCTAAAGATTGACCGGCGCCGTATTGATAGCGTCGCGGCCCGGTGTACCTCGACTACACAGACGAGCAGCGTTCGCTACGCGATGAGCTGAGGGCGTACTTCGCCGACCTGATGACCGACGAGGTCCGCGAGGCCCTCATGGGAGCTCACGAGACCAGCCCGGTCCGGCAGGAGATCTTCCGCCAACTGGGGCGCGACGGGATGCTGGGCATCGGGTGGCCCACGGTCTATGGAGGCCAGGGTCGGTCGGCCATCGACCAGTTCATCTTTTTCGACGAGGCCCAGCGTTCCGGCTGCCCCATGCCGTTCGTCACTCTCAACACGGTGGGGCCGACGCTGATGGCCCACGGCTCCGAATCGCACAAGGCGGCCTATCTTCCGGGCATTCTGGCTGGTGAAATTCAGTTCGCCATCGGCTACAGCGAGCCGGGAGCGGGCACTGACTTGGCGTCGCTCACCACCCGGGCGGTGCGAGACGGTGACGAATGGGTGATCAGCGGTCAGAAGATATTCACCTCGGGCGCCAATGAGGCTGACTACATCTGGCTGGCTTGTCGAACCAACCCCGATGCTCCCAACCACAAGGGCATCTCCATCATCATCGTGCCCACCGACAGCCCCGGTTTTTCCCATACCCCGATCGTCACCGTGGGCAACGCCACCACCACGGCTACCTACTAAGACGAAGTGCGGGTACCGGTTGCCAACCTGGTGGGAGCCGAGAACGAAGGATGGAAGCTCATCACCAGCCAGCTCAACCACGAACGGGTGGGGCTGGCCGCGGTGGGGGCGCTGTCGTTCCAGCTTTATGACGAAGTGGTGGCTTGGGCGGCTGACACTCCGGCAGCCAGTGGAGGCGAGACCACGGTGCTGGACCAGGGCTGGGTGCAGATGGACCTGGCCCGGTGTCACGCCAAGCTGGAGGCCATGAAGCTGCTGAACTGGCAGATGGCCGCCGCGGTGGCCGCCGACTCGCTGCCCCCGGCCCGAGCGTCGGCGGTGAAGGTGTACGGAACCGAGGCGGTGAGCGACATCTACCACTTGCTGTTGGGAGTGCTGGGAGCGGGTGCTCACCTCCGAGAGGGCAGCCCGGGGGCTCTATTGGCGGGACGGGTGGAGGCCGCGGCTCGCACTGCCCAGATCAATACATTCGGCGGTGGGGTAAACGAGGTCCAGCGGGAGATCGTGGCCTGGACCGGGCTGAAAATGACTCGGGGCGGTCGGCGATGAACTTCGACTTCAGCGAGTCGCAGGAGGCAGTAGCCGCGCTGGCCGAGCAGGTGTTCTCCGGCTCGGCGGGGGCCGACCGGGTGGCCGAAGTGGAACGTACTGAGGAGCGATTCGACCGGGAGCTGTGGGCCGCCTTGGCCGCCTCCGACCTGCTGGGAGCGGCCATCGGTGAAGAGTACGGCGGGCTCGGCCTCGGCATGATCGAGACCGCCCTGGCGCTGCGAGAGCAGGGTCGCCGGGTGGCGCCAGTGCCGCTGTGGCCCACGTTGGTGCTGGGGGCGATGCCCATTGCCGAGTTCGGCGCTCCGGCACTGCGGGACCGCTGGCTGAGGGCGGTTGTCTCCGGTCAGGCCGTGCTCACCGGGGCGTTCTCTGAATGGGGGGCCAACGATGCGCTGTCTCCGTCGGTGGTCGCGGCCCGCCGCGAAGACGGGACTTGGGAACTGAATGGATCCAAACCGGCGGTTCCCGCGGCGGGGGTGGCCGATGCCGTAGTGGTGCCTGCTCGCACCGTTGGAGACGACGATGGCCTGGCGGTCTTTGTGGTTGACCTAGATGCCGATGGCGTAGAGGTAACGCTGAGCGAGACCACCAACCGGGAGCTTCACGGCGAACTCACCGTGCGGTCGGTGATCGTCGGCGATGATGCGAAGCTGGACGGCGCCGACGGTCGATCAATAGTGGAGTGGACGCTGGCCCGAGCCCAGGTGGCCGTGGCCGCGGTGGTGCTGGGCTGCTGCGAGGAGGCCACCGCCATGGCCGCCTCCTACACGTCTGAGCGCGAGCAGTTCGGGCGCCCCTTGTCCACCAACCAGGGGGTGGCCATGCGAGCCGCCGACTGTTACATCGACAACGATTGCATGCGGGTCACGCAGCTCCAAGCCGCCTGGCTCATCGACGAGGGCCGCTCGGCGGCTGAGATCGCCGATGCTGCCGCGGTGGCCAAATGGTGGTCGGCCGATGGCGGCCAGCGGGTGGTACACGCCACCCAGCACCTGCACGGCGGCATGGGGGCCGACGTCGACTATCCCGTCCACCGCTACTTCCTGTGGGTCAAGCAGTTGGAGAACACCTTCGGCGGGGGCAGCCGCCAGCTTGCCGCAATCGGCCGGGCTCTGGCCAATAACTACTAGCTGCTACCAGCCCTTCCAGTTCGGGTCCCGGCGCTCTTTGAAGGCGTTGACCCCCTCGTCGGCGTCCTCGCCAGCCATGAGCACCTCTTGGGCCCAAGATTCCATCTCAAACATGGTCTGTCGGCTGGTCTCGAAGCTGCGGTTAACCAGCAGCTTGCTCATGGTCAGGCTCTTGGTGGGCTGGGCGGCCAGCCGGTCGGCCCATTCCCGGGCCGCGGGCATTAGCTCGTCGGGGGGCACCACCCGGTTGATCAGGCCCATGGCCGCCGCGTCAGCCGCGCTCACGTCGTCGCCGAAGAACATCAGCTCCTTGGCCTTCTGCGGTCCGATCAGTCGGGGCAGCAAGTACACGCCGCCAGCGTCGGGCACCAGGCCCCGCCGGACGAACACCTCTATGAACCGCACCCCCTCGGCGGCGACTACCAGGTCGCAGGCGACCGCCATGTGTACGCCCATGCCGGCGGCGGTGCCGTTGACCGCGGCGATCACCGGTTTCTCGCAATCCAGGATGGCCGATATCAGCTTCTGGGCTCCGACCTTGATACCCCGAGCCACCTCCATGATGGCCCGGTCGGGCGCGCCTTGAGGGCGGACCTGCTCGGGCCGGGCCACCCGCAGATCGGCACCAGTGCAGAACCCCTTGCCGTTGGCGGTGAAGATCACCGCTCGCACCGACAAATCCTCGCTGATGCGGGCGAACTCGTCGGCCAGGAAGTTCCGCTGGTCGGGGGTGATGGCGTTGTGAGCGTCGGGCCGATTCAGGGTGAAGGTGAGCACCCCGCCGTCCTGGGCCACCAGGATGTCGCCGCCGAGGACTTCGGTGACGGTTCCGCCTGTGCTCTCACTGCTCATGGTGCCTACCTCGTCTAGCGTGGCCGGTCGTGTCTTCGAACACCGCCCACCTCAAAGCTAAATGACCGCAGCGGCCGCCCCCCAACCGGTCATCCGCCATCCGGCCGTCGGATTGGCCTCGCTTATCCTTGCCGCTGCCCTCACTGGCATCGGCCTGTCGATCATGACAGTGGGTTATCCCGCTCTCGGAGAGGCATTCCCAGGCACTTCTGACCCGACCTTGTCGTGGATCACCAATATCTTCACCATCGTGGGGGCGGCCACTCTGGTTCCGGCCGGAGTACTGGCCGACCGGCTGGGACGCCGGCGGGTCCTGCTGGCTGGCACGCTGATGTTCTTGGCTGGCTCTGTGCTAGGCGGGCTGGCCCCGTCGGTAGGGGTGCTTATCGGCGCCCGGGCGGTGTTGGCGGCTGGTGCCTCGGCCATCAACCCGGCCGCGGTAGCGCTGCTCATGGCATCTCTGCCCCCCAACCGTCTGCCCCTGGCTGTTGGTATCTGGGCCGTGGCGGGCGGCACATCGTCGGCGATCGGCCCTCCGGTGGGCGGATTGGCCATTGAGTGGCTGGGCTGGGAGTGGATGTTTTGGTTGAACGTTCCGTTCTGCCTCATCGTCCTAGTGGTCGTGCCGCTGGTGTTCAGGGAGTCACGGCGAGGCGAAACCCGGGCGCTGCCCGACCCCCTGGGTGGGGTGATGGTGGCCTCAGCCACCGCGCTGGTCACCCTCGGTATCGTGCAGAGCGATCCTTGGGGCTGGTCGGACCGTTGGGTGGTGGGAAGAATCGTGGGGGGCTTGATCGTGTTCGGATTGTTCGTGCGGCGGTCATTGCGCCATCCCAACCCCTTGGTGGAGTTGCGCCTGTTCCGAGTGCCCAACGTGCGCCGGGGCAACTTGGGAACGCTGATATTCGCGGTGTCCTGGTTTGGGATGTTCTTTGGCTTCACCGTGATTGTCATCCGGTCTTGGGGATGGTCCCCCTTGGAGGCAGGCCTCGCGGTGGCGCCGCTGGCCCTATTCGCCGGGGTTGTCGGTGTGCTCATCGGGAGAGTGGCGCACCGCACCGGCCATCGCCGGTTCTTGATTCCCGGCACGGCTATCTACGTCGCGGCATCGGTGATACTGCTGCTGGTCTTGGGCGACGAGCCCAATGCGGTGGTCTTTGTGTCTGGCATGTCCGTGATAGGGGTGGCTACCGGCATGGTCTTTCCATCATTCATGGCTGCGGCCGTGTCAGGGGTGTCGGCTGACCAGCACTCCATGGCCTCCGGCATCAATTTCACGGCTCAGCGGGTGGCCACCACCATCGGGGTGGCTCTCGGTCTCACCTTCGCTACCTCTGCGGCCTCCGCGTCGCAAGCCCTCGACCTGCTCATGGGCATGGTGATCATCACCGCGGTGGTGTCGCTTCCCTTCAGCGCCCGGATCGACACTCGCCCCCGCCAAGCGCAAAGCTGACGGCATGTACATCGCCATCGCCGACTCCATCACCCTCGAGGATCCGGGCAACTTCCGCGAGTTCCATGTGGCAATCGACGGCGACGTGACCGCCGCAGTGGCTGCATTCGATGGCCGGGCCGCCGCCTCGGAGCGCGACAGCCACCTGTGGATCGACATCGCCTTCGTGCGGGAGCTGGCCGGCGACGCCGCCGACGCCGAGTGGCAGGCCCAGTTCGACGGCATGCTGGCCTACGCCAACTCCAAAGGCTGGATCGACGAGCCCGCCAACCGAGTAGAAGCCCACATCCAGCCCCCGGGCTGATCGCCACTGCACGCGCTGGCGATAAGAGCCCGCTGCCGACCCTCAGCCTTTTAGGGCGGTGCTGAGAGCTTGGGCAGCGGTAGGGGTTCGCTGCGCAAGGCGATCCAAGAACTGTTGAACGGTTACCTGGGGATTGCGCAGTTCAGATAGCAGGCGACTGATGATGGCTGGCATTTGATCGGAGAAGTCCTGTACCAGCATCTCAATCGCTGAATCTGCGTTGAGTGCTGATAACCCAAATGGGACGACTGCTCCGTCGGGGAAGTCGCGAAGGTTGTTGGTAACGAGCAGGTCGCAGTCGGCGCTGACCGCCGCGGAGAGTACATGAAGATCGTCCGCGTCGGGGAGGGAGACAGGTAGCGGGTTGATGTTGCTGGCAGCCACGTTCGAATTAGGGAATGCCGCGTTGATCGTGGAGATGAGGTAGTCGACTCGGGAAGGCTCGATTCCCCTTTGGTTGGTAAGCACGTTGCGAGCCTCGTTCAGAACTTCGTCGCTCCAGCGAAGGTCAATGAGTCTGGCTTCGGCGATTGTGAGAAAGATGTCTCGGATTTGGGCATCGACGAGGATGTTGGCGTCGAGAAAGATGCGGGGGCGTTTCAACGGCGCTCAGTCGTAGAGGCCGAGTTCTTGCGACGTACGGATGATCTCGTTGATTTGTTCCGAGCGCTGGTGCCGGCAGCGCTCGCGGTAGGCGAGCAGATCTGGAGTTGGAATGCGTCGGTGAGTTCCGACGCGGGTGGCGGGCAGCTTCCCCTCGTCTACGAGTTTGACCACGGTGGGCCGGGTGACGTCGAGGAGGTCGGCGGCTTGACCAGTGGTCAATACGGGGGGGAGGGCTTGAAGCTCAACAGCGTGAGCGCCTGGACCCATTCTGAGAAGGTCCACGATGGCCAGCGCGATCTTTCCGGTCACCTCGCACTCCGAGTCCTTTATGCCGATTCGCAGAGAAGCCCCGTCGAGCAGCTTCTTGGAGACGGTCTCAGCAAAGTCCGAATACGCCGTTGCGCCGGCTGCGCCGTCGGGTCTTGAGGTGGTCGCGATGGCCATGCAACCAGTCTAACCACAAACGCAAGAAACGAAAGCAAATATTGACCCTCAGCCCTTGAGGGCGGCGAAGAGTTCGGCGACTAGAGGTTGGGGGGCGCCGTGGAGGGAGAGGTGGATGCGGTCGGCGAGGCCGCCGAAGCGGGATTTGATCTCGGCGGCGGCCTCGGTGGGGGTGCCCTGGACGCTGAGGGTGTGGACCATCTCGTCGTCCCACACGTCGCCGATGTCGCCCCAACGGCCCTGTTTGGTGAGGCGGTTCAGCTCGTCTTGGAGCTCGCCCCAGCCGTGGGCATCGAGCACTACCCGGTAGGCGGGGGTGGAGCCGTAGAAGCCGAGGTTGGAGCGGCAGAGCTGTTCCACCCGCCAAGCCTCCGACTCATCGGCGTCATCTCCGTACAACCCGACGATCACCCCCACGCCGAAGGTGAAGTCGTCCCGGCTGCGTCCGGCAGCGCCTAAGCCTGCTTCCACCGCGGGCAGCGTTTTGGTGCGCAGGAAGCGCTCGGAGCAGAACGGGTGGATCAAGATGCCGTCGGCGGTCTCGGCCACCATCTTGGTCATCTTCGGGCCCAACGCCCCGGCCCAGATGGGGGGCGTTCCCCACTCCAGCGGCTCGGGCTCGAAAATCGGGGTGGAGAGCGTGAAGGTGTAGTAGTCGCCCTTGAAGTCGAGGGGATCGCCATCCTGCCACCGGGCGAAAATGGCCTTGGTGGCTGCCATCAGCTCTCGCATCTGGGCCACTGGCCGGTCCCACACCGAGCTGTAGCGCTTGGTGATGTGAGGCTTGATCTGCGATCCCAGGCCCAGGGCGAACTTGCCGTCCGACAGCCTATGCAGGTCGAACGACTGGTAGGCCAGGTGCATCGGGCTTCGGGGCAGGGCGATGGCCACGTTGGTATAGAGGTCGAGCCCGGTGTGCTCGGCCGCGGCCAGCAGCGGGAAGAACACGTCGCGCTGGCCCTCGAAGGTGAACACCCCGTCGACCCCCATGGCCTGGTAGGCCTCGGCCTGATCCCGGACCCCCGCCAGATCGGCAGATAGCGGCATGTCGATCTTCATGAGTTCCTCCTCGTCTGGCTGCCAACAATGTCGATCTTCACGGTCAGGAGCCTTTCAAGCGGGGGAACATCGGGAACGGCACTTCCTCAGCATCCTCCTGTTCCGGGAGGCCGCCAGCGAAGATGGGCCACACCGTCTCGGCGGTGTGGGGGTGGGGGAGCGACCAGTCGAACTCGTGGTCGATGCTCAGCATGTTGGTGAACGGCCACATCAGGCCCCGGAAGTAGACATGGGTGCCGTTGCGGACCTTTTCCTCGAAGGTCCAGGTGTTCATCAACCGGTAGGCATCGGCCTGCGCTTTCTTGACCGCGGCCAGGATCTCGGGCATTTCCTCCCGGTCCACCGGCACCAGCTCCCCGCCGGGGCGGGGCTCGAACACCGACATGGCTTCCAGCCAGGCCAGGTTGTCGGCCGGCACCGAGAACGTGGTGGACAGATCGTTCACCCGGTTGTGGATGCCGGGCCGGAACACCAGGCCCACCACCAGGTTCTGATAGGGCACATCGGCGGCCACGTGGCTCCACGGGATCCAGCTCTGGGCCAGCGACGAGAACTCCCGCACGACCATGTGGCGTCCGTTGGGCAGCGGATAGGGCCCGGTGTCGCCGGTGCCCAGCCGGGTGTCCAAGTAAAGCAAGAACAGGTATTGCTGGAGCCCGGCCACAAACCGTCGCGCCGTGCGGTTGTCGTTGTCACTCTCCACCGGCCAGGCGGCGTCATAGAGGGTGCTTATGATCTCGGGGTCGCAAGTCCGCAGCGTGTCGGCCGCATCCCAGCACGAGCGGAAGCCGTCGTCCCGCCACGGCTCCACCCAGCGGATCCAGTAGTCCATGAGGAAGCGCACCCTGTCTTCCACGTCGTCCACCTGGGTGGTGAGCCCCATGGCCGACAGCTCCTCAAGGGCCCGCCAGCCGCCGAATGGGATGCACACGAGGGCGAAGGGGTGGGCGTTGGTGGTCTGGGTTCCCGGCCCCCGCATCTTGGCCCCGAGCTCGGAGGCATCGAGCACCCCATCGCACCGGGCCAAAATGTCGGGCCAGCGAAGCCAGGCCTCCATGCCCGAATAGCCGGTGTACTCCCGCACCGGGATCAGTCCCGACGTCAGGCCGGTGCGCTTCTTGGAGTTCTCCGAGACCAGGATGTCCCAGAACTCCACTTGCCGGTTCAGCTCCTCAAGATCCAACGGCATGGTTTGGGGCATGGCTGATGACACTAGCCATCGGTTTGGCAGCAAGGTGTGTCGTGGAAGCCAGGCTCGGCCTACGATCCTTCAATGCTTGCGGCGATTATGCGAGAAGTGGGGGAGGTCAATCTGGACGTGTGCGACGACGTCGAGATGCTTGATCTGGGCCCCGATGATGTAGCCATCAAGATCACCCACACCGGGGTCTGCCACTCCGATGTGTCGGCCATGAATGGGACCATTCCCCAAGCTGCCCCGGCGGTGCTCGGCCACGAGGGCGCGGGGATCATCGAGGAGGTGGGATCCAATGTGGACGACCTCGTCCCTGGCGACCACGTGATCGTTATGTGGTCGCCGCCCTGCGGGGAGTGCCTCTATTGCACGGGTCGCCACCAGCCCAACCTGTGCTCCAACATCACATTCGGCGAGATGGCCCGGATGAAGTTCACCCAGGGCGGCCAGGAGATCGGCGGCATGGCCGGAGCGGGCACGTTCGCCGAGAAGATGCTCATGCCCCGCCAAGGAGTGGTGAAGATCGATGACGATATCCCCTTGGACGTGGCCTCACTCATCGGCTGCGGGGTGATGACCGGGGCCGGGGCCGCATTGAACACGGCCAAGATCAGCCCGGGCTCCTC
>JAJDTA010000179.1 GCA_022827405.1 Acidimicrobiia bacterium
GCCACCTTCCAATCGGGCATCGCCTCGCTGGAGCGGGTGGTGGAGCTGCTCGACGTCGACGAGATCGGTGCTGACCCCGAGCCGGCCCCCGATCCGCCGCCCACCCGAGGACGGGTGGTGTTCGACGATGTCCACTTCTCCTACGAACCCGACAAACCCCTCATCACCGGGCTCGACCTGGTGGCCGAGCCGGGCCAGACGGTGGCCATCGTCGGCCCCACCGGCGCGGGCAAGACCACGCTGGTGAACCTGCTGCTGCGCTTCTACGAGCTCGACGGCGGACGCATCACTCTCGACGGGGCCGACATCACCTCGCTGTCGCGCCAAGAGCTGCGCTCCAAGTTCGGCATGGTGCTCCAAGACACCTGGCTGTTCGGCGACACCATCTGGGAGAACCTGCGCTACGGCAACCCCGACGCCACCGACGCCCAAATCCTCGAGGCGGCCCGAGTCACCTATGTGGAACGGTTCGTCCCCTCGCTGCCGGAGGGCTACGACACCGTCATCAATGACGAGGGCGACAACATCTCCGCCGGCCAAAAGCAGCTCCTCACAATCGCCCGGGCCTTTTTGGCCAACCCCGCCATCCTCATCCTCGACGAGGCCACCTCATCGGTGGACACCCGCACCGAAGTGCTCATCCAAGAGGCCATGAACGCCCTGCGGGCCGACCGGACCAGCTTCGTCATCGCCCACCGGCTGTCCACCATCCGCGGGGCCGACACCATCGTGGTGATGGACGGCGGCCGCATCGCCGAACAGGGCTCCCACGAAGAGCTCCTAGCCCGCGCCGGCCCCTACGCCGACCTCCACGCCGCCCAATTCGCCGGCCAAGCCACCTAACCCCCACCGCGGCGAACCCGCCAAAAGGGCGGAGGGGGTGGGATTCGAACCCACGGTGACTTGCGCCACACACGCTTTCCAAGCGTGCCGATTCGGCCGCTCTCGCACCCCTCCGGGAGTTAGAGAATTTACCGCACACCGACGGGCGTTCCCGCACCGGTTGGCGCTATCCTGACTGCATCCGGGCGGTGTGCCCGGTTTGGAATGTGATGGTCGGGTCCTGTGCAACGCCAGCCCGTGAACCGAGTCAGGGCCGGGAGGCAGCAGCTCTCAGCGGATCCTGGGGTGTGCCGCAGACCGCCTGGCCATCACTTTCGAGACCGGGACTGTGAGGCCAGCCTGACCCTCTGGTGAAGCTTGCCGGCTGCAATAGGTACATCGAGACCGGGACCTTCCGCCTAGTGGGGTATAGCTGTCGCTCAGCGTGAGTAAAGTCGGCGCAATGGCCCTCCAGGCACTGTATCGACGCTACCGACCGGGTCGCTTCGCCGAATTGCGCGGGCAAGAACCCGTGGTCCGGGCCCTTCAGAATGCGGTTCAACAGGGACGCGTCGGCCATGCCTACCTGTTCAGCGGCCCGCGGGGCACCGGCAAGACCAGCACCGCCCGCATCCTGGCCAAAGCCCTCAACTGCACCAATCTGGGCGACGACGGGGAGCCCTGCGGCCAGTGCCAGTCGTGCCTCGACATTGCCAGCAACACCTCCTACGACCTGATCGAGCTCGATGCCGCCTCCAACAACAAGGTGGACGATGTCCGCGACCTCATCTCCCGGGTGGCGATGGGCTCGCCCGGCAAGGCCAAGGTGTACGTGCTCGACGAGGTCCACATGCTCACTCCCGGGGCTGAGAATGCCCTGCTGAAGACGCTCGAAGAGCCCCCCGACCATGTGGTGTTCGTGCTTTGCACCACCGAGCCCCACAAAGTGGTGCCCACCATTCGAAGCCGCACCCAGCACCTGGAGTTCAACCTCATCGACGGCGACGTGCTGGCTGACCACGTCCGATGGGTGGTCGAGCAGGCCGAACTGGAGGTGGATGACGACGCCATCGAACACGCGGTCCACCGGGGGGCCGGCTCGGCTCGCGACACCCTGTCGGCTCTCGACCAAATCGCCGCAGCCGGAGGGGTGGCCGACCGGCTAGAAGAGGTCAACACCATCGTCGAGGCCTTGGGCAGCCACGACTACGGCCCCGCCCTCGTCGCCGTACACGAGACACTGAGATCGGGACGGGAGCCGAGGATTGTCGGCGAAGCCCTGCTCGACCGCCTGCGCAACGCCTTTTTGTGCGCCATGGGCGCCGATCTGAGCTATCTCACCGATGCCCAGCAAGCTGAGGCCCGGGCCACCGCCGATCAGATCGCGCCGGCGGGGCTCACCCGAGCCCTTGAGGTGTTGGGAACCGCTTTGGTGGACATGCGCCAAGCCCCCGACCCGCGGGTGGACTTGGAAGTGGCGCTGGCCCGGCTCACCCGCCGCGATCTCGACACCGACGCCAGCGCATTGCTGGAGCGCATTGAACGCCTAGAGCGTGGCGGCATCCGTGCGCCAGCCGATTCCACCGGTGACTCCAAACCGCCAAGAGCCGATGCGGCTTCGCCTGCTCCCCGGCAGGCCGACACTCCGACCGGCGGCCATGAGCGGGCCCGCGCCGCGGTCGCCCAAATACAAGCCAGAACGGCCGAAGCCGAAGGACGCGTCCCGACGGCGCCCGAGTCGGCCCAGGGCGATCCCGCCCCCAGCGCCGAAGCCGATGCACCCCCGGCTCAAGACCGGGCCCCGCGGCCCACTCTGGGGGCCGTGCGAGCGCAACAGGCGCCCACCGCGGCTTCGTCAGGAATTTCCCCGGCCCCGGAGGCAGCTTCCCCGGCGACACCCGGTGCCGCCTCCGTCGAGAGCGATGCGTCGCTGCCCAGCCGTGAGGAGATGGTTTTGGCCTGGGGAGACTCCATATTGGCCAATCTCCCCAACAAGGCCCGCGTCCGATTTCAGGCCGGTCGCTTCTTGACCAACGATGCCAGCACTGCGGTATTCGCCCTCCCCAATCAGATCCAGCTAGACCGATGCGAAGAAGTCCGCGACGCAGTGGACTCCGCCCTTCGCCAGCACTTCGGCCGGGCTGTGCCCCTGCGGCTGGCCGTCGACGACGACAGCACTGCCCCGCCCCCTGATCCTCAGCCAACACCCGCCCGCTCCGCTCCGGCCGCCGATGATGACCATGAGGCCATCGACCCCAAGGAGCTCAAGGACGAGGAGACCGTCGCCCAGGAGGCCATCTCCAGCCTCATGGCGGCCTTCCCTGACTCCGAACTGGTCACCTTCGATCCACCCGCTGCCTCCGGCCAACAGGGATAGTCGGGCCCCGCGTGAGCAGCGTCTACTCCGCCCCGGTCCAGACATTGATCGACGAGCTCGGACGCCTGCCCGGCATTGGTCCCAAATCGGCCCAGCGCATCGCCTTTCACCTCCTGAAACTGCCCACGCTCGACGCCGTGCGGCTGGCTGATGCCATCAAGGAGGCCAAAGCCAAAATCCAGTTCTGCCAGCGGTGCTTCAACATCAGCGAGCACCCCGAATGCGAGCTGTGCTCCGATCATCGGCGCGACCCGGCCCTCTTGTGCGTGGTGGAAGAGCCCCGCGACATCGTGGCCCTGGAGAAGACCCGGGATTTCCGAGGCCGTTACCACGTGCTCGGCGGCGCCATCAACCCCATCGAGGGCATCGGACCTGATCAGCTCCGCATCAAAGAACTGCTAGCCCGCATCAACGAAGAGACCGTCACCGAGGTCATCTGCTGCACCAACCCCAACATCGAGGGCGAGGCCACCGCCATGTACCTGGCCCGGCTCATCGAACCGCTGGGTGTGGCCGTTACCCGAATCGCCAGCGGCCTGCCGGTAGGTGGCGACTTGGAGTATGCCGATGAGCTCACCCTCAGCCGGGCATTGGAGGGACGCCAGCGGATCTCCGCCACCTGACCAAGCCGAATCCCATTAAGGCTGAATCCCATTAAGCAAGACACCGCCTCAGCGAGTCGGGCGGGGGGCAATGGATCCGACGCACATGAGGCGGTGCTTGTTTGTTTCATTTACATTACGAAAATGACGAAACAAAGTCAAGTCATTACTGAATTGTAATAATCAAACCTGAACCAGCAGCGCATCGCCCTGGCCTCCGCCGCCGCACAACGCGGCAGCGCCCACACCGCCTCCCCGACGGCGCAGCTCGTGCAACAACGTGAGCACAAGGCGGTTACCACTGGCTCCAATGGGATGGCCCAAGGCGATGGCTCCGCCGTTCACGTTCACCACGTCGTCGGAAATCCCCAGATCGGCCATCGAGGCCAGCGCCACCGCGGCGAACGCCTCGTTGATCTCGAACAAGTCCACGTCGCCCAGGCTCAACTCGGCCGACTTGAGCGCTTGCAAGATGGCCCGCGACGGCTGGGTGAGCAGCGATGGGTCAGGACCGGCCACCTGTCCGTAGCCCACATACGTCCCCAGCGGCGTCACTCCTAGCTGTTCGGCCCGTTCCCGGCTGGCCACCACCAGGGCACTGGCCCCGTCGGAGATCTGCGAGGCGTTGCCCGCGGTGATGTTGCCCGCCTCGGCAAACGCGGGACGAAGCCGGCCCAGCGACTCGGCGGTGGCATCCGACCTCACTCCCTCGTCGGTCGAAACCAACACCGGATCGCCCCGGCGCTGGGGTACCTCCACCGTCACCAGCTCATCGTCGTACAACCCCGCAGCCGCCGCGGCCCCGGCCCGTTGGTGAGACTGAGCCGAGAACGCATCCTGGGGCTCGCGGGGCAGCCCGCTGGATGCCGCGTATTTCTCGGTACCCGTGCCCATGGCACAGTGGTCGAAGGCGCAGAACAGCCCGTCGTACATCATGGAGTCCACCAGGTCGCCGTCGCCCAGGCGATACCCCTCCCGGGCCTTGGTCAACAGGTAGGGCGCCTTGGTCATCGACTCCATCCCTCCGGCCACCACGATCTCGGCATCGCCCGCCGAGATCATCTGGTGGGCCAGATAAACGGCGTTGATGCCCGACAAGCACACCTTGTTCACCGTGGTGGACGGCACCGTCATGGGGATGCCTGCCCCCACCGCGGCCTGTCGGGCAGTGGCCTGGCCTTCCCCGGCCAAGAGCACCTGGCCCATGAACACGTAGTCCACCTGCTCGGGAGACACCCCCGCCCGCTCCAACGCCGCTCGAACGGCCAGCGCCCCCAGTTCGGTCCCAAGAAACGACGCCAGCCCACCCGACATCTTCCCGATGGGCGTGCGGGCCCCGGCCAAGATCACCGTCTCGCTCATTACTTCCCCTTTGCCTGTTCGCCTTCGATGCCGAACAGGATACGGTCGCGATGTGCGGGTCCACCTTGTTGACGGAACATATGAGCTGTTCCGCTATCACTTCTCCCCCGGCAACCGCGACCCCGAATTCGGGGCGGCCCGGGGGGTGGTCCACAGCATGCTCCAACTGGTCGACGACGGGGCCACCCACATCGGGGTGGCCACCGACCAAGTGATTGAGTCGTTCCGCAACGAGCTGTGGCCCGACTACAAGACCGGTGAGGGAGTGGCCCCTGAGCTGATGGGCCAGTTTCCCCTGGTGGAGGAGGCGTTGGCCGCCGCCGGTTTCTGCGTCTGGCCCATGGTGCGCCACGAGGCCGACGACGCTATGGGCGCCGCCGCCCGCAAGGCCGCCCTCGATCCACGCGTTGAGCAGGTCCTGATCTGCACTCCCGACAAAGACCTGGCCCAATGCGTCACCGCCGACGGGCGCATCGTGCAGTACGACCGCCGCCAGCAAAAGCTCATCGACCATCAAGGGGTGGTGGACAAGTTCGGGGTTGTACCCGAGTCGATCCCCGACTACCTGGCCCTGGTGGGCGACACCGCCGACGGTTTCCCCGGCCTGTCTGGCTGGGGCGCCCGCTCCACCGCCACGGTGCTGTCCCACTACATCCATTTGGAGAACATCCCCGACGCCGTCGGACAGTGGGAGGTGAGCGTGCGGGGATCGGCCAAGCTGGCCGCTACCTTGGCCGAGAATCGGGAGCTGGCCATGCTGTTCCGGGAGGTGGCCACCATCGCCGACGATGCCCCCACCTTCGAGCGCCTCGAAGAGCTGGCCTGGGCTGGCCCTGCCGCCGAATTCCCCGAGCTGATGGGCAAAATGGGGGGCGAGCACCTCGTGGAACGGGCCGAGAAACTGAAGGCACGGATCGGGCAGAGCTGAAGGGAACCACCACCTATGCGCACCGCTATCACCGAGATGTTCGGCATCGAGTTTCCCATCATGGCCTTCACCCACTGTCGCGACGTGGCCGCCGAGGTCAGCCGCGCCGGCGGGCTGGGAGTTCTGGGCGTTGTCGGGCACACCGACGAAGAGTTGGACACCGATCTGGCTTGGATTCGAGAGCAGGTTGGCGACCGACCCTTCGGCGTCGACCTCATTGTTCCCGCCCGGTACGAAGGGGCTGACCAAGGCGGGCTGGACACCGACGAGGTAAGGGCGCGCATCCCCGCGGAGCATCATCAGTTCCTCGACGAGCTGCTCGAACGCTACGACGTGCCCCCACTGCCTGACGACGACGGTCCCACCCAGAATTGGGGAGCCGCCGCCCCGGTCTCCAGCCGCCGAGCCGATCGCCAGCTAGAGATTGCCCTGGCCTACGAGCCCGCTTTGGTGGCCAACGCGCTGGGCCCGCCTCCCCCGGAGATGATCGCGAAGAGCCAGGCCACCGGGGCCAAAGTGGCTGCTTTGGCCGGTCGGGCTGTCCACGCCGAGCGCCATGTCGCTGCCGGCGTGGATCTCATCATCGCCCAGGGCTACGAAGCCGGCGGCCACACCGGCGAGATCGGCTCGATGGTGCTCATACCCGAGGTAGCCGACGCGGTGGCCCCCGTACCGGTGCTGGGCGCAGGGGGCATCGGCCGAGGCCGCCAGATGGCGGCGGCCATGGCCTTGGGCGCTCAGGGAGTGTGGTGCGGGTCGGTGTGGCTCACCACCGAGGAAGCCGAAACCAGCCCGGCGGTCAAGGAGAAGTTCCTGGGCGCTGGTTCATCGGACACCGAGCGGTCCCGCACCCTCACCGGCAAGCCGGCCCGGATGCTGCGCTCGGCGTGGACCGAGGAGTGGAACCGGGCCGACACCCCCGATCCGCTGCCCATGCCGATGCAGATCATCTTGACCGGCGAGGCTCGTCGTCGCATCGACCGGGTGTCCCATCATCCCGACAGCGGCGCCCAGAAGCTGGCCAACTACTTCGTCGGCCAAATCGTCGGCACCATGAACCAGGTCCTCCCCACCCGCCAAGTGGTCTACAACCTCGTCGAGGAGTTCATCGAGGCGGTTGAGGGTCTCCAATCTCAACTTGAAGACGGATAGAGCAGTTCTAGGGCCTCTTCGATCGAGCCCGCCCGCTGGATGATCCCCGCCTTTTCGGGCTTTATGAACCCAACATCGACAAGCTGTCGGTGAAACGCGGCCAACGGCGCCCAGAATCCGTCTTCGTCCAGCAGCACCACCGGCTTGTACCGCCCGCCCTCGTGCAATCCGAGCTGGGTCCAGGTGGCGGCCTCAAACAACTCCTCCTGGGTTCCCAATCCCCCAGGCAGCGCGCAAAATCCGTCCGACAGCGAGTACATGAGCTGCTTGCGCTCGTGCATATCGTTCACCAAATGGAGCTCGGTCAGCCCCTGATGGGCCACCTCGATCTCGTCCAGAAAGTTCGGGATCACCCCGATCACCTCACCGCCCGCGGCCATGGCCGCGTCGGCCATCACCCCCATGAGCCCTACCCGACCCCCGCCGAACACCACACCAATGCCCTCGTCAGCCAACCGCCGCCCCAAAACAGCCGCCAACTCCGCAAACCCCGCCTCAGTACCCAAAGAAGAACTGCAAAACACCGCCACGCGCCGCGGCGTTTCCTCCGATTCCCAAGTCACAAGAGTGAGGCTACCGGCCCCAGCCCCATGTAGCCTGTCACCACAATGGCCGAACACTCCATGAAAGACCGCCTCAACGACTTGGAGCGTCGCAAGTACGAGGCACTCCACGCAGGACCCCAGCGGGCGGTGGACCGCCAACACGACAAGGGCAAGATGCTGGCCCGGGAGCGCATCGAGTACCTCCTCGACGACGGCTCCTTCCACGAACTCGACATGTTGGCCCGCCATCGGGCGCTGGACAGCGGCATCGAGGAACGCCCGTACACCGATGGTGTAATCACCGGTTGGGGCACCATCGATGGCCGCAAGGTGTTCCTGTTCGCCCAAGACTTCACCGTGTTCGGAGGGGCGCTGGGGGAGGTGTTCGCCGAGAAGATCCATAAGGTGATGGACTTGGCCCTGTCGGTGGGCGCGCCCATGATCGGCCTCAACGACGGCGCTGGCGCCCGCATTCAAGAGGGGGTGGTATCGCTCGACTCCTACGGCGGCATCTTTCACCGCAACGTGAAGTCATCGGGCGTCATCCCCCAGATCAGCGTGATCCTGGGGCCGTGCGCGGGCGGGGCGGTGTACAGCCCGGCCATGACCGACTTCGTGTTCATGGTGGCCGAGAAGTCGCACATGTTCATCACCGGCCCCGACGTGGTGAAAACGGTCACCGGCGAGGAGGTCACGCTGGAGGACCTGGGTGGCGCCCGCTCACACTCCACCAAGTCGGGAGTGGCCACTTTCGTGGGCGCGACCGAGGAGGAGGTGCTCGACGAGGTCCGCTTTTTGGTCAGCCACCTGCCGGCCAACAACCTCGAGGAGCCTCCCCAGGTTGACGCCACCGACGATCCCGAGCGGCTCGCCCCCGAGTTGCGGGACATCATGCCCGACAGCCCCAATTTGCCTTACGACATGCGCAAGGTGATCGGTGCGGTGGTGGACGACGGGGAGTTCATGGAGTACCACGCCCACTGGGCCCAGTCGATCGTGTGCGGCTTCGCCCGACTGAACGGCTACACGGTCGGCGTGGTGGGCAATCAGCCGATGGTGCTGGCCGGGGTGCTCGACATCGAGTCGTCTTCCAAGGCAGCCCGCTTCGTGCGGACTTGCGACGCCTTCAACATCCCGCTTCTCACCTTTGTCGACGTCCCCGGTTTTCTGCCCGGCGTCGATCAGGAGCACGGCGGCATCATCCGCCATGGGGCCAAGCTGCTGTACGCCTACTGCGAGGCCACCGTGCCCCGCATCCAGGTCATCACCCGCAAGGCCTACGGCGGGGCCTACGTGGTGATGGACTCCAAATCGGTGGGATCCGACCTGTCGTTCGCCTGGCCGGGGGCTGAGCTGGCCGTCATGGGCCCGCAGGGGGCGGTGGAGATCATCTACCGCCGCGAGCTCCAGTCGGCCGCCGATCCCGTCGCTCGACGGGCCGAGTTGGTGGACGATTACACCGAGCGCTACGCCAATCCCTACATCGCCGCTGAACGGGGCTACATCGACGACGTGATCGATCCTGCCGACACCCGCCGGCTGGTGATCGCCGGATTCGAAATGCTCCGCTCCAAGCGGGAGGAGCTGCTGCCCCGCAAGCACGGGGTTATCCCGCTGTAACGATCCTTGAAGACATGAGCATCATCCAGATCACTCCTCAGCCAACCGAAGCCGAGGTGGCTGCCATTTTGGCGGCCCATGAAGCTCTTTGGCCCCGTCCCGCTACTAGCGACCCGCCCGCTCTTCCCGCTCCCCGCTGGCGGTTCAGCGGTCGCTGGTGGAGCGCACCGGCAGCAACCCGCCGAAAGCAGCTGACTCTGAAACGATGACCGCCGATCCCGCCCGCCACCGAACTCCCGAAGAGCTTGAGGCCGCGCTCGACCACATTCGCCAAGCCCCCGCCGACCACGGAACGCTGAAGCTGATCGTGCGCCGCCCGGCAGTGGACGGGCGAGAGGTGTTGGACACCGGGATGCTCAGCCTGGACGAAGGCCTGGTCGGCGACACCTGGAACCAGCGGAGCTCAACCAAGACCCCCGACGGCGGTCCCCTCCTCGACGCCCAACTCAACATCATGAACGCCCGAGCCGCAGCCGCGGTGGCCGGGCCCATCGAACGATGGGCCCTCGCTGGCGACCAGCTCTACATCGACCTCGACATCAGCTTGGAAACCCTCCCGGCCGGCACTCAGCTCGCCATCGGCGAAGCCGTCATCGAAGTCACCGCCGAACCCCACACGGGTTGCGGCAAGTTCTCCAGCCGTTTCGGCCTCGACGCCCTCCGATTCGTCAACTCCCCCACCGGCCGAGCCCTAAACCTCCGCGGCATAAACGCCCGAGTAATCCAGCCCGGCCCCATCCACCAAGGCGACACCGTCACCCGCCTCAACTAACCCCCCCACGGAGCCGACGGCTGCTTCACGGCGATCTTCAAACGCGCCAGGTACTCACTCCGAGGAATCTCCACCGCCCCCAAGCTCCGCAGGTGTTCCGTCGCCCACTGCACGTCCAACAGCCGGGTGACACCACCGTGATTCAATCTCCCTACAAGCGCCACCAGCGCCACCTTCGACGCATCGCGATCAACATGAAACATCGACTCTCCCGCGAACAGCCCGCCGATCGACACCCCGTACAATCCGCCCACCAGCTCTCCCTCCTCCGACCATGCCTCCACGCTGTGGGCCCAACCCATACGGTGCAACCCAACATAGGCATCGCGGATGGCCGGTGAGATCCAGCCATGAGGACGCTCAATCGTTCGGCAGGCATCAATGACATCGGCAAAGGCAAGGTCAACCGTTATTCGATATCGCCGCAGCGACCGACGCAGTGAGCGGGTCACCCGGAGATCATCGAGGGGGATCACTCCCCGAGGGTCGGGCGACCACCATCCCAGCTTGTCGGTGCGGCCCAATGGCATCGGAAACAAACCGGATCGGTAAGCAGCCAATAGTGTGCCCGGGGCCAAGTCGGCCCCCACTGCCACCAAGCCATGCTCATCGGCCGTCTCCGCGGGCGGAAACTCCCACTGGCTGGGCTCGGGAACAAGCCTCATCCCCATACTCTGCCCCACCCAATTAGGCGGGGTTGCGGGACTAGCCGGATTCTTCGATGGTGACCGAGTTGACAATCACCTGGGGATCGGGGCCCCCTCCCAACCGGTTGCCGGGCTGGTCGACGTGGCTGGCCAAAATAGCCTCCGCCACCGCCAGGCCAGCTTCGTCCATCTGGCCGAACACCACATAAGTGCCCTGGTTGTTGAGCAGGGCGGTGTTCTCGTTGACGGCGAAGAAGAACTGGGCGCTGGCGCTGTTGGGCGCGGCGGTGCGGGCCATCACGATCTGGCCCGGCTCATAGGTGAACCCTGAGCCCTCGTCGGGAATGGTGTAGCCCGGGCCGGGATCAGACGGGGAGTTGGTATGGGGCGCCCCGCCCTGAATGATGCCGATGCTCGGATCGGTCCGGAACAACAGCGTGTTGTCGTAGTAGTGGTATCGGGCCAACACCGCGAAGTTGTTGGCCGTAATCGGCGTGTTGGTCACGTCGAGGTCGATCCGAATCTCACCGGAGGTGGTGTCGAACACCGCGGTGTACTGCTTGGACACGTCCAAACACATGGGGTGGGGACCGTCGAAATCCAGAACCTGGGGTCCCGAACCGTCTGCTGGCGGACATCCGCTCAAATCAATGCTCCCTTCAGGGGTGAGGTCGGTGGATTGTATGTCGATTGAGTTGACGATGACCGATTCCGCCGGCCGCCCGCCGAAGACGGCGTCGGGATTTCCGACGTGGCTGTTCAAGATGGATTCAACCAAGCGCAGGCTATTGCTTTCGACCTGGCCCAGTATGGTCAGCCCGGATACCGCTTGTGACGGTTGGAACTCGTCTTTGGTCACAAAGAGGAACTGGCCGGTCGTATCGCCCTCGGCCGACCACAGAAGCTGACCAGCCTGGTAGTCGGCCGACTCGCCCGGTGTCACCGTGAATCCCGGTCCAGGATCGTCGGCGGAGTTGGTTTGGGGCGATCCGCCCTGGATGTACCCGCCGTCTTTATCGGTGTAGAAGATGGCTGTTCCGTTGTAGTAGCCCTCATCGGCCAAGACTGCGAAGGCGTTCACTGCCTCCGGGGACAGCCCTTGGTCGAGCCTTACTCGGATGATCCCGACGCTGGTATCGAAAGCTGCCGAATACCGAACATCAGGATCAAGAAACTGGTCTGGAGCCGATGCGAATGTCCGCTCTCCACCGGGAGCCGGGGGCGGGGGAAGCTCGGGAAACACCACGTCTTCGCCCACATCTGAGGCATTCTCGTCGTCGCTGCCTCGAGCCCAAAACCACAGAATCACCACGGCCACCACAATCGCCGCGGTGATCAGGGCGAACCGCGCTCCTCGAGAGCGAATCCGGCCGCGGACTGCGGTTGTTTTGGCCCGCTGTTGGGCCACCTGCCGACGATCACGCTGGCGCTGCCTCTTGCTCGTGGCCATTGCCAGAAACTTAGCGGTCTCAAAAACTCGCAATACAACCACCGAAGTACCCACTAAGGGCCGGTAGCGTTTTATGTCGTGGCCTTAGTGGTGCAGAAGTTCGGCGGGACGTCGGTGGCCAACGCCGACCGTATCCGCGATGTGGCCGACCATGTGCGCCGATGCCGAGACCGAGGCGATCACGTGGTGCTGGTGATCAGCGCCATGGGCAAGGAAACCGACGAGCTGCTGGGGCTGGCCTCGGCGGTGTCCGACACCCAGCCGGGCCGGGAATTGGACATGCTCATCACCGCGGGCGAACGCAAGGCCTGCGCCCTGGTGTGCATGGCGCTTCACGATCTGGGAGTGCCGGCCAACTCCTTCACCGGCAGCCAGGCCGGCTTCATCACCGACACCAATCACGGCAACGCCAAGATCCTGGAAATCACCCCCGACCGGGTTCAGGCCGCGCTGGAGGCCAACCGGGTGCCGGTGGTGGCCGGGTCGCAAGGGGTGAGCACCGAAAACGACGTGACGTTCTTGGGCCGGGGCGGCTCCGACACCACCGCGGTGGCGCTGGCCCACACCCTGGGCGCCGACGCCTGTGAGCTGTACACCGATGTGTCCGGGGTGTTCACCACCGATCCCCGAGTGTGCGCCGACGCCCGCAAGCTGAGCAGCATCTCCTTCGACGAGCTGCTGGAAATGACCGCAGTTGGCTGCCCCAAGCCGGCGATGCGCTCCGTCGAGGTCGCCCAGAACTACGGGGTCAAGCTGCATATCCGATCCGCCTTCACCTGGGAGCAGGGAACCTGGGTGGTCAAAGAGGAGCCCTCCATGGAGCAACCCATCATCCGATCAGTGACCCCCGACACCTCCGAGGCGAAGATCACCGTGACCGGTGTGGCCGACCGCCCCGGCGTGGCCGCGGCCATGTTCCGTCAGCTGGCCGACGCCGGCGTGAACGTGGACATGATCGTGCAGAATGCCTCTGAGCACGGCATCACCGACATCTCCTTCACCGTTCCCGACGGTGATGTCGACACAGCCGCCGACATCACCAAGACAGTGGCCGGCGAAATCGGCACCACCGGGGTGACCGCCGATCGGGACATCGCCCGAATCAGCCTGGTGGGTGCGGGAATGAAGTCGCACCCCGGCGTGGCCGCCACCATGTTCGAGACCTTGTCGGAGAACCAGGTCAACATCGAGATGATCTCCACTTCTCCCATCCGCATAAGCTGCGTGATCCGCCAAGAACATGCTGATAAGGCCACTCAAGCGCTGCACGAGGCGTTCGGCCTGTCCCGATAACGGCACCAGTTTTTCGCTGCACCGAAAGTAGGCTTGTCGCGGTGAGAGTCGCAGTATTCGGGGCCACTGGCCAGGTGGGCGGAGTGATGCTTCGCCTGTTGGATGAGCGCAATTTCCCGGTTGACGAACTGCGGGTGCTGGCATCGGCCCGTTCCGCGGGCCGCACCATGTCGTGGCGGGATCAAGACCTCGTGGTAGAAGATGCCGCCACCGCCGACTACCGAGGGGTGGACATCGCCCTGTTCTCCGCGGGCGGGGCTACTTCCCGGGAACTCGCCCCCCGAGTGGCCGAAGCCGGAGCCACGGTGATCGACAACTCCTCGGCCTGGCGGATGGACCCCGATGTGCCCCTGGTGGTACCCGAAGTCAATGCCCACACCCTGGCTGACATTCCCAAGGGAATCGTGGCCAACCCCAACTGCACCACCATGGTGGCCATGCCTGTGCTCAAGCCGTTGGCCACCCACGCCGGGTTGCGCCGCCTGGTGATCTCGTCGTACCAGGCGGTTTCGGGAGGCGGTCTGGCCGGCGTGGCCGAGCTGGACGAGCAGGTGCGCAAGGTGGCCGACGATGCCATTGGCCTCACCCACGATGGCCACGCCGTTTCGTTCCCCGCACCGTCGGTATTCGCCGCCCCCATCGCCTTCAACGTGGTCCCCGAATGCGGCTCTTGGATCGACGACGATTCCGGGGAGACCTCCGAGGAGCGCAAGCTGGTGGAGGAAAGCCGCAAGATCCTGGAGCTCCCTGATCTGGCGGTGAGCGCCACCTGCGTGCGGGTGCCGGTGTTCACCGGCCATTGCCTGGCCATCAACGCCGAGTTCGACCGCCCCCTCAGCCCCGAGCAAGCCACCAAGCTTCTGTCAAACGCCCCCGGCGTCGTGGTCAACAACGTCCCCACCCCCCAAGCCTCGGCCGGCATCGACCCCACCCTGGTCGGCCGCATCCGCGTCGACCCCACCGTCCCAAACGGCCTATCCCTCTTCATAGCCGGCGACAACCTAAGAAAAGGCGCCGCCCTAAACGCCCTCCAAATAGCCGAAGCGTTGCTTCCCGCCTAGCGGGGCGGGTTGTCGCGGTACCGCAGCGCGGCTTCTTCCAAACTCAACTCCAACTGGTTGGCCAACGACGCCAACCAAGCCAGCACATCGCCCAATTCGTGCAGCCGCTCAGCGTCGTCGCCCTTGCGCACTGCCTGGGCCAGCTCTCCTAGCTCCTCGCACAGCCAGGCCACCGTGGCCGGAATGCCCCGCTCGCGGTCTTGGGGACCATAAAGGTCTTCCATGAGCTGCTGGAAGGCCGCAATCTCCACGGCCATATGAAATCAGAGGCGATAGCCACCGTCCACGCTGATCACTTGCCCGGTGATGCCCCCGCCAGCTTCTGAGGCCAACAACACGGCCATCGGGGCCAGTTCCTCGGGCTCCAAGACTCGGCGCTGGGCGCTGTCGGCATGGGCGTCGGCTTCGGCCTGGGCCGCGGTGGTCCCCTTGGCCGCGGCCAGCTTTTCAAAGTCCACCAGTGCCGTGTTGGTCCATCCCGGACAGAGGCAGTTCACCGTGATCCCGTGCGGTGCCGCCGACATGGCCAGTTGCTTGGTGAGGCCCACCAGGCCGTGCTTGGCCGCGGTGTAACCCACGCTGGCTGCGGCCCGTTTGGAGGCGCCTGAGCCAATGTTGATAATGCGGCCATAGCCCTGCTCCCGCATCGGGGCCAGCGCTTCCTGGCTGGTCCAAAAGGCCGAAATCAAGTTCAGCCGCAAGGTCCCCATGAACGCCTCGGCGTCTCCCGAGAACGGATCATGGTTGCCTCCCGACGAGCCCCCCACGTTGTTCACGAGCACGTCGACGCGCCCGAACTCGGCCATCGCCGCCCGCACCGGCGACCGTGCATCACTTTCATCGGACGCATCGGCCACCACCGCCAAGCCTCGACCACCTGCCCCCTCGATCTCAGCAACAACCGCGTCGAGTTGCTCCTGCGTCCGAGACGACACCACCACCGCCGCCCCCTCCCGGGCCAGGCCCACCGCGATGGCTCGCCCAATCCCCCGGCCCCCACCGGTGACCACCGCCACCCGGCCTTCAAGCACAGACAATTTTGCCATCCCTAGCCGAATGAGCCCTAGCCGAATGAAATGGTCCGGTGGGCCAGCTTCCACCCGCCGTCTGTCCGCACCAAGCGATCCTGATACGTCCCAAACAACGCGATCGAAGGCTCAGCGGCCGTGTTCACCCAAAACTGGAAATAGGCATCAGAAGCAGCCTCATCGCCGTCCACCGCCACCGCCTGAGTAGTGATCACATGGCGCGTATTGCTCCCCGGCCCCACGGTGCCTGCGGCGCGTCGCTCAATGGCCCCGGCCAAGAGGTTGTCCCGCCCCTGCAACTCTCCCCCCGGCATGTCCCAGCGAGCATCGTCAGTGAACAAGTCCACGTACTCCTCCAAATCCCCCTCATCCGCCAAAATCGCCAACCGGGCAACAACATTCCTGATCGCAGCATCATCACTCATGCCGAGAGACTAACTTCGACCCATGCACGACCTCGCAATCCGCGCCGGAACAGTCGTCGACGGCACCGGCCAGGCACCGTTCACCGCGGATATCGCCATCGATAACGGCACCATCACCGATATCGGCAAGAGCATCGGCCCAGCCCGCCAAGAACTAGATGCCGACGGCCTCTTGGTAACCCCCGGATTTGTCGACATCCACACCCACTATGACGGGCAAGTCTCCTGGGATCCCGACATGACTCCGTCGGTGTGGCATGGGGTGACCACCGTGGTGATGGGCAATTGCGGCGTGGGTTTCGCCCCGGTGCGCCCCGGCTCCGAGGAGTGGCTCATCGGCCTGATGGAAGGCGTCGAAGACATCCCCGGCGCGGCTCTCGCCGAGGGCATCAAATGGGAGTGGGAGAGCTTCCCCGAATACCTCGACGCCGTTGAGCGCAAGTCCCGCACCATCGACGTAGCCGCCCAAGTGCCCCACGGTGCGCTTCGGGCCTACGTCATGGGCGAGCGGGGTGCCGATCACGAAAATCACCCCACCCCCGAAGAAATCACCGAGATGGCCCGACTGGCCGCCGAAGGCGTGGCCGCCGGCGCGGTGGGCTTCACCACCAGCCGCACTATCAACCACAAGACCAAAGACGGCGAGCACACCCCCAGCCTCACCGCCGGCGCGCCCGAGCTATGGGCCATCGCCAAGGCCGTGGGGCAAACCGGCAAGGGCGTGTTCGAGATGGTGGGCGACTGGGGCGATTTGGATGCCGAGTTCCACCTGGTGGCTGAGATGGCCCGGCTCAGCGGCCGTCCCCTGTCGATGACCATTGCCGTCCCCGACAGCCGTCCCGATCTCGGCCACCAACTCCTCGACCGCATCGCCCAAGCCGACGCGGCCGGCATTCCGCTGCGAGCCCAGGTGGCCAGCCGACCAGTGGGCGTGCTCGTGGGCCTCCAATCCACCTACCACGCGCTCCTATCGTGCCCTGGTTACCACCAGTTCGCCGCCCTCGATCTTTCCGAGCGGGTGGCCCGCCTACGCGAGCCCGAAGTGAGGGACCGCCTGGTGGCCGAGTTGGCGGCCCAGCCTGTCCATACCTTCAATCAGCTCGACAAGCTCTTCCCATTGGGCGAATTCCCCGACTACGAGCCCTCGCCGGATGTCAGCGTGGCCGCCGACGCCGCCCGACGGGGGGTTAACCCCCACGAGGCCCTCTACGACGCCTTGTTGGCCCGGGGTGGCACCGAACTCCTCTATGTGCCGGTGATGAACTACGGCGACGGCGACTTCGAGCTCACCAAAGAGATGCTCAACCACCCGCTCAGCGTTCCGGGTCTGGGGGATGCCGGCGCCCACGTCGGGTTCTTGTGCGACGGCAGCATGCCCAGCTTCCTCCTCTCCCACTGGGGCCGCAACCGGACGCGGGGCGAGACCCTGCCGGTGGAGCAGCTCATCAAATGGCAGTGCGCCGACACCGCCGCATTGGTCGGATTCGACGACCGGGGCACGCTGGCCACCGGGAAGCGGGCCGACATCAACCTCATTGACTTCGACCGGCTCAGCCTGCGAGCCCCCGAGATGGTGTTCGACCTTCCCGCGGGCGGACGTCGGCTGATTCAAAAAGCCAACGGCTTTGTCGCCACCCTGGTGGCTGGCCAAGCCGTGCTGGCCGACGGGGAGCTCACCGGTGCCCTTCCCGGGCAATTGGTAAGAAGCTGAACCAGCCCCCAAACCGGCAAGATCCCCGTTTTCTTTGAAATTGACTGGCTTTAACCGATAGTTGCACTTCCAACTATCGGACTTCCATGATAGGATTCCTTGATGGTAGAGTCGATGTCGGGGATCCCCCTCGACCCCTTCTACGGCGATGAGTTGAAGCCGGGCGAATACCCCTACACCCGGGGGCTGTACTCCACCGGCTACCGCAGCAAGTTGTGGACCATGCGGATGTTTGCCGGATTCGGCACGGCAACCGACACCAACGCCCGCTTCCACGCCCTGCTCCGAGCGGGGGGAACCGGGCTGTCCACGGCCTTCGACATGCCCACCCTCATGGGCCGCGACTCCGATCATGAATGGGCGATCGGCGAGGTCGGCCGAGCCGGAGTGGCGGTGGACACCCTGGCCGACATGGAGGACCTGTTCGCGGGCATCGACTTGGGCAAGGTCACCACGTCGATGACCATCAACGGACCAGCGGCCATCGCGATGGCCATGTATGTCGCGGTGGCCGAGAAAAACGGGGTAAGCCGGGCCAGCCTGGGCGGCACCATCCAAAACGACATCTTGAAGGAGTACCAAGCCCAAAAGGAGTACATCTTCCCGCCCCGCCCATCGGTGCGGCTGGTTACCGACCTGATTCGGTTCACCACCGCGGAGATGCCCCGCTGGCATCCGGTCTCCATTTCCGGCTACCACATCCGCGAGGCGGGCTCGACCGCCGCCCAAGAACTGGCCTTCACCCTGGCCAACGGCTTCGCCTATGTCGAGGCCGCCATTGCCGCCGGCCTCGACGTGGACGACTTCGCCCCCCGCCTTTCGTTCTTCTTCAACGCCCACAGCGATTTCTTCGAGGAAATCGGCAAGTACCGGGCCGCCCGCCGCATCTGGGCCACCTGGATGAAAGACCGCTACGGCGCCACCAACCCCAAGTCGCTCATGTGCCGGTTCCACACCCAGACCGCCGGAGTCTCCCTCACCGCTCAACAACCGGAGAACAACATCGCCCGGGTGGCCATCCAAGCCCTTTCTGCGGTGCTGGGCGGCACCCAGAGCCTGCACACCGATTCCTACGATGAGGCTCTGGCCCTGCCCACCGAGAAGGCCGCCCGCATCGCCCTTCGCACCCAGCAGATCGTGGCCCACGAGACCGGAGCCGCTTCGGTGGTCGATCCGCTGGGCGGCGCCCCCTTCGTGGAATGGATGACCGACGAGATGGAGCGCCAGGCCAACGAGATCTTCGACCACATCGACCAGTTGGGCAACGGCTCCATGCTGGAAGGGGCCTACGCCGGCATCGAAGACGGGTACTTCGTGGGCGAGATCGCTGATGCCGCCTACCGCTACGAGCGCGAGGTCAATGCTGGACGGCGCATCATTGTGGGGGTCAACGAGTTCACCGAGGGCGACGACGAAGAGGCCAATCTCTTGTCCATCGGCCACGAGACCGAAGAACTACAGCTCAAGCGCCTGGCCCAAATTCGCGGCGAACGCGACGACGACGCGGTCAGGGCTTCTCTCGCCGCATTGGTCGAAGCCGCCGAGCAGCCCGACGTGAACCTCATGCCGCCCATCATCGACGCGGTGCAGACCTATGCCACCGAGGGCGAGATCGTCGCTGCTTTGGAGACGGTGTTCGGCACGTATGTGGAGACCGCGGTGGTGTGAGCCGATGAGCGAGCCCCCTGCCGACACTTCGCTCCCCCCCGACGCCCAATTCGAAGCACCGATCCGGGTGGTTTTGGCCAAATTGGGGCTCGACGGCCACGATCGCGGGCTGAAGGTCGTGGCCCGCACGCTCCGGGATGCCGGAATGGAAGTGATCTACCTGGGCCTGCGCCAAACCACCGACAGCATTGTGGCCGCCTGTGAGCAGGAGGATGCCGACGTCATCGGCCTCTCCATGCACAACGCCGGGCATCTCACCCTGGCCCCCCGAATGGTGCAGGCTGTCGACCAAGCCGGCTTGGACGTGCCGGTGGTGATCGGCGGCATCGTCCCAGCCGACGATGTCGCCACCCTCATCGACGCCGGCGTGGCCGCGGTCATCGGTCCCGGGGCGTCGGCCGAAGAGGTGGTATCCGCAGTAAGAGCGGCCGTAGACCGCCACATCGCCGCCCAGTGAGCCCTCAGCCTGCCCACGAGCGGATCAAAAGATGAGCCGCGACCCGCTCGACGAGTTGTTTGAAGCAGCCCGAGGCAGCGACCGGCGGGCTCTCGGCAAGCTGCTCACCATGGTGGAGAAGCGGGGCGACACCGCCGCCATGGTGTCGGAGCGGGCCCATGGCGACGCTGGCCACGCCCGAGTGGTGGGAGTCACCGGCGCCCCGGGAACGGGCAAGTCCACCCTGACCGGGCGGTTGGCCACGGCCTCGGGGGCATCCCGTCCGGCCATTCTGGCCATCGACCCCAGCTCCCCGCTCACCGGCGGGGCCATCCTGGGCGACCGGATCCGCATGGACAGCCATGTCAGCAGCAGTGCCTTCATCCGATCGATGGCCACCCGCGGCCACGCCGGGGGACTGGCGGTGGCCGTGCCCGACGCCGTCCGGGTGCTCGATGCCGCCGGTTGCGACCCCATCATCGTGGAGACCGTGGGCGTCGGCCAGGTGGAGGTGTCGATCGCCGCGGCGGCCGACACCACCGTGGTGGTGGTTACGCCGGGCTGGGGCGACGCGGTGCAGGCCAACAAGGCCGGGCTGTTGGAGGTGGCTGACATCTTCGTGGTGAACAAGGCCGACCGACCCGATGCCCGGGGCGCCCGCCGCGACCTGGAGTTGATGCTCGACCTCGGCCACCGGGGCGGGTGGCGGGCCCCCATTGTGTTGACCACCGCCACCGAAGGAGAGGGCATCGACGATCTGTGGGCGGAGATCGAGCGCCACACCGCCCATCTTCACGACTCCGGCGAGCTGATTCGCCGCCGCTGCCGCCGCCGCCGAGACGAGGTGGCCGACCGCATCGAGCTCGATCTGCGCGACCGCGCCCACCAGATCATCCAGAACCAGTTGGGGGAATCCGCTCTTGGCCGAGTTGACCGCCATGAGCTCTCCCCCGCGGCCGCGGCCGAGCTGCTGCTATCGAAATTGACCGCCGACAACCCCATTGAAGGCTGATATGAGCCCCTACAACGCTCCGTTGAACGACATTGCTTTCGCCCTGCGCCACATCGCGGGCCTAGACGAACTGGCCGAGATCCCCGCCTGGTCAAACATCGGCCTCGACCACACCGAAGACCTCCTGGCCGAAGCGGGACGGCTGGCCACCGAGGTCATCGCTCCCACCAACCGAACGGGAGACCAAACCGGCAGTGTGCTCAACGGCAACGGCGACGTTGTCACCCCTGAGGGCTTCCGGCAGGCCTACCAGCAGTACATCAACAGCGGTTGGACCGCAGTGTCGGCCGACCCCGAGCACGGCGGGGCCGGGTTTCCCCTGGTTGTCGATGTCGCAATCCAAGAGATGTTCACCTCGGCCAACATGGCGTTCTCGTTGTGCCCCATGCTCAGCCAGAGTGCCATCGGCACACTCAGCGCCCACGGCAGCCTCGAACAGCAGCACCGCTGGCTGCCCTCGTTGATCAGCGGTACCTGGACGGGGACCATGCTCTTGACTGAGCCCCAGGCCGGCTCCGATGTCGGCGCCCTCACCACCCGGGCCGAGCTCCAAGCCGACGGCACCTACAAGCTGTGGGGCCAGAAGATCTTCATCACCTGGGGCGAGCACGACATGGCCGACAACATCGTCCACTGCGTCTTGGCCCGCACCCCCGACGCCCCCGTTGGCACCCGGGGCATTTCATTGTTCATCGTGCCCAAGATGCTGGTGGATGACCATGGAAAGCTGGGCGAGCGCAACGCCATCCGCTGCATCGGTCTGGAGCACAAGGTGGGCATCCATGCCAGCCCCACCTGTGTGATGGAGCTGGACGGGGCCGTCGGCGAGCTGGTGGGCGAAGAAAACGAGGGCATGCCCCAGATGTTCACCATGATGAACAAGGCCCGTCTCCTGGTTGGGCTGGAGGGCCTAGCCGTGGCCGAGCGGGCCCACCAGCAGGCGACCGCGTTCGCCGCCGAGCGGCGCCAAGGTCGCCGGTCCGATACCGAACCCGGCGCCCAGGCTCCCATCGCCGAGCATCCCGATGTGCGTCGGATGCTGCTGGACATGCGAGCCCGCACCGAGGCCATGCGGGGTTTGCTGTACCTCAACGCGGCCGCGGCCGATCAAGCCTCCGGCCATCCCGATCCAGCCCACCGCCAACAAGCTCACCACCGGGCCGAGCTGCTCACGCCGGTGTCAAAGGCCTGGTGTACCGACCAGGGAGTCGAAGTGGCGTCGTTGGGCATCCAGGTGCACGGGGGGATGGGTTACATCGAGGAGACCGGGGCCGCCCAGCATTGGCGCGACAGCCGAATCGCCCCCATCTACGAGGGCACCAACGGCATCCAAGCCATCGACCTCGTTGCCCGCAAGCTCCCCGTGGACAACGGCGCGCCGCTGGCTGCGCTGCTGGAGGAGATGACCGGTTTGGACAAGAACTTGGACCAAGCCGTCGGGGCCGTTGCCGAAGCCGCCCGCTGGCTGGGGAAGCATCCCGGCGACGACGCCCTGGCCGGTGCCACCCCGTTCCTCCAGATGCTCGGCCTCACCGTCGGCGGCTGGGTCATGGCTCAAGCCGGTGACACCGCTGGTCGACTGGAAGCGGCTGGTCGGCCAGAAGCGGCTGGCCCGCAGCAAGCCGACTTCTGGCGGGCCAAACAAGTCTCCAGCCGGTTCTATCTCGACCAAATCCTACCGACCGCCCCGGCACTGCTTCCCGCCGTCACCTCTGGGGCATCCGCGCTGGGCTAGCGCTGGCTATCCGCCCAAGCGCTCCCGGGCCGAGGCACTGCGGGACAGCAAATGGGCCGGCACGGTGGCCCCGTTGACCACCACGTCGCTGACCGCATCATCGCTGGCGGCATCGCTGGCGGCATCACCGGCCGTCAACTCGGGGGCCTCACCGCCCGCGGCGCCCGCTAGCTCATTGGCTTCCGCCGCGGCCTCGGCAGCCGCCCGGCCAGCCAGAAAATCTTCCCACTCGTCTTCGCGCACCAGCTTGTCGCGGTGGATGGATCCCCGTTCGGCCCCGGTATCGAATCGCACCCAATAACGCACCCACTGCAAACCGGTGTGGAGCATCACCTCGCCTGGGGTGCCCTCAGCCACTCCAGCCAAGTCATCAGCCAAAATGACCCGTTCTCGTCGGTCCAGAAGGCCAGTCACAATTCCAGGGTATCCACCATAATGAAGGGCCGAGAAACCGCCGTTACAACCTTCAAGTCATTGACCACACAAACAACATAAGCCACACCAATAACATCAAGCAGGCACTTGTAATAATGTTGCAATTTGATTACAATTGTGACTAACGCCAAAGCCATCGGCGTTATCGATAGCCCCTTATGTACAAGTTATTGCGGATCGTCTGCCTAATTGCGGTCTTACTGCCGCTAGCGCTTAGCACACCCAGCGCAGCCCAAGACTCATTCTTCGAAGAGCGTGAGCGCCAGATCGAGGAGAAAAAGCGGGAAATCGACGAACGGCAGCGAGAACAAGATGCCCTGAAGCGCCAATCTCTGTTTGCCATTGAAGAGTTGAATGTTACCCAAGCTCAGATCGAAGAGGTGGACGCCGCTCTCGCCGAAGTCAACAACTGGATCGCCGCCGCGGTGACCCGTCTGCAAGCGTTAGAGCTTTCTCAAACCGCGGCGCAGGAGCGGGTAAACGCCGCTCGAGAGCGGGATTCTGAGCTGGACGACGAGACCGCCGCCATCCAAGAGCGCTTGCGCGACCAAGTGGTCGATATCTACCTCGACTTGGTGTACGAGCAGAACTTCCTCCTCCAAGACGGTGATCCGAACCGGAACGCTCGCCGAAAGTTCTACATCGAGGAACTCGGCGCCGACGCCCAAGTGCTCATCGACCGCTTGCGCCAAGCCAAAGACGATCAGCAGATCGCGATCGAACAGGCCGAGCAGGCCCAAACCGAGATCGAGCAGGCCCAAGCCGAGATCGAAGCAGCCCTGACCGACCTGGCCGAACTCCGAACAGCGCAGAAAAAGCTGCAAGACGAGTGGAACCGCAAGAAGCAGGAGCTAGAAGAGCGGATCGCGGCCGAGGCCCAGGTCAGCCTAGACATCGAGAACGAGATCGCTGGACTCGATGAAGACATCGAGAGCATCGAAGACGAGATCGAGCGGGAGAAAGAACGACGGCGTTTGGCCGAGTTGGAGCGCCAGCGACAAGCCGAGCTGGCCCGCCTGGCCGAGTTGGAGCGCCAGCGACAAGCCGACTTGGAGGCCCTGGCCGCCCAAGAGCGCCTCGGCCAGTTCGATGACATCTCGATCCCCGCACCTCCCCCGTTCTTCCAGCCGGTGCCCGGGACGATTGGATCGGGGTACGGCAACCGGATTCACCCCATATTCGGCACCCTGCGCTTCCACGCGGGGGTGGATTACGGCGGCAACACCGGTGACCCCATCCAGGCCTCCGCCTCCGGAGTCGTGACCCAGGTTGCATCACGAACTGGATACGGGAATACGGTGATCATCGACCACGGCGGCGGGTGGAGCACGCTGTATGCCCATCTCTCGCGCTTCGACGTATCCGTCGGCGACCAAGTGGCCATCGGAGAGACCATCGGCGGGGTCGGCAACACCGGCTGGTCCACCGGACCCCATCTCCACTTCGAAATCCGCTACCGGGGCTCGCCCCGCGATCCAGAGAAGTACCTTATAGCCCGGTGAGGAAAAAGGTGCCCTAGTGCAGGCATTGGTATTCGAACGCAAGATAGCCCGCTATGCGGCCGCCGCGGTGGCCTCCCGGGTGGTCCCCGGCATCGGCGGCGAAGTTGGCCCCCTGCAATTGCGCGACATCGATCCCCCCGAATTGCCCGGACCCGACTGGCGAACCATCACCCCCCGGTTGACCGGCATCTGCGGGTCAGATCTGGCCACGGTGGAGGGCCGGTCCTCCCGGTATTTCGAACCGCTGGTGTCGTTCCCCTTCGTCCCCGGCCACGAGGTGGTGGGCATCGACCAAGACGGCCATCGCCTCGCCCTTGAGCCGGTTCTGGGACCGGCGGCCCGCAACGAGCCTCTGCCCTTTCCCGGCGCAGCCCCCGGCGATGGCAATGACTACGGCTATCTGCTGGGCGGCGCCATCAAAGACGGGATCCAAATTGGCTTCTGCTCCAGCACCGGCGGCGGATGGGGTGAGGCGCTGGTGGCCCACCAAAGCCAGCTCCACGAGGTGCCCCAGCACTTCAGCGATGAGGCCGCAGTGATGCTGGAGCCCGCCGCGGGCGGAGTCCACGCCGCTTTGAAGGCCCAGGTTGAGCCGGGCGCCTCGGTGGCAGTGCTGGGCGCGGGCACCATGGGCCTGTGCTCGGTGGCTGCGCTGCGGACCCTGACCGCCGCCGGAACGGTCATCGTCACCGCCAAATATCCCCACCAACAAGATATGGCCGCCGAGCTGGGCGCCGACATCGTGGTGGACCCCGGCGAGATGCGCCGAGCGGTGCGGAGGTTCTGCGGCTGTCGGATGCTGGGCGATTACCTCTCCAGCGGAGTGGACATAACCATCGACGCAGTGGGCAGCCCAGCATCGGTGGCTGATGCCATTGCCATCACCCGGCCGCGCGGCCGAGTGGTGCTGTTGGGCATGCCCGAGGCAGCCCGAGTCGATTTGACCGGATTGTGGCACCGGGAAACCGAGTTGGTGGGGGCCTATACCTACGGCACCGAGACCTTCTCCGACGGCCGTACCGCCACCAGCTTCGAGCTGGCATTCGACCTGGTGGAATCGGCCAAACTCGAGCGGCTGGTATCAGCCCGCTACCCCCTGGATCGCTACCGAGAAGCCATCACCCACGCCGCCGAAGCCGGCTCTCGCGGCGCAGTCAAAGTCGTATTCGAGCAGAACGCATAGTCAGACGGGGCTGTCTTCCGCCTCGTATCGCAGAGCGCATAGTCACGACGAACCCAGCGGGGGAAGCCCGAAGTCGGCACCGATGGCGCTGATCTCGTCTACCAGAGCTGTGGGCAGGGGAATCCCCGATGCCAGCCGCTCGGCCCGGTTCTCGTGCTCAATCTCGCCGGGAACGTAGATCCGGTCTACCCCTTCGGCTCGCTCAGTGTTGTGCACATCTCGGATGAGTTGGTCCATTTGCTCCCGAAACCGGTCCAGCCCGCAGAACCGCTCCAAGTCGAGGGTCAAGAACATCCAGCCTTTGGCCAGTCGGCGGTTGCCCACCAACTCGCTGTCGGTTTGCTCAGTATGACCGAAGCTGCTTCCCGCCACAATCCCCGACAGCACTTCCACCATCAGCGCGATTCCGAATCCCTTATACCCACCGAACCAGCACAGATTCTGCGCCGACGCGATTGCGGTGTCGGTGGTCGGGCGGCCCTGTTCGTCGTTGGCCCATCCCTCGGGGATAGTGGGATCGCCTCGCTTTTTGGCCAGCAAGATCTTGTTGCCAGCCACTGCGGTGGTGGCGATGTCATAAACCACCGGCAGCTCTTCGCCCGCAGGAGCCGCCCAGGAGAACGGATTGGTCGAGAAAATCCCCGACCGGCCACCGAAAGGAGGAACGATGGCCGGGCCGTTCTGCACCGCCATGGCAAAGCACCCCGCTTCCGCCGCGGGCAGGGTGTAGTAGGCCAGAGCCCCCAAGTGCGTGCCCTCTCTCACCGTCACCGCCGCCACCCCATGGGCTTTGGCCCGCTCCACCGCCAACTCCATGGCCGCAACCCCGGAGACTTGCCCGAAGCCGATCCCGCCATCCAGCATCACGGTGGCGCCGTCGTCACGCACCACTTTCACCTCGGTGACCGGGCGCAGGTGTCCCGATCTCAGCCGGGCCACATAAAGCTCCACCAAGTGGGCCCCGTGGGAATCAACCCCGCGGAGGTCAGCCTCTACCAGGTTGTCGACCACCATCTCGGCGTGTTCGGAGGGGACCCCCAAGCCGTTCAGAATGGCAATCTCGTAGCGCCGCAACTCCCCATGATCCAGTCGGATCACGCTCGCATCGCTCACCGCTCAGTCGGTCTCTTCAGATTTGGGTGGACGATAGAACACCGCGAGCTGGGTCAAACCGGCCAGCACTCCACCGCCGGCGCCGATAGCCAAGCCCACATAGCCATCCAAGTTGTCGTCGATGCCCAGCGCATTGTCGATCGACCACTCCATGGGTCCCAAGGTGGCCACTGCTGCCGCCACGATGGCCAAAACGAAGGTGTACTCCCAGCCTTCCCGCACGATCATGAAGCCGTTGTGCCGGTGGACCGTCCACGCGGCCACCACCATGACCCCGATCATGCCCGCCGCGGCCAGCGGCGTGAAAAGCCCCAAGGCCAAGAGCAATCCGGCACCGATCTCGGTGAGCGCGGCCATCCAGGCATGCAATTTGCCCGGCTTCATTCCCATGCTGTCGAACCAGCCCGCAGTTCCGGGAATGCGGCCGCCCTGAAAGATCTTGCCGTATCCGTGGGCGGCAAACGTGAGCCCGATACCTACCCGCAGAAACAGCATTGCCAGATTCATCTCATCCATGGGACCACAGTACCGGCCCATCTAGGCTGAACAAGTGCCCCTATGGCTCAGTGTGCTCATCGCCATTCTCGCCGGGATGATCCTCATCCGGGTCGGCGTGGGCGTACTGCTGATGATCCGCCAGCCGCTTCCTCCGCCGCCCCCGCCGGGCGAGCTGCGCAAGGTGAAGATCACTTACCGATGCTCGCTCTGCTACGCCGAGGTCCGCATGACCTCAGCCCCCGAAGAAGACCCTGAGCCTCCCCGCCACTGCGGCGATGAAATGGACTTGGTTGCCCCCATCGACGACTGAGGCCGTTTATCCACAGACTGTGGATAAACCTGGGCACAAACTACAAAGCCGTAACTAGACAACTCCCCCCGTTGGCTAATGCCACTGGGTGGCCACCAGCATGCCGGCCAGCAGCAAACCAAGGCCCCCCAGCAGGTACCAATTGCTGGTGTCGCCCGGCAGCAGAGCCACGTAGTTCAGCACGATCATCATCGCCCCCAACACCAGCAGGGCGATCATCAACACCGGCACCCAAGTCGGGCTGATCTTCTCGGCCGAGACCGGCACCCGGGGCACCGCCTCGTTCTCGGGCCGGGTACCCCTCGGAGTAACCCGCCCGCCCTGCACTCTGCGCTTGGTCGGTTTGGCCATGGACAAAGGATATGCGCTTCTAACCCCGAGCGACCCCCCGATAACGTTGGCCCCGGTGACTCCCCGCATACTGGTGATCGACAACTACGACTCCTTCGTCTACAACCTCGTTCAGTACCTCGGCGAGCTGGGGGCGGAGCCCCTCGTCTATCGCCACGACGCCATCACCCTCGAACAGGCCTTCGACCTCGGTCCCGACGGCGTTCTCATCAGCCCCGGTCCAGGACAGCCTTGCGACGCCGGGTTGAGCAACGCCCTCATCCAACAGTTCAGCGGCGTGCGGCCTCTGCTCGGCGTGTGCCTCGGATTGCAGTGCCTCGGGGAGGTCTTCGGCGGTCGGGTGGTTCGGGCACCCCAGGTCATGCACGGCAAGACGTCGATCATCCACCACACCGGTGAAGGGGTCTTCGCCGGACTCCCCAATCCCATCGAGGCCACCCGGTATCACTCACTCATCGTGGAGCGGTCTTCGGTGCCCGACGTTTTGACGATTACTGCCGAAACCGATGACGGATTGGTGATGGGTCTGCGCCACCGCGATCACCCGGTGGAAGGGGTGCAGTTTCACCCCGAGTCAATCTTGACCTCCTCGGGCCACGACATGTTGACGAACTTCCTGGCCCAGATATCCCCGTAGCAGCCCCTCAGACTGCCCCATTCACCTCACCTGGCAACCGTCGTCTACCCCTGGCGTGTCGCCATCGAGGCCTTCCACCCAGTTCTCGGCATTGGCCGCGACCGCGGGCATCGGATACGGATTCTCCAAATTCCATTCCACCACGAGACCGGGGATGTCAGAGTAGGCCGTCTCCAATTCTCGGCACTCGGCGGCGAATCTGCTCGACAGGGCATTCCATCGGGCAATGCTGCCCAGGGCGTCGGGCTGGCGACCCGCCGCCGAAGCCCTCGCGGTGATCGCCGATGCCTCACTCCTGGCCTCCAGCCTGCGGGGGCTGAACTCATCAATGATCTCGGTGGGCGCTGGCCCCGGCACAGCCGAAGCCGGTTGCCCCAGACAGACGATTACCTCGGTCCCCTGAGGATGCTCTTCCTCAGCCGGCGGTATCTGGTCCATAACCCGACCCTCTAGCTCTTCGGCGTCGTTCGGGAAATCACACTCGGCGATGGGCTCGGCCAAAACCAGTTCCAACTCGGCCAACTGCTCAGCAGCCGTCTCCGGGGTGAGTCCAACCAAATTGGGCACCACCACGCTGTCTGGACCGGTGGAGACCAGGATCGTGACCGTGGCACCGGGCAACAGCAATCCGGGCGGGGCGGGATCGGTACCGATCACAAAGCCCTCCTCCACGTCGACTGAGGGCTCTTCGAGAACCTCGTCGCTCACCTCCAAACCGGCCTGCACCAGTACCTGGGTCGCCTGCAACAGCGTCATTCCCGCCACATCGGGCACCTCTACCGGTTGGAGCCCTTCAGCCACAAAAAGGGTGACCGTACTGCCGGGAGCAACCTCGCTCCCGGCCGTGGGATCTTGGCGCAGCACCTGTCCGGATGGCGCGGTGGAGCCCTCCACAACCTGCAATTCGGAGGGGAACCCCGCGTCTTGCAGGAAGCGAGCGGCGTCGCCCGCGCTTTGGCCCACCACTCCGGGCACAGTCACCGGAACGGCCCCCGAGCTCACCGTGATCTCAATCTCCTCCCCCTGGTTCAACTCGGACAGCGCCTCAGGGGATTGGGAGATCACCTCGTTGCTCGGGACCGTCTCGCTGGCCGTGAACACCTGGCTGACCACGAAACCAAAGGCCCGCAGCTCGCGTATCGCCGCCTGACTCGACAGACCCACCACATCGGGCACCGAGATCACGGGAACTGATGTGCTGGTTGCCACCGGTGGAGCGGCGTCATCACCGTTGTCGAGCACGTTGGACAGCACGAAGAACACCAGCACGGCCACCGCGATGAAGATGACTGTGGCCGCGGTGTACAGCCCAGCGCGCGACGATGGCTCCAACACGGCCACCGGGGCCGGCGGGGGGGCCGGCGGCGGCTGTCCTGCTCCGCTGGGTGCCGCCGGCGAAGGAGGCTGCTGAGGAGGAACCTGCTGAGGAGGAACCGGCTGAGGAGGAATCGGCTGGGGTTGGCGGGGCTCTTCGGGAATGTTCGCCGGAGGCGCTGTCCCCATCGGCGCTGGCACCGCGGGCGGGACTCCTCCTGGCCGTTGGCCCGACGACAGTTGATGACGGCCCTGCCGATAGCGCCGTAGGTCTCGTATGACGTCCTTGGCCGTGGGATACCGCTCCTCGGGGTTCTTGGCCAAAAGCTTCATGGCGATGGCTTCCAGCGACTCCGGCAGCACGACGCCCAGCGACGAGGGGGAGGGCACGGCCTGTTGAACGTGCTTGTAGGCGATGGCTACCGAGGTGTCGCCCGTGAACGGAGGACGGCCGCAGAGCATTTCGTACAGCACGATTCCCAGCGAATACAGGTCGCTGCGATGGTCCAGAGACTTCCCTTGGGCCTGTTCCGGCGAGAAATAGGTCGCGGTGCCCATCACCGCACCGGTTTGGGTGAGGTTCGACTCCGCTCCCCCGTACGCCACGATGGCGATGCCGAAGTCGGTGACCTTCACCTGGCCGTCGGGCGAAAGCAGCACATTGCTGGGCTTCACATCTCGGTGGATTAGTCCGTTGTTGTGCGCAAATCCCAACGCCTCAGCCACATCCATGGCGATCTCCGCGGCGCGTTCCGGGGCCAGGGGGCCCCCCGAGCGCAGCAGCTCAGCCAGGCTGTGCCCCTCGATGTACTCCATGACGATGTAATACGTGCCCTCGGCCGACCCCCAGTCGTACACCGGCACAATGTTGGGATGACTGAGGTTGGCCGCCGCAGTGGCCTCCCGTCTGAACCGCTCCACAAAGCTCGGATCGGTGGCGAATTCGGGAAACAGCCGCTTGATGGCCACCGGACGCGAGAGCAGGGTGTCGTGGCCCAAAAAGACATCGGTCATGCCGCCGCGAGCGATTTGATTCCGTAGTTGGTAGCGACTGCCCAGGAGCTCTGGACCGGTGTCTGACATGGCGAAACCAGCGTAGTTCTTTGCTTGGTCGATTTATGGGAGGGCTACTTCGGCCACATCCACCACGATCACCGTGATGTTGTCGCTTCCCCCCCGACGCAAAGCCAGGTCCACCAGCGCATCTGCCGCCTCTTTTGGCCCTTCGTGTTGCAGCAAGGCTGCGTGTATGTCCCGATCGGCCACTTCATGGTTAAGGCCATCGGAACACAGCAAGTAGCGGTGCCCGCTCACCGGGTTCAGCGTCCAATTGTCAACCGCCACATTCGACTCAATGCCCAGAGCTCGGCTGAGATGATTTCGGCCTTCATGGACTACAGCCTCTTCCGGCGTGATCATCCCTGCCTTCAGCATCTCCTGAACCACGGTGTGATCCTCAGTCACTTGGTGGAATCCGCTCTCGTCGCAGCGGTAGACCCGGGAGTCGCCCACGTTCACCACCGCCAGCGTTTCGCCGTCGTCGTGCTCAACCACAACCAGTGCACACAATGTGGTCCCCATCCCGGCCAACTCGGGGGTCGACTTCGATTTAGCCAATATCTCCTGGTTGGCCCGATCCACCGCACCCAACAACTCCTCCACCGTCGGAGCAGGCGAATGGGGGTGGCGGCGGCGGAAGGAGCGGCGGCGAGTGTCGGTGCGAGCCTCAACCGCGGCTTGCACCTCAGCAGCCAAGGTTTCCACGGCAAGCGCCGACGCCACCTCTCCCCCCCGGTGACCGCCCAGTCCGTCGGCAACCGCAAAGAGGTCGTCGGCCGCCAACATCGAATCTTCGTTTTTTTCTCGACGTCGGCCTCGGTCGGTAGCTTGTCCCGCTTCTAGCCGGATCATCAGAGTTCCATGGCCGTGATGCTCCTAGGTTGCGGTGACTATACCCATAGTTGCATTGTCTGTCGCTGCCGACACCACCGGCAATGAACAACTCGGTTACTGATCAGTGCGCCCGTCTTGTACGCTGACCACCCCGACAACCAGCGCGAGTGGCGGAATTGGCAGACGCGCAGGATTCAGGTTCCTGTGTCCGCAAGGACGTGGGGGTTCAAGTCCCCCCTCGCGCACTCTTCGGTCTAAGCCACCGACCCGTCGGGGGTGGGGGTGGGCACTTCGGTCACCGGGATGACCGGCGGCGGGCCCCAGGCGATGGCCGCTTTGGAGAAGCCTGCGGCCATGGCCACCGTGAGGGCTAGCTCGGCCAACTCGGCGGGGGAGAACTCCTCGTTAAGCGCCGCTCGATCGGCTGCGCTGAGTCCTAACGGGTCGGAGATCACCGCGTCGGCCATTCGCAAGGCCAGCTTGAGCCGATCCGGCAAGTCGCTGTCGTCATAGCCGTCATCGATCTGGTCCACCAGTTCCTCGGTGAGTCCCTGCTGCTTCGCACCTGCGAAGCGGAGGTTCTTTCAAATGTTGCAGTCGTTGACCCGGGCGTTGCGGAGCCGGCCCACCTCCTTGGTGGCCTGGTCGAGTTGCCCTTCGCTCCACAGCGTGCCGTAGAAGCGGTTGAACACCGCAAACAGCTCGGGCTGGTGGTCGAACAGCGACATTCCCCCTTCGGGGATGACGATTCTGGTCATTCGATGACTCCTCTCAGTGCAACCCGGCTGCGAGCCAGGGCCTCAAACGTGGCAATAGCGGTGGTGAGCGCGGCCAACTCCGGGGGCGACAGATGGGAATTCAACTCGGCACACAACTCATCGGTCACCCCATGGGCATCCAGCACATACTGCTCGGTGAACGCCAGCACGACCCTTCCTCGATCGTCTTGGGGGGAAGCAGCCAACGCCCCACCACCGATCATCTGGTCAATGCGGGCCGCGCAAAGCTCCAACAACCCGGGGTCCAGCCCTACCCCTTCGAGGGCCTGCACCAACTCTTCCAGCAGCCCGGCCACATGGGGGTCCAACGCCGCCAGCGGACTGCCGGTTGAGGTAGAGCTCATTTCCATCACCCGCCGAACATGGCCAGCCACTGCTCAGCCGAGCGGGGCATGAACACGTAGTTGGTCTGGCGGGTCTCGCCCATCGAAGCCGACGGCTGGGGTGAGTACAGGTGGCCGGGGTACAGCGTGGCGGTGTCGGGAACCCGGGCCAGGCGCTGGGTGAGGCTCTCGTACATGGCCGCCGGGTCGCTCCCCGGCAGGTCGGTCCTCCCGCACCCTTCCAGGAACAGCGTGTCGCCGGCCACCAATCGCCCGTTGGTCAAAAAGCACTGGCTCCCCGGCGTGTGGCCCGGGGTGTGGATCATCTCGATGTCCACCGCCCCCACCGACAGCACATCGCCGCTCTTGTGCAAGCACAGATCATCTTCTTCCAGCCCGGTGGTCATGCTGACATAGCGAGCCTCATCAGCCTGCACATGCACTGGAACCGACACCAGCTCCAACAGCTCAGCCACACCTGTGATGGAGAACTGCATGATCGATCCCCCCACATGATCGGCGTGGTAGTGCGTGGCCAACACCCCCGTGAGCCGCATCCCATCAGCTTCAACCAGATCCACAATCCCCTGCGGGTCATAAGCCGGGTCCACCACCACCGCTTCCCCCGTCTCCCGATCCCCAATCAAGTAAACAAAATTCACCATCTGTCGAGCCATCATGTCCCCAACAGCCAAGTCCCGGCCCGACAACAACTGCCGAAAATACATCCGCTCGTCATCCACGTCCCGAAGCATAGAGGGCGGCGGCAAAGCCGCCGCCCTCCCCCACTACAACAAAACCGGGGGAATTCTCAACGGAGGTGGTCGGGGGGTGGCGCCGGTGGCGGACCTGGCCGCACCGACGGCCAGGCCGGCCTCCGGTGACAGGACCCGCCGACCACCGGGCGATGGTAAACCCTCAAGCCACAGGCTCGTCATCCCCCTGCCGCCGCCAGGCTTCTTCAGCCAACGAGACAACCTCACGAGCCGGCAACCCCAACAACTTCGAGGCTCGCACCGCCTCGTCGTGCTCGACCTTCACCCGCCCCGCGCTCACCTTCACCCGAAGCCGCCGCCCATCAACATCCACCTCATGCTCCAACCGCGCTCGAGGCCACCGTTCAATCAACTGCCCTCGCACCCCCAAAGACCCAGTCTCATCAGCCAACGTACCCGCCACCTGATCACCCACCGCAGGATCAGCCAAAGCACTAACCGTGTACGCCGGGCGCCCCTTCTTCATCACGATCGGCGTGATCCAGGCATCGTGCGCCCCTGCTTCCAGTAGCGATGCCACCGTGTGCGCCAGGGTCTCCCCCGTAGCGTCATCCACGTTGGTCTCAAACAGCATCACCGGCTGACCTTCAGGCCGAGCCGCCGCCATCGTTCCCACCACCACCTGGGTGAGGTTGGGACGATCCTCCAGTTGGTTGTCGCCCGAACCAAACCCGCTCGCCGAGATCGTCATCGGCGGCATTGGCCCCCAGCCTTCCGCCAACGCCGACAAGATCGCCGCGCCGGTAGGAGTCGTCAGCTCCATTCCCACGTCTAACCCGAACGTCGGGCACCCCACCAGCAACTCCACCACCGCGGGAGGCGGATTGGGCAGATGCCCGTGGGCACTGCGGATCATTCCCCGCCCGCATGCCACCGCACTGGAGTAAACCTGGTCGATCCCCAGTACCTCCAGCGCCGCACAAGTGCCCACCACGTCGATGATGGCGTCCAGCCCGCCCACCTCGTGGAAGTGGACCTGCTCTGGCGGTCGGCGGTGCAGCTTGCCCTCGGCCCGGGCCAGGGCATCGAAAACTGCCAGCGCCCGGTCGGCCACCCGGTCGGGCAGCCGAGCCTCCCCGACGAGGGCAATGATGTGGCTGGCGGTGCGCACCACCGAAGTCTCCTGGGTTATCACCCGCACATCGGTGGCCCCGATGCCTCCTCGCTGGGTGGGGTGGGCTTGAAGGTCCCACCCGCCCAAGGGCAGCAGTTCGCACATCTCCCGCACTTCGGCCACATCGGCCCCGGCGTCGATCAGCGCCCCCAGCGCCATGTCGCCCGCGATCCCGCTGAAACAGTGGAACCAGGCAACCCCAGTCGGCTCAGCCATCGTTCGCTCCACCCAGCCATCGTTTGCTCCACTCAGCCATCGTTAAACCCTGTCGGCGACACTGCTCGCTCCCTCGTCTTGAACAAACGCAGCACCGCGCAGGCCGCGCCAAAGCCGTTGTCCACTCCTACCACGGTCACCCCCGAGGCACACGACGACAACATCGCCAACAGCGGGGTGACCCCCTCAAGCGACGATCCGTACCCCGCGCTGGTGGGCACCGCCACTACCGGGGCCGCGGTCAGCCCGCCGACCACCGAGGCCAACGCCCCTTCCATGCCCGCCACCACCACCACGGCATCAGCCGAGGCCAACACGTCGACCTCGCCGAGAATCCGATGAAGCCCGGCCACCCCCACATCGTTCAGCCGCTGAGGGGCCAGCCCGTGAGCGGCCAGCACCACGCCGCATTCGTCGGCCACCGGGAGATCGGCGGTGCCCGCTGCGGCCAACACCACCCGTTCGGGCCGCGGCGCCGCCGGACGCCACACCAAGGTGGCGTCGTAGCGCTCCCCTCCGGGGTTGAGCCTCAGCGAAGTGGCCGCCTGCTCATCAGAGGCTCTGGTCAACAGCACCGGGCCACCCGGCTGATCCAACAATTCCCCCACGATGGCCGCGCACTGGTCGGGGGTTTTGCCCGGGCCGTACACCACCTCGGCCAGCCCCTGGCGGAGGCTGCGATGATGATCCACCCGGGCAAATCCCAAGTCAGCGAACGGCAAGCGGCGCAATTGCCGCACGGCATCGTCCGCGGTCACCGTGCCGTCGCGCACGTTTGCCATCAATTGCCGAACAAAGGCCTCATCCACTCCCACTATCCTGCCCTTTTGTGACTGCGTCTGCCCGATCCGTGAGCCATGTGGCCTACCTGGGACCACCGGGCACGTTCACCGAAGAAGCCCTTCTTACCCAACCCGACTTGGCTGCCGCCAAGCACAAGCTGTGCCGGTCGATCCCCGAGGTGCTCGAGAGTGCCGCCGAGGGCCAGGTCGATTTGGGGTTCACCGCCATCGAGAACTCCATCGAGGGCACCGTGAACGTCGCCCTCGATGCGCTGATCTTCGAGCACGATCTGCTCATCCAGCGAGAGGTGGTCATCGACGTCCGGCTCCACCTCCTCGGCCTTGTTGGCGCGTCGCTGGAGACAATCCAACGAGTCATCAGCTTCCCCGTGGCCACCGCCCAGTGCCGGCGCTACCTCACCGACAACCTGCCCCATGCCGAAGAGGTGGCGGCCAACTCCACCGCGGCTGCGGCCCGGGATCTCTCCATCTCCAAAGACGCCGCATCTGCGGCCGTCGGCACCATCCTGTCGCAGCACATCTACGGTCTAGAGCTGCTGGCCACCGACATCGAAGACCACCCCGAGAACCAAACCCGTTTCGTGGCGGTATCCAGTTCGGGCGTCCCTGCCCCCACCGGCCACGACAAGACCTCCATCGTGGTTTTCCAGCGCGCCGACCGGTCGGGCTCGCTGATGGGCATTCTCGCCGAATTCGCCGCCCGGTCCATCAACCTCACCAAGCTGGAGTCGCGGCCCACCAAGAAGGCACTGGGCGACTACTGCTTCCTCATCGACCTTGAGGGCCATGTCGCCGATCAACTGGTGGCCGACTGCCTCACCAGCATCGTGGCCAAGCACGGCGAGGTGAAGTTCCTCGGCTCCTACCCCACCAACATCAGGGGAAACGAAGAGCAATCCAACGCGGCCACCACTGCCTGGTCGGAGGCCCAGAGTTGGATCGACGACCTCCGTGGGCAAGTCGACCCGACTTGATTTGACCGGTTCTAATATCTTCCATTAGCACTGTTCCGTCATAGCCCTCTCTCAACCGACGCGGAGGAGACCATGGAGTTCGGAATTTTCGTCAACGGCTACATCCCCGGGCCAGCAGCCCACGACACCAACGCAGAGCACACCGCCTTGATGCGGGAAGCCCACTACGTCATCACCGCCGATAAGTACAACTGGAAGTACGCCTGGTTCGGAGAGCATCACTGCCTCACCGAGTACAGCCACATGTCGGCCCCCGCCCCGGTCATGGGCTATGTGGCCGCGCAAACCGAGCGCATCCACCTCTCCACCGGCATTACCAGCCTGCCCACCGCCAAAGAGCACCCCGTGCGCATCGCCGAGCGGGCCGCCATGCTCGACCACATCACCGAGAACCGCTTCGAGTTCGGCACCGGACGAGGCGCGGGCAGCCACGAGGTGGCCACCTTCGGCGGCCTCACCCCGCCCGAGACCAAGTCGATGTGGGATGAGGTCATCCGCGAGATCCCCCGTATGTGGGAACAGCGCGACTACTGTTTTGAGGGCGAGCACTTCTCGGTGCCCAAGCCCCACAATGTGCTGCCCAAGCCCCACGGCCACGGCCATCCCCCCATCTGGGTGGCCTGCGGCAACCCGCCCACCTTCGCCAAGGCCGGATCGCTGGGCATCGGGGCCATTGCGTTCAATTTCGAGCCCATCTTCAACCTCAAGGGCCGCATCGACGCCTATAAGGAGGCCATCGACAACCCAGTGGAGCAGATCGGCCAATTCAAGAACGACAACGTGATGATGACCAACGCCGTCATCTGCCTCGAAGACCGGGAACGGGCCCGGGAGATCGCCAAGGCCAAGGGCCGGGGCTACCTGGTCACCATGGTGAACCTCTACCACGACACCATGCCCAAGTCCCCCGACGCCATCACCTGGCCCTCGGCCCCCAACCAGGTCGAATGGACCGACGAGATGCTCGACGGGGCCATTGCCGGCGGCTACATGCTGTGCGGCAACGCCGAAGAGGTGTGCGAGCAGGTGGCCCGCTACCAGACGGTCGGATGCGACCAGGTGGTGTTCGGCCTGCCCGGCGAGGGCATGGAGCACGACGAGATCGACGAGATGCTCGAGGTGTTCGGCACCAAGGTGATCCCCGAGTACGACCCCGACCCGATCCACTCCACCGACCGCTACCGAGCCACGGCCCAACGCCGGTACCCCGACTTCGAGTTCCCGCTGCCCGAAGGCATCGATGTGGAGCTCATCCCCGACACCGCCCTGCTGCCATTGGGCCACGTCAAGTAGACCAGCCGACGAGGAGCAGCGGCTGTGCCGCGCGACGCCACCGAAACCCGGGCCCGGCTGATCGCCGAAGCCGAGCGCCTGTTCGCCGAACAGGGCATCTGGCGGGTGAGGGTGCAAGACATCGTGACTGCCGCCGGGCAGAAGAACAGCTCCGCGCTCTCCTATCATTTCGGCTCCCGCAGCGGGGTGCTCGATGCCATCCTGCGTGATCACGGTGAGCCCATCGACCAAGACCGGGGCGAGGTGTGGACTTCGTTGGACGACGACCACACGCCGGCGCTGATTGAGGCCCTGATCCAGCCCCTTACCTGGCGACTGTCCACGTCCAGCGGACGGTGCTACCTGCGTATCGTGGCCCAGCTCAGTGCCGAGTTCAGCCGCTGGGATTTCGATCCCACCCACGTTCCGGCCAACCTCAACGCAATCCTGCGGCTGCTGCGAGACCAGGCCGCCGCTCCCGACAAGAGCCAACGCGACGAGCGGGTGCTGGGCATGATCCAGCTCATGACCGCCTCTTTGGCCGAGCGGGCCCGCCGTATCGAAGCCGGAGATCCCCTGGCCACCCACAACGACGAGTACGCCGCCAACCTGGTGGACATGTTGACCGGCGTCATCGAGGCCCCCGCTCGCGCTGCGGCCACAACAGCGACCGCGACCGCTACCACCCGCAACGCGACCGCGCCCCAGCGCGCCGGTCGATAACGTTCGTCTGTGCCCGACAACCAGAGCGATCGCCCGGTTACCGGCCTGTGGTTCGAGGACCTGACCCCCGGCCTGATAGTCCACCACGCCATCCGGCGCACCATCACCGAGGCCGACAACGTGGCCTTCACCACCATGACCATGAACCCCGCGCCCATTCACCTCGATGCCGACTACGCCGCCGGCACCGAGTTCGGCCAACCCCTGGTCAACTCCATGCTCACCTTGGGGCTGGCCGTGGGCATCAGCGTTCACGAGACAACCATGGGCACCACCGTGGCCAACTTGGGCTTCCAGGAGGTCACCTTCGGCGCCCCGGTGTTCGCCGGAGACACCATCCGGGTGGAGACCGAGGTACTCGACTCCCGACCGTCCAAGTCCCGTCCCACCCAGGGCGTGGTGACCCTGGAGCACCGGGCATACTCGGTGGGCGCCGACGCGCTGGTTTGCAAGGCCGTTCGCACTGCTCTGATGCATCGCCGACCGTCTCAATAGGCAATGCTTTGAGCATGAACCGATTTGAAGACAAAATCGCCATAGTCACTGGCGCGGCTTCCGGCATCGGCAGGGCCGCCGCCGACCGCCTGCGCTCCGAGGGCGGCACCGTGGTGGGCATCGACCGCGACCCGGTAACCGACGTCGACATGGCCATCCAACTCGACCTGCTGAACCTCAACGCCATCGCCCCCACAGTCGCTCAGATCGTGGAGGCCTACGGCCGCATCGACGTGCTGTGCAACATCGCCGGCATCGGCCATTTCGCCCGAGACGAAGATGAGACCCTGGAGGCATGGAACCGGGTGATCGGTGTCAACCTCACCGCCACCTTCTTCATGTCGCAGGCCTGTTTGCCCCACTTGCTCGAATCCCAGGGCAACATAGTCAACACCGCCTCTACAGCAGGTACCAATGCCCAAGCGTGGAGCTCAGCCTACTCAGCGTCCAAAGGCGGGGTGATCGCCCTCACCCAGACCATGGCCATCACCAACGGGCGGTCAGGGATCCGGGTCAACTGCATCGCCCCTGGCGGTGTTGAGACGCCGATCGGTGAGCAGTTCACCCCCCCGGAAGACGTGGACCTCACCCTCATGGCCGGCATGCTCCCCTACCACCGTCCCGCCCAACCGCCGGAACTGGCCTCCGCCTTCGCGTTCCTGGCCAGCGACGACGCCAGCTACTGCAATGGGATCGTCCTCAGGGTTGACGGGGGGACCATGGCATGAGCCATCCAGCCCCCCCGCTCGCCGGGGTCCGAGTGATCGAGAGCTCGCTGCTCGGCCCCGGATTCCTAACCACGTTCTTGTCCGACATGGGCGCCGACGTCATCAAAGTAGAGCCTCCGCAGGGCGACTACATCCGCCAGATGACCTGGCCCATCGTCAACGGAGTGTCGCTGCTGCACCTGCACACCCACCGGGGCAAGCGCAGCATCGTGCTCGACCTACGCCAACCCGAGGGCGTTGAGCTCTACCTGGATCTGGCCCGCAACGCCGACGCGGTGGTCGAGGCCATGCGGCCCGGCGCGCTGGAGCGGCGGGGCCTGGGCTACGAGCAGCTCAAAGAGGTCAACCCCAAGATCGTGTTCGCCACCATCAGCGGCTACGGCATGACCGGCCCCTACAAAGACATGCCCAGCCACGGCATCGCCTACGACACCTGGGCCGGGCTCATTCCCCCCGCCTACGACGATGACGGTTTCTGCCGCATCCCCGAGATGCCCAACATCGGTATCAACATCGCCCCCCTCATCGGGGCGCTGGCCGTGTGCGCCGGCATCATTCGGGCTCGCGACACCGGCGAGGGCTGCCGGCTCGAGCTGGCCCAGTCCGACGCGGCGGCCTATATGGACTGGTACCGCATCGAAACGTGGAAGGCCTACGAGCGACCCGAAGACGAGGTCACCGGCAACCCGTCCGACGACTACGAGCGCCGGGCGCCGGGCCTAGCCGGCATGTGGGAGGGCGTCCGCTACCAGATGTACGAGTCGGCCGACGGCCACGTGCTATTCATGGCCTCTGAACAGGCGTTTTGGAAGAACTTCTGCGAAGCCCTCGACCGCATGGACCTCTTCGACCGCTGGCCGGGCTCGAAGTACGCCGACCACGCCCGGGGCAACCTGGAGATGCAGCGGGAGCTGCGCGACATCTTCCGCACCAAGACCAGCGCCGAGTGGCTGGAATTCGGCGACCGGGTGAACACCCCTATCGCCCCGGTCAACAACGCCAAGAACGTGGTCGACGACCCGCAATTCCAAGACCGGCTGCCGCTGTTCACCACCGAGCAGGTGGGCTGCGAGCAACTCCCCCTCCCGGTGAAGTTCTTCGACGAGGAGCTGCCTGTGCCCACCCACGCGCCCACCGTCGGCCAGCAGACCGACGAGGTACTCAGCGAAGTACTGGGGTTGGACGACGACAGACTGGCTTCACTGCGGGACCAAGGCATCCTTGGATGACCGAGTCGGCAGATACCGAGCTGCTGAACGATGCCGTTGAGCTGACCCGTGAGGCCGGACAGCTAACGCTGAGGTGGTTCTCCGACCATGAGCTGTCGGTGCTGCGCAAAGATGATGGGTCACCGGTAACCGAAGCCGACAAGGCCGCGGAAGCCTTCCTCCGCGAGGCTTTGGCCAAGAGATTTCCCGACGACGCGGTGATCGGAGAGGAATACCCCGAAGAGCAGGGCACATCAGGGCGAACCTGGGTTATCGACCCCATAGACGGCACCCGCAGCTTCGTCCGCGGGGTGCCCCTGTACACCACGCTGTTGGCCGTAATCGATCAGCACGGCCCGGCCATCGGCGTCGGCGCCGTCCCCCCTCTCGACGAAGCGGTTTGGGCCGGACGAGGCCTGGGCTGCTACCACAACGGCCGCCGCTGCCAAGTGAGCGCCCAAACCGAGCTAAGCCGGTCGTACTTGAGCACATCAGGAACCGAATGGTGGCCCGAAGGCGCCTTCGAACGAGTTCGGCAAACCCACAACCGAGAGAGCCGAACAGGTCCCCGACTCCGCACCTGGGGCGACGGCTACGGTTACGTCCTGGTGTCCACCGGACGCGTCGACGCCATGATCGACCCCGGCCTAAATCTGTGGGACATCGCCCCCATGTTGGTGATCATCCCCGAAGCTGGCGGCCGCATCACCCAGTGGAACGGTTCCACCACCCCATCCGCCGGCGACTGGCTGGCCACCAACGGCGCCATCCACGACGAACTCCGCACTCTTCTCAACAACGGCTAAGCCCCGGCAAACTCCTCACAAACAACCCCCTGCCCTTCCAACGCGTCCAAGAACTCGACCGGGTCTACCACCTCGGATGGGCCCATGGCCCCAACCTGGCGCAACTGTCCCCCGACAAAGAGCTCAATGGCACCCATCACCACCGCGGCCGTCACGGTTCCCGGTGGTGCCGAAGCGCCCAATATCCGACCGGTCCACTTCTGGCCCTTCTGCCCTCGCACCTCAACCCTGACCGCCCCCAGCTTTCCCTCCGGGTGGGGCGGCCGCAACATGGGCAGCCAGGAGCTGAAGCGATCCCGGCGGGTGGCCGCCATCCGCGCCGTTATCCGATCGGCACCGCTGAACTTCCGGACCAACAACATCGGGTCGGGCAGCGCCGCCCGGTAGCAGTCGGCCGCGTCCACCGGGCTCGGGAACCAGCACAACTCCCGACCTGAGCCCCCCGGCCGCTGCTTCCACCCACCCCGCCACTCCAGCGCCAGCGAGCTCAACGCCTTGTGGTGCTGGCGGGCACACGCCGGCCCTCCGGTGCCGAACTTGGCCACATGCACCTCGGTAACCCGGTCGAACCCCTCAGCGGCCCGCACGGCCAGCACATCGGTCAGCCCCGGCGCCATGCCCACTCCGGCCACCATCAGGGTGTTCTGCCGCTGGGCCGCACCGTGCATGCCCAGGAGCCGTCGCACATCGGCCACCGAGTCCGACGTGGAGAGCGTTACCCTGCTCCGGGCCAAGAACCGACGGGCCAACCGGGCTTGACTGCCCGATGCAGTGGCCAACACCACCACATCGGCTGAGTCGTCAAGGCTGCCCATCGTGACCGGCAAGCCGTATTTCTCCGACAACTGCCAGGCGCGGTGGGGATTCCGATCAACTACTGCCACCCGCCCAACCGGAATCGACGGTGCGTTGGCCAAGCGCTCCACCACGCCCGCGCCGACCACGCCCGCGCCAACAATCAATATGTCCATGCTGCTCAGAAGAAGCGATCAGGACTAGCTGCTGCCGCTGATCTGGCGCCAGCCGCCCGACTGGGGCGGCACGCCCCCGGTTCCCCGAGCGCGCAAGATGGCCGCAATGGCAGCCGCACCGGCCAGAGCAACCAACGCTCTCCGCAGAATCTTCACAACTCCCATCCTAACGAACCCCCATACCGCCGCAACCGGGCTTGTGAGATGTGGGAGGTGGAGGTGTGGGGCTAGCTGGATTCGAACCAGCGACCTCACCCTTATCAGGGGTGCGCTCTAACCGACTGAGCTATAGCCCCGCAGCCGGACGGCAAGCCTACTTACGGGGAATCCAGCTCGGCCAACGAAATCGGGCTGGTCTTGTCCGTGGGCGTTGCCGAGCTGTTTCCTCCTCAATGACCGTGACCCTCATTCCCCCGGTCAGGTCGCTGATGAGGTTGAACAACACGCACAGCAAAACGTTGAAGAACGTGCCCGCCACCACCAGCACCAGCCCACCCACGGCGAGGCCCCGGAAAATCTGGCTGGCGTTGAACTTGAACTCTTGCAGCGCGAACAGCTCCTCGATGAACGACTCGGTGTCGTCCACCGTGCCCGACCCCACCGCGATGCTCCACAGCATCACCCCGGCCAGCATGACGATCACCCACAGGCACATGTAGAAGATCAACGAGATCTTCAGCACCGACCACGGCTCGATGTGCCGGATCACCCGGCGCACCTTGCGGGCCTGCAAGCGCACCGCCCGCCGATACTCCCTCGGGGTCACCCTTACCGGCCGACGCGCCGAAGGCGGCGCGGGCACCGGCGCAGCCTGGGGGTCGCTCACCCGACCGGGGTCAATGGACACGATTCGAAGTGTACGGGATCGCTGATTGGAAAAGATTGGCACTGCCACCACTTCGGCGGCAGAAACTCGGCTCGGGCCACCGCCGTTGCCCCGTCGCGGCGCACCACCACCTCGGCCTGAAACCCATCTCTCGTAACCGAGGTGAGCGTTGCTCCGTTGGCCGCGGCAATCCCAGCGCCGGCTGACGGCTCCGCCGCGGCGGCCATCGCCGCCACATCAGCAATCGCCGCCGCCCGGGCCCGGCGAACGGCGTCAGCCCCGAGCTGTCCCAGCAACACCATCGCTACTCCCACTACCGCCAACATCCCCGCGCCCAAAACCGAGATCGATCCCCGCTCGCCCACAGTGCTGCTCCGATGTGTTTTCGAGGGGGAAGATTCAACTCAGAGAAGACTACTCCTCGTCTTCGGAGGCGGATAAGACCGGCGCCACCGCGGCCACCAGTTGGTCGTCAGACAGGCTCATAACCCGCACACCCGAGGCCTCGCGCCCCTTCACGGAAATCGACGAAACCGGTATCCGGATGGTCACCCCATTGGAAGCCACCACAAACACTTCGTCTTCGGGGGCCACCACCCGAGCGGCCACCACCGTGCCCCGGCCGTCCATCATCCTCATGGCCCGCATACCCATGCCACCGCGGTGCTTGGCCCGAAACTCGTCGAGCGGCGTCCGCTTGCCGAACCCCTGGTCGGTAACCAGCAGCATCTCGTCGCCGGGCTGCACCGCACTGGCCGCCACCACCACGTCGTCGCTTCGCAGTCTCATGCCCCACACCCCGGCGGCATTCCGTCCCATGGACCGGACCTCGCCCTCCGCGAAGCGCATGAGCTTGCCTGATGCGCTCACCAGGCAGATGTCATCGGATCCGCTGGTGGGCAGCACCCGAACCAGCTCGTCGCCTTCTCGGAGATTGATGGCGATGAGCCCCCGAGAGCGGGTCTTGTCATATTCCAAGAACCGGGTTCGCTTCACCATCCCCTTACGGGTCACGAACAGCAAGTACCGCATCGTCTCGTAGTCGCGGGTGTCGATCACCGCCGAGATGGTTTCCTCCGGTGCCAGATGCAACAGGTTCACGATGGCCATGCCCCGGGCGGTTCGGCTGGTCCGGGGAACCTCGTGGACTTTTATGCGATACACCCGACCCATGTTGGTGAAGAACATCAAATAGGCGTGAGCGGTGGTGTGGATGAGCGAGGCGATGTAGTCGCCATCCTTCAGGTTGGCGCCGATAACCCCCTTGCCGCCCCTCCCTTGCGTCTTGAACTCGTCGGGAGTCACCGTCTTGACATACCCGGCAGCGCTCAAGCTGAACATTAGATCTTCGTCGTCGATGAGGGCCTCAATGTCGATTTCCCCCTCATCGACCATGATCTGAGTGCGCCGATCGGTGGCGAAGGCCTCCCGCACCTCCAGCAGCTCCTCTCGGATGACGGCTCGCAGCTTGGCGTCGTCGGCCAGAATGGCCTCCAACTCCACAATGAGCGCCCGCTTCTCGGCCAGCTCGTCATTCAACTCTTGGGTTCCGAGCTGGGTGAGCCGGCCCAGCGCCATGTCGAGAATGTGGTTGGCCTGGATCTCGCTGAACTCGAACTGCTCGCCCATCAAGGTGGCCCGGGCCGCAGCCCGGTTCTCCGACGCTCGGATCGCCGCGATAATCGCGTCGATCATGTCCACCGCCCGCACCAGGCCCTCCAGGATGTGCTCCCGGCGGCGGGCCTCATCCAAGCGGAACTCGGTGCGCCGGCGCACCACCACTTGCTGATGATCCGCGTAGGCCGCCAGGCAGTCACGCAGCGTCATGGTCCGGGGCACGCCGTCGGCCAAAGCCACCATGTTCACCGGGAAGTTGGTTTGCAGCGGCGAGTACTTGTACAGGTTGTTGAGCACCACCAGGGCTGGAGCGTCCCTCTTCAGTTCGAACACCAACTTGGTCTGCCCTTTGGCCGACTCGTTGTGGATCTGGCGGATCCCGTCGATCACCCGCCGGTTCACCAAATCAGCCACCTTCTCTTCGATGACCTCCGCGCTGGTCTGGTACGGAATCTCGGTGACCACGATGCGGGTGTTGTTACCGCTCTCCACAATCTCGGCCGAGGCCCGCACCTTGATGGTTCCCTGACCAGTGGCGTAGGCCTCCCGAATGCCCTGATAGCCCATGATTCGACCTCGAGTGGGAAAGTCGGGGCCTTTCACAAACTCCATGAGGCTCTCGCTGGTGGCCTCGGGGTTCTCCAGGAGGTGGTTCACCGCGTCGATGACCTCGCCCAGGTTGTGAGGGGGGATGTTGGTGGCCATCCCCACCGCAATCCCCTGGCTGCCGTTCACCAACAAATTGGGGAACCGAGCTGGCAGCACCGCTGGTTCTTGTTCGGTGGCGTCGAAGTTCTCGGAGAAATCGACGGTCTGTTCGTCGATGCCATCCAAGAGCCGCATAGCCAGTTCGTGGAGCCGGCATTCGGTGTAGCGCATCGCCGCTGGCGGATCATTGGGAGATCCGAAGTTCCCGTGAGGGTCGACCAGCGGATGCCGCAGCGAGAAGCTCTGCCCCAGCCGTACGAGGGCGTCATAGATGGCCTGGTCGCCATGGGGGTGGTACTTGCCCATGACGTCGCCCACTACTCGGGCACACTTCACATACGGCCGATTGGGCCGGTTTCCCTGGTCGTACATCCCCCAGAGAATGCGACGGTGGACTGGCTTCAGCCCGTCTCGCACATCGGGGAGCGCCCGGGCGGTGATGACCGACATGGCGTAGTCCAAAAACGACTGCTCCATCTCCGTCTGGATGTCGATGTCCTGAATTGAGCTGACGGGCACCCCTTCAGGCTCTGGAGACGTATCAGGCTCGTCGGGCACAGGAGTCCTTCGCGCTCATATGTCCAAAAAGCGGACGTCTTTGGCGTTGGTCTGAATGAACTGCTTGCGGCGCTGCACGTCTTCCCCCATCAACTTGGAGAACACCTGATCGGCCACCGCGGCCTGTTCCACTGAGACGCGCAGCAGCGTGCGTCGAGCTGGATCCATGGTGGTGGACCACAGCTCTTCAGAGTCCATCTCGCCGAGGCCCTTAAGCCGCTGAAACTCGGCGCTGTGCTTGGGATTCTCCCCCAGAAACGCCTCTTTGGCGTGGTCGTCTTTGAGATAAACCTTCGACCGGCCCACTTCAGTGGAATACAGCGGCGGCTGGGCTATGTACACCTGGCCTCGCTCCACCAGCTTGTGCATCTGGCGAAAGAAGAACGTGAGAAGGAGCGTGCGAATATGGCTGCCGTCTACATCGGCGTCAGCTAGGAGGATCACCTTGCCGTAGCGCACCCGAGAATTGGCCTCAGGGATACCCTGCTCCTTTTCTTTGGCCCCGTTGCTCTCCGCAACATCGAATTCATCGCCAAAGCCCGCCCCGATGGCCGCCACCAGTGCCTGGATCTCGGTATTGCGGAGCATCCGGTCGACCTGCACCCGCTCCACGTTCAGGATCTTCCCCCGGATCGGAAGAATGGCCATGGTCTTGGGGTCACGGGCGTCCTTGGCCGAGCCGCCAGCCGAGTTGCCTTCCACAATGAACAGCTCGCATTCGTCCCGATCAGTTGAGGTGCAGTCCACCAGCTTGCCCGGCAGTCCCGCTCCGTCGAGAGCCGACTTGCGCCTGGTGGCATCCCGGGCCTGGCGCGCCGCTAAACGGGCCTTCTGGGCCTGGAGGCACTTCGTCACGATCTTGCGGGCGTCGGAAGGATTCTCTTCCAGCCACTCGGACAGCTTCTCATTGGTGGCCCGCACCACCAATGAGCGAATCGACGCATTTCCCAGCTTCGCCTTGGTTTGGCCCTCAAACTGCGGTTCCCGCAGTCGCACGCTGACGATGGCGGTCAAACCCTCGCGGATGTCTTCGCCGGCCAAATTGTCGTCTTTTTCCTTGAGGTGCCCCTTGTCCCGGCAATAGCGGTTAATAACGCTAGTGAGCCCAGTGCGGAAGCCCTCCTCGTGCATGCCTCCCTCAACGGTATTGATGCCGTTGGCAAAAGAGTGCAAGCCGTCGGTGTTGTAGCCGGTATTCCACTGGAAGGCCACCTCCACCTCGTCGCCATCTTCCTCCTGGGCAAAGAAGCCGACCTCGTCGAACAGTGCGTCCTTGGAGCTGTTCACCTCGCGCACGAAATCGCTGATGCCGTCCTGGTAGCAGTACACCGTCCAATCGGCGCCGCCCGTGCCGTCGGAACGCAGGTCGCGGAACTTGATCTCCAGATTGCGGTTCAAAAACGCCATCATCTGGAGCCGCTCCAGCAGACCCTGGGCCCTGAACCGGACGTCGTCGAAGATGGTCTCATCGGGCCAGAAGCGAACCGTGGTCCCGGTGCGATCCTCGGGGCTTTCACCGGTGACCCTCAGGTCGTCGGATATCTCGCCGCCGTCGGCAAACGACATCGTATGACGACGGCCGTCCCGGTCGATCTCCACCTCCAGCCGGGTGGACAGAGCGTTGACCACCGACACGCCCACGCCGTGCAGGCCGCCCGACACCTTGTAGCCATTGCCGCCGAACTTGCCACCGGCGTGCAAAAGGGTGAGCACCACGGCAACCGCGCTCATTTCGGGATACTGGGGATGGGGGTCCACCGGGATACCCCGCCCGTTGTCTCGGACCTCGCAGCCGCCATCGGCCAGCAGGGTCACCTCGATGGTTGAGCAGTAGCCGGCCATGGCCTCATCAACGGCGTTGTCCACCACCTCATACACCAGGTGGTGCAGCCCGGTCACCGAGGTCGACCCGATATACATGCCCGGACGCGTCCTCACCGCGTCGAGGCCTTCCAAGATCGTTATGTCTTCAGCTCTGTAAGACTCAGACGTGTCAGTCACGAACTGGCTTTTCTGCCCTGATAAACGGGCCTCGTTGGTGGGTTGGACAGACGCCTTTGCCAGGTTGTTCGCTCCGCGATCAGACCGGCTGAATGCACTGCCTCCGATGGCGTAATTCTACCAGTTATTCGGCCCCATTTGGCTCACCGGAGAGCCGGTTGCCGGCATCTCGCCGCAACTATTGCGGACGTACTCTGACCGCCAGAGAAGTGACCGCTTCTTGTTCGGCAACGACGTTGATCCGACCGATGAGCTCAGGGCCGAAGAACTTCATTTCGGTGGCCCACGCGGGGTCGTCCACGGCCACAACCAGCTCTCCGCCAACGAGGCGCACCGGCGCGGTATGGGCGGCCATCACCGCGCCCACCAGCTCTTCCCACGATTCGAACACCTTGGCCAACACCTGGGCCCGGGGTGCTCTCAACCGGTGGGCCACCTGGTCGAGAGCCTCTCCGATCGGCTTGGGCCCGGTGGACTCGGGCGAGGGCTCCCATCCCACGTTCCCAGTCTGCCCCGACCTCATGGCCGCGTGAGTCACATTTCTCGATAAACCCGGCCAGCGGCCACTCGAAAGCGGGCATCGTAAGCGACGTCCGACGACACAGCACCGGCCGAGGTGAGCAGCGTTTGCTCCGATTGTAAAGCCCGCAGGACGCCCCGAGAGCGAGCCGGGTCTAACTCCGAGAACACATCGTCGAGCAACAGCAGCGGCGATTGGCCTGATACTTCGGCCAGCTCGCGGTGTACGGCCAGGCGCAGGGCCAGCGCCAGCGACCGCTGCTCGCCTTGCGAGGCGTGAGTGCGAACCGACCTTCCATCAAGAACCACCGACAGGTCGTCTCGATGGGGACCCACCGTGCTCACGCCGCGGCGCAGGTCCTCGCTCCGGGCCTCAAGCAGTGCCTCGCTCAACTCCCCTGTCTGCCATGTCGACTCATAGGCCATTTCCACGGGCAACGCCTGCCCGGCAATCTCGCTATAGGCGGTTGCTGCTTTGGGTTCAAGCCGCATCGCCAAGTTTTTCCGGGCGCCAGCTAGGTGCTCGCCCGCCGCGGCGAGCTTGTCGTCCCACACCTCCAACGTCATGGCCGCTTCGGGATCCAGCCGGCTCCCCGACTGGCGCAGCAGGGCATTCCGCTGGCGCAGGATGTTTTCAACATCGGACCGAACAACATCTAATCGAGGGTCAATCTGGGCCAACGCCTCGTCCAGGTAGTGGCGGCGCTCGCTGGGACCGCCTTTCACCAGCACCAAGTCGTCGGGCATGAATACCGACACCGGTATGAGCCCCAGCAGGTCCCGTCTCCGCATACGCTGGCGGTTCACCTGGAAGTGCGAGCGACCCGACTGCCTCAGCGCGGCCTCGAGCAACAACTCCCGCTCGCCGGCCACCACTTCGCCCCGCACCACTGCCTGGGAGACCTCGGGGTCGCTTCGAATCATCGCCCCCGCGGTGCTGACCCGAAACGACGCCATCGTGGCCAAGTAGAAGATCGCCTCCAACAGGTTGGTCTTACCCTCCCCATTGGATCCCACAAACAAGCTTGTGCCCGCGGGCAGCTCCACTTCGAGGTGGGAGTAGTTGCGAAAGTCGGTTAGCCAGATTCGAGTGAAACGCACTTTCAGTTGATGCGTACCGGCATCAACAAGTACAAGAACTCCTCGGAATCGGTCGTCCGGATGACCGCAGGCTTGAGTGCATCCACCGTGTTCAGCACAATCTCGTCTCCAGGGGCGGCTTCTGCTCCGTCAAGCAGATACTCGGGATTGAAGGCCACGGTGAGATCTTCGCCCTCATACACCGCATCCATTTGCTCTCTGGCTTCCCCAACGTCCTGGGTGGTGGCCGACAACTCCAACCCATTCGACGACATATCTAGCCGTATCGGCGTCGAGTCCTGAGCCATCAAGCGCACTCTTCGTACCGCATTGATGAGATTCTCTCGGCCAATTACCAATCGATTGGGCTGATGCGTGGGAATCAGCCCTTGGTAGCTGGGGAACTCTCCTTCAATAAGTCGGGTGGTCACTGTGATTGTGCCAAACCCAAACGACACTTCATGCTCACTAAACCGCAAGCTGATCTGGTCTTCTTCGTCGAGCAAGCGAATGACTTCTTGCAGTGCTCGTGATGGAACCAGCACACTCTGATCAGAACCCAAGAGCTCCAAACCAGGAAGATCACACAACGCCAGTCGGTACGAATCTGTGGTAACCAGGCGAAGCCCTTCATCCTCAGCCGACAACAACACGCCGGTCAAAACCGGACGAGACTCATCGGCCGACGCCGCCTTCACCACCTGACGCAACGCGGTCAGCAAGCCTCCCGCTTCCAACACCACGGGATCACCATCAAGAGCAGCCGTCTTGGGGAAGTCCTCGGCACTCATCGTTTGCAGCGAGAAATTAGATCGCGCCGAATCGATGTGGATTTCTCCGTCCTCCACGCTCACGTTCACCGCGCCGGCATCAAGGGACCGAACGACATCGCCAATCAACCGAGCAGTGACAACCGCCTCCCCGTCACCGTCACCCGCCACCGTCAAATGCACTTTGATGGTCAACTCACGATCGGTTGCTGTCAAGGTCAGACCGTCACCTGACAGAGCCATGTGCACCCCAGACAGCACGAGCTGAAATCCTCCCCTGGTTCCTGCTGCGCGGCCTGTTGTCGTTAGTGCCTCAAGGAGGGCATCCCGCTCGCATCGGAATTTCACAGGTTTGCTCTCTTTCTATTGATATCTATATTTAAATTAACTGCTAGCAGCAGTAGGCCGGTGGAAATGTGGATAAGCGGTATTTTCCCAGGTCACGAGGTACTTTCTACTTTTACTGCTTTCCACAGGCCGGGGGAAGTTTGCCGAGGGAAGAACATGGTCTGTGAATTGACGGTGCGTTTTCCCCACTGTGGGAGAGATTGTCCCCATCTTGACCCCAGGCCAATCCCCAGTGCGGTGGCCTAGGCACTCTTTATTCGCTGGATCAAGCCGGTGACTTGGTTGAAGGTCTCCGGTTGTTCGGCCATTTGGGTGGTGATCTTCTGGATGGCGTGAATGGCGGTGGTGTGGTCGCGACCGCCGAAGACTCGCGCGATGTCTGGATAGCTCAGATCGGTCAGCTCGCGGAACACGTACATGGATACTTGCCGAGCCCTGACCAGGGGCCGCTGGCGGCGGGGGCCCACAATGTCGTCGACGGCAAAGCCAAACAGTTCCGCAGTGGCCTGCAAGATGATATCCGCCGTTACGATCTGGGGCTCACGACGTGCGGTGATATCGCGCAAAATGAACTGAGCAAGTTCCAGACTGAGGGGTTTGTCATTAAAGCTCGCGTAGGCGGTTACCCTGGTCAGTGCACCCTCGAGTTCGCGAATGTTGTCCTTGATGTTGCTGGCTATAAAGGTGAGAACTTCGCCATCTATCGTGAAGTTAGATTGCTCGGCCTTCTTTCGGAGGATGGCTAAACGGGTCTCCAAGTCTGGTGGTTGGATGTCAGTGAGAAGGCCCATCTTGAATCGGCTGGTCATTCGGTCTTCAAGTGTTGGTATCGCGTCGGGGGGTCGATCACTGGTGAGGACGATCTGCTTGTTAACCTCATGCAGAGAGTTGAATGTATGGAAGAACTCTTCCTGTAAACCTTCTTTGCCTTCCAAGAACTGGATGTCGTCAACAAGAAGTACATCAACTTCTCTATAGTTCCGCTTAAAGTCGCTTCTAGTGTTTGTCCGGATAGCATCGACAAATTGGTTGAGAAAAGTTTCAGTCGATACGTACACAACACGGCTGATCGGATGACGCTGATCGCTCACATAGTGATTCTTGACATAGTGTCCAATAGCCTGAAGTAGATGAGTCTTGCCCAAACCGGCATGTCCATGAATAAACAGCGGGTTATATGACTTACCCGGAGTCTCGGCAACAGATAAAGCAGCAGCCAGGGCAAATCTATTAGACGGTCCAGTTACAAATTTATCAAATACATAATTGGGATGAAGTGCAGTAGTAGTTCGACTCTCTAATGCAGGACTGGCTACCTCGGGGACAGAGGTCGGTGACAAAACTGTTGCCGTAGAGCCCTCTTCGCCGTTGGCCTGCTGGTCGGTGCAGATCTTCAACGTGATGTGAGTAGCGTTTGAACTGGCTAACGCGTTCCGTAAAACGTCGAAATACTCACCCTCCAAACGATCCTTGATAATCGTGCTCGGAACCGTGAGTTCTAGTACATCTTCAACAAGTGATGTTGGTTTTGCTGGGTTGAAAGTTGACTGCCACACTGAGTCAGGGACTTGAGTTCGGATACTGTTGGCGCAGGAAGTCCAGAGAAGTGTTGCTGACACCATTTGATGGCAACTCCAAAATTGTTAAAAGTAATATCCACAAATGTGTAAAAATTGTGGATAACTTGCGACCGTCTTTGTTGTACCCAACCAAGTTGGCACCTGCTCGACTGGAGCACCGAACTCTAGCACTCCCATGGCACCTGTGCACGAACGACAGAGAGGGAATTAGCTGGTCAGAGGCTTGCGTGGGCAATGTTGCCAGTGTCGTTCAGGTGGCTGAAGTTAACATCTGGCGGCCCATTGGTTGTCGTTACGCGGGGCTAGGCCGTAGCGTAGTGGGGACGCCGGGAGACGGGAGGCGCCGGTAGGGCGGTCCCCACGAGGATGCCACCCCGGCCTTGGAGGAAGTTGTGAAGCGCACGTATCAGCCGAATGTGCAGCGCCGGGCCCGGCGCCATGGATTTCGGCACCGGATGATGACCAGAAGTGGACGGGCGATTATCAATGCTCGTCGCCGCCGCGGCCGCAAAAGGCTGTCGGCCTGATCGAGCGGTTTCGAGGACGTTCGGCGTTCGCTCGGCTGAGTGCCGATGGGGTTCGCGCTGACCATGAACTGCTGTGGGTGCGCTTTTTGCCCGACCCCTCCCTTGGCGCGGCTCAGGTGGCGTACGCGCTTCCTCGACAGATGGGGACTGCGGTAATGCGAAACAAGGTCCGCCGCCGCCTGCGAGACGTTGTGAAGAGCCTCGATCGGGAGGCTCCCGATGGCTTGCCCGCTGGCCTATATCTCATTGGGACGCGGCGTGATGCCCAAGCGTTTACTTATGCTGACCTGCGGGTTTCGCTCACGGCGTGTTTGTCGAAACTGGATCGGACGACCCTGTGAGCTCGAGTAACCACAGCAACTGCTTCGCGGAGATGGGCGTGGCCGCTCGGGCCATTAGGGGCCTGATCACGGTGTATCAGCGGGCTACCGATCACCGCCCGAGCCCGTGCCGGTATGTACCGAGCTGTTCCTACTACGCCGTTGAAGCGGTGGAAGTCCATGGTGCGGCCAAGGGTGTCTGGCTGGGCGTGCGTCGCCTGTTGCGTTGTCGCCCCGGGGCACCGTCAGGCTGGGACCCAGTTCCCGATGCCAGCGGCTGCTTGGCCCCCGATCCCACGGCAAGCGAGGCGGTGACCGGTGTTTGACGCATTGTTTGACGGCCTGGCCTGGTTGCTGGCGGTGTACTTCACGCTGGGCAGCAACTACGGCATCGCCATCATGCTGTTCACCCTCACGGTGATGCTGGTTCTGACGCCGCTCACCTTCTACACCACCCGCTCCATGCTTCGCATGACGGAACTTCAGCCCGAGGTCAAGAAGCTTCAGGCGCAGTACCAGGGCGACCGCCAGAAGATGAACGAAGAGATGATGCGCCTGTACCAGGCCAACAACGTGAATCCACTGGGCAGCTGCCTGCCCATGCTGGCCCAGCTACCAGTGTTTTTCGTACTTTTTCGTCTGATTAGTGGGCTTACACGACGTGTCAGTGATTTAGGTAACTTCGCCGGTTGGCGGCTGCCCTTCGGGGAGAACGCGGTGCCCTCTCCGGAGTTTCCCGAGCGGACCTTCAACCCGGAGTATCTGGCATCTGATTCCGAGCTGCGGATCGCCCTCGAAAACTCAACGGAGATGAATTTCTGGGCGATGGATTTGTCATCCAGCCTCATGGATGCATTTCGGGAGTCGTTCTCCACCTCCCTGCCGTTCCTGTTGTTGATCGTGCTGATCGGCGTGACCAGCTATATCCAGCAGCGTCAGATCGCCGGACGCCGTGATCCCGATGCTCCGGTGAACCCCCAGCAGCAGATGATCATGAAGGTGATGCCGTGGTTCTTGCCGATCATTTCGATCGGCTTTCCCGCTGGTCTGAATTTGTACTTCGTGAGTTCCAACATCGTGCGCGTTGGGCAGCAGGCGGTGATCACCCGCCGCATCTACAAACCCCATAAAGAGCGCCAGGCTCAAATCGAAAAGGCGAAGGAAGAGGGCGAAGAGATCCCTGAGCCCGAGGAGCCGGCCCCACCCAAGCCACTGACCCGCTCCCGCGCCCCGGTACAAGACCACGGTCGTCGACGGCCGACATCAAGAACGCCACCGAAACGGCGGACCGACAGTCGCCGCACGCAGGCGAGGCCCTCGGAACAGCCGAGGCCGACCCGAGGAGTCAAGGAGACCGAGGCCAAGGAGACACGAGCGAAGGACTCGAAATCCGCGGGGGCCAAAGCGGGGAGCACCAAATCGTCAAAACAAGCGCCGGATCAACGCCAGACGAGCCGGACCACGCAGAAGGGCCATCAGTCACATCCCACTGATCGCCGGCGCCAGCGCAAGAAGAGGAGAAAGTAGCCATGGAGTGGCTCGAAGTCACCGGCAAGACCATTGCCCAAGCCGAGGAAGCAGCTCTCGACCGATTGGGAGTAGATCGCAGCGAAGCCGAGTTCTCCGTTGTGGATGAGCCCAAATCCGCTCTGCTGGGTCTTCGACGAACGGAGGCTCGAATCAGAGCTCGGGTGCGGCCAGTGCTGCCCCGCGAGAAGCGGAACCGCCGCCCTTCCAACAACAGGGACCGGAATCGGAACCGCAAGTCCGAACGGGGTAACTTGAAGGAAGGCAAGAATCGAGGGGGCCGGGGCGGCCAAGCCCAGAATCGGAGTTCAGGAGCTTCGAACAAAGAGCAGTCTCAGCGCGAGCCTCAGCAAAAGAAGCCTCAGCAAAAGAAATCTCAGAATGCCAGCAAGAACGACAAACGAGCTGGCAAGAATCGTCCATCAAATGCCCCCCAGGGGGATCAAGCAAGGAAGAGCAAACCCATGGAAGACCAGATGAGCTTGCAAGAGCAGAGCACCCTAGTAGTTGAGTTTCTGGACGGGCTGCTAGATGCCTTCGAGTTGGACGCTGAGGTGTACGCCGAGCGCGTCGACGACGAGACCATGGAGATGAGGGTGGAGAACACCGAAGGAGTGGGCTTGCTCATCGGGCCCAAGGGGAACACACTGCGGGCGGTGGAAGATCTGTCCCGGATGCTGGTACAGCGCAAGTCGGACGGAAACTGCGAGGGTCGTCTTCGAGTTGATATCGGCGGGTACCGCGAGCGTCGCCGGGCCGCGCTGGAGTCGTTTTGCGAGAAGATCGCATTGGAGGTGCGAGACTCCGGCGCTGATCGCCCCCTAGAGCCGATGAATGCCGCCGATCGCAAGGTGGTTCACGATGTAGTGGCCGAGATCGACGGCGTCGACACCGTCTCCGAAGGCCAAGAGCCCCGTCGATGGGTCGTGATCATCCCGAGTTGATCTCCAATGAAGACCGCTTGAGGTTGGTGGAGGTATTCGACCAAGCCCAGAGGCGGGGTTGGATAGGCCCCCAGGCCATAGACGTTCACATCGATCACTCGTTGGGTTTTGCCGCGGCCGTTGCTGCCACCCCCAACATCGCAGTGGACTTGGGCAGTGGAGGAGGTTTGCCGGCTCTCGTTCTGGCCGCGGCCTGGCCGCAGTCTCAATGGACCTTGGTGGAGTCCTCCCTTCGCCGAGCAGCATTCTTGGAACAGCACTGCGCCGCCATGGGGTGGTCGGACCGGGTAGACGTCCTCCATGTGACTGCCGAACAGCTTGGTGAAGACAAGCGATATCACGGTTGGGCCGATCTGGTAACTGCTCGCAGCTTCGGTCCACCAGCTTCGGTCATCAAAGCCTCCGCTCCCCTACTCCGCCCCGGTGGCGAGCTCGTAGTCAGCGCCG
>JAJDTA010000151.1 GCA_022827405.1 Acidimicrobiia bacterium
TCGGTGAGGCGCTGCATCAGCTCCAGGCTCAGCGCGTTGCGCCGCTGCGGGTTGGCCAGGGTGATCCGGGCCACCGGACCGTCGATCCCAATGCTGAACATGGAACTGAGACTACCCGCCTGCGGTGTGCTACCCATTGGGGCATGGCCGCAGGAGGTGGGACCAAAGCCGTATTGGCTGCGCTCTTCGCCAACCTGGCCATCGCCATCGCCAAGTTCGTGGGCTTCGCCGTGACCCGGTCGGCCTCCATGCTGGCCGAGGGAGTCCACTCCTGCGCCGATACCGGCAACCAGGCCCTCCTGCTGCTGGGCGGCCGCTTGTCCAAGCGGGACCCCACCCCCCGCCATCCCTTCGGCTACGGGCGAGAGCGGTACTTCTGGTCGTTCGTGGTGTCGATCATCCTGTTCACCCTGGGCGCGCTGTTCGCCATCAACGAGGGCATCGAGAAGGTGCGCCATCCCCACGAGCTGGAGTCGCTGTGGGTGGCCATCGGCATTCTGATCTTCGGCATCGTGGTCGAGTCGCTTTCGTTCCGCACCGCCATCGTGGAATCCAACAAGGTGCGGGGCAAGCTCTCGTGGGGCACGTTCATCCGCCGCTCCCGCACTCCCGAGCTGCCCGTGGTGCTGCTGGAAGACCTCGGGGCCATGTTCGGCTTGGTGTTCGCACTCATTGCCGTGGTGCTGGCCGAGGTCACCGGCGAGCCCCGCTGGGATGGCGTGGGCACCCTGGTGATCGGAGTGCTGCTGGGGATCATCGCCATCGTGTTGGCCATCGAGATGAAGAGCCTGCTCATCGGCGAGAGCGCCACCGAAGAAGACCGGGAACGGCTGCGGGCCGCTTTGGACGAGTCGCCGGAAATCGACCGGGTGGTGGACCTGCGCACCCAGCACCTCGGCCCTGAGGAGTTGCTGGTGGCCGCCGAAGTGGACTTCGCCGATGACTTAACCGCCGACCAAATGCCCGCGGCCATCGCGGCGGTAGAGGCGCGCCTACGCGCCGCCGTCCCCACCGCCACCCACGTCTACTTGGAGCCTTCGAACTAGCTAGTCGGCCGGCTCGAAGTAGGGCAGGGTGATTTCCTCGCTCAGCTCGACGAAGGTCGTCTGCACTCGCATTCCCACGTGGACGGCGTCTACTGGGCAGTTGATGATGTTGGCCAGCAGCCAGAACCCCTCGTCCAGCGTCACGATCACAGCCACGTAGGGCACGGTGAACGCCGGGGTTTGGGGGCGCCACACGGTGGTCCAGGAGTACACGTCGCCGAGGCCGGTGCTGACCTCCCAATCAAGGTTCTCCGAGAAGCAGGCCGAGCAGGCGGGGGCCGGGTCCATGGTGATGGCGCCGCAGTCCCGGCATCGCTGGTAGCGCAGCTCGCCCACCTGGCAGCCGTCCCAGTAGGGCTGGGAGTAAATCGTGGGAACTGGCAGGGGGATGCCCGGCGACTGGGGTTGCAGCATCTCGGTCATGGCGTATCCGTTCCCAGCAGCATCACGTCGGTGAACAGGGCACCGGCGCCGCCGTTGGAGCACATGGCCACTTGGGCGTCGGGCACTTGGGACGTCACGCAGGTGCCCCGCAGCTGCTCCACCCCTCGGATAACCCGCTGGAGCTGCTGCACCGCGGCGCCGCCGTGGCTGAACGACATCGTGCCCCCGTCGGTGGTCACCGGGAACTGGCCGCCGGGGCCGATGCGGCCGTCCATGATGAACTCGCCGCCCTCGCCCTCCTCGCAGAACCCGTAGGCCTCGAACTGGCGGATGATCTCAAAAGAGAACGGGTCGTAGAACTCGCACACGTCCACATCGGTGGGGCCGAGTTCGCCCATGGCAAACGACTTCTGCGCCGCCCACCGGCCGGTGTAGCCGTTGTTGCGGCCTCCGGGACCGGCGAGGTCCCACGCCGGGGGATGCTGATAAGAGGGGCCGAAGCTGTCACAGGCCCCGCCCAGGATGTACACCGGCTTGGTGGGCAGGTCTTGGGCCCGCTCCCGGGTGGTGAGTATCAGGGCGCAGGCCCCCTCGGAGGTCATGGCGCAATCGAGCAGGTGGAAGGGGTCGGCCACCATGCGCGACGCCAAGATGTCGTCGGGAGTGAACGGCCCCCGTCCGTGGTACACCGCCTCGGGGTGGACGTGGCCGTTGTTGCGGATGGTGGCGGCCACCGTGGCCAGCTGCTCGGGGGTGGTGCCGTGCATGTGCATGTGGCGCTGGGCGATGAGGGCGAACTCCGCCGCGGTGAACATGCCGTAGGCCACCACGAACTCGTGGGCCGGCCGGGTCCACGGGGCGGTGGAGGCCCGCTCGGTGTAGACGCCGGCCGATCCGTGGGCCACCAGCACGGTGTGGCACTGGCCGGTGGCGATGGCGGAGGCGGCGTCCAAGATCGTGGGGATGGATGGGGCCATGTAGTGCCGCCACGACGGTCCGTTGCGCATGTAGTAGGTGAGCGGGCCGCTGAAGGGGCCGGCGGCGACGCCGTCGATGTCTAAGGGGGAGAGGCCGGTGTCGGCCAGCACCCGGTGGACAGCTTGGAAGGTAATGGTGGTGGAATCGTGGCCTTCGAGGACACGAGCCTGTTCGGAATTGGCGATGCCGACGATGGCGACATCGTGAAACGGGTGTTTGGCCACGAGGTAAATGTCTAGTCGGCTGGGGCAACCGTTACCATCCTCCGGCAGGCTGGCGGGTCCTGTCCCGGCCCAGCCCGCCGTCCTCGCAGAGCTGCGGGCGGCGGGCGCCCTGAGCCGGGCCACCCCCCAGCCTGCCTATGTTGTTACCCCACCCCTCTTTTGGGGAGCGAGAGGCGCCACCCCCCACCACAACCCATTTTGGTGGCCGCCGCCCCGCCTACGCTGGGTGAGCCACTCAGAATTGAGAGAAGAGAGAGTGATACGCGCGTGAGACCGTTGGATGGAATTCGGGTTGTTGACTTGACTCGGGTGGTTTCGGGGCCGGTTTGCACTTGGTTCTTGGCTTCGTTGGGGGCGGAGGTGATTCGGGTGGATCCGCCGGGTGGGGATGTGACCTGGCGCATTCCACCGTGGGTGGGGCCTGACGGCGAGCAGTCGGAGGCCATGGGGCCCAATGACATTGGGATTAGTTATTTGCGTAAGGGACGGGGAAAACGCAGCGTGGTGCTTGACCTTGGTCGTCCCGAGGGGGCGGATGCATTCCGGCGGCTGGTGGCCAATGTGGATGTGCTGGTGGACAACTTTCGGCCCGGGGTTATGGATTCGTTGGGTCTGGGCTATGAAATCCTGTCCGAGCTGAACCCCCGGCTGATCCACGCCTCCATCACCGGGTTCGGCCCCGACGGGCCCGACGCCGATCTGGCCTCGATGGACCTCATCATCCAGGGACGCTCGGGGCTCATGGCGAAGTCGGGCTTTCCCGATGGGCCGCCCACCAAAGCTGGCGCCACCATTGGCGACCAGTTTCCCGCGGCCCTCTGCGCGCTGGGGGTGGTGGCCGCGCTGCGCCAGCGGGACATAGACGGCAAAGGGCAATACATCGACGTGGCCATGCTCGACGGCTTGGTCACCATGCTGTGGGACGAGCCCTTGGACCTCTACCGCGAGCGAGGCCTGCCCGACCGCATCGGCAACGGCGACCCCCGAGGCATCTTAGACACCTTTGAATCTCAAGACGGCTGGGTGACCCTGGTGATCACCTCCGACTCTCAATTCAAGCGGCTGACCGAGGAGATGGGCCGGCCCGACCTATGGGAGCTGGGCCCGAATGTGCCCGTTCGAGCAGCCAATCGGGCCGAGATCTGCGGTGAGGTGGCTGCGTGGATGGCGCAGCAGACCACCGAAGAACTGGTGGCCCGCCTGCACAAGATCCGCGTTCCCGCCGGAGCGGTGGCCTCCGCCTACGCCGCGGCCGACGACCCCCAAATCCAGCACCGCCAAGCCCTAGTCCCCCTCCAACACCCCCACGCCGCTGAGCCAACCGGTCGCCTAGGCCCCGCCTTCCCCATAAAATTCTCCCGCTCCGAAACCGACCAGCGCCCCGCCGAAACCCTGGGCGCCAGCACCCACTCCGTGCTGCAAGACATTGCCGGACTTACCAGCGAGGAAATCGAACGCCTTCATTCCGCCGGAGTTCTGGGATAGACCTACCGTCTGACAGAGTGGCGGGATGTTCAGAGCCCTTTTGCTCAGCCAAGACGAAGACGGCAACCGCACCCACGCCATAACCGAACTCGAAGACACCGAACTCCCTGATCGGCCGGTGATCGTGGACGTGGACTACTCCACGCTCAACTACAAGGACGGCCTGGCCGTGGTGAACGGCGCCCCCATCGTGCGCACCTGGCCCATGGTTCCCGGCATCGACTTGGCCGGCACAGTGGCCCGCAGCGACGACCCCGCTTGGTCGCCGGGCGACAAGGTGATTGTGAACGGCTGGGACGTAGGCGAGTCGCATTGGGGGGGCATGGCCACCAAGGCGGCCATGGACGGCGGCTGGCTCACCCCCCTGCCCGACGCCTACACCACTCATCAGGCCATGGCCGTAGGCACCGCGGGCTACACCGCCATGCTATGCGTGCTGGCCCTGGAAGAGCACGGCATCTCCCCCGATTCCGGACCGGTGGTGGTCACCGGCGCCGCCGGTGGAGTGGGCAGCGTGGCAGTCGCCGTGCTGGCCCAACTGGGCTACGAGGTGGTGGCTTCCAGCGGTCGCATCGACACCGAGGGCGACTACCTGCGCGAACTCGGCGCTTCCGAGCTCATCCACCGCGACGAACTTTCGGGCCCGGCTCGCCCCCTGGGCAAGGCCCGATTCGCCGGAGGCGTCGACACGGTGGGCAGCCATACCCTGGCCAATATCGTCTCCCAGACCCAGCCCCACGGATGCGTAGCGGCCTGCGGCCTAGCCCAGGGCATGGACTTCCCCAGCTCAGTGGCCCCCTTCATCCTCCGGGCCGTCACCCTGGCCGGCATCAACTGCGTCTACGAGCCCGCCGAACGCCGAGCCCAAGCCTGGAACCGCCTGGCCCGCGACCTCGACCCCGCCAAGCTCGACGCCATGACCTCCACCATCGGCCTAGTCGACGTGCCCGCCGCAGCCGCCCAAATCCTCGCTGGCACCATCCGCGGCAGGGTGGTCATTGACGTAAGCCGCTAAATTCGGGGCCAACGGGGGTAAACCGATGGAACACCACATCGTCATCAGCGCTGACACTCACTGCGGGGCCGACTTGAGGGACTACAAGCCCTATTTGGAGTCTCGCTACCATGCCGAATTCGACGAGTGGGCCGACTTCATGGACGGCCACAACGAGAGGCGCAAGGAGATGTTTGCCGATTTGGATCGCCCTCCCATGGAGGTGGGGGTTGATGGTGATCCCGAAGTGTGGGGTTTCCGCAATTGGTCGTCAGACCAGCGACTGGCCGAGCAGGAGGCCGACGGCTTCATCGCCGAGGTGCTGTTCCCCAATACCCAGCCTCCGTTCGCCCCGCCCGCCGCCACCGCTTTCGAAGCACCCCCCTATAGTGACAACTTCGAGCATCGCTGGGCCGGCCTGCGAGCCCACAACCGGTGGGTGGCCGATTTTGTCAGCCAGGCGCCCGAGCGCCGAGCCGGAATTGCCCAGGTGTTCTTGGGCGATGTGGAGGGGTCGGTCAAAGAGATCGAGTGGGCCGCCGAGAACGGGTTGAAAGGCGGTGTGCTGATCCCCGGCGCCCCGCCCGATTCACCGTTCGAGCCGCTGTACTCCAAAGCCTACGAGCCCATCTGGGCCGCCACCGCGGCGGCAGACCTCCCGCTGAACCACCACGCCGGTGGCGGGTCGCCCAACTACGGGAACCACTTCCCGTCGTCGTTGGCCATGTTCATCCTCGAGGCCACCTGGTGGACCCAGCGGGCGCTGTGGCACCTCATGTTCTCGGGCGTCTTCGAGCGCTATCCCACGCTGAAGTACGTGACCACCGAGACCGGCACCGCCTGGGTGCCCGAAACCCTGGAGCGACTGGAGAGCTTCTTCCACCGGATGAAGTACTCCAAGTACGGCTCCGAGACGGTGTTCGGCAGCCAGGCCGTGGCCGACATGTCGCTCACCCCCAGCGAGTACTTCGCCCGCCAGTGCTACATCGGGGCGTCGTTCCTTCGACCGGCCGAGGCTCGGCTCACCCGCACGGTGGGCGTCGACCGTGTGATGTGGGGCTCCGACTACCCCCACATAGAGGGGTCGCACCCCTACACCCGGGAGCACTTGCGGCTCACCTTTGCCAACCTCACCCAAGAAGAGACCACCCAGATCCTAAGCACTAATGCCGCGGAGGTGTACGGGTTCGACCTGGAGGCGCTGGCCCCGCTGGCCGAGCAGTTCTGCCCCACCAAGGCCGAGGTGGCCACCCCCATCGACTACGCCGACATCCCCGAGCGGGCCAAGGGCTGCCCGGGCATGAACCCCCTCAACCAGATCCAGCCCGCGGCTTAAGTTGCTCGACTAGAACTCCGAAGTCACCGAGGCCAAGAACTGCCGGGTGCGCTCGCTGGAGGCGATGAGTTCGTCGCGGCCGTTACCCACGGGCAACACCCGCACCGACAGGTCGGTGACCCCCGCGTCGGCGAACGATCGCAGCCGGGCCATCACCGCGGCCTCGTCACCGACAGCCAAAATGTCGGACACCCCCTCGGCATCGCCCCGGTCCAACAGCCGCTGATAGTTGGGCGACACCTCGGCCTCGGCCAACAGCCTCTCAGCCCGGTCCTTGGCCGCGTCCACCTCGCCGGGGCCGCACAAGCACACCGGCACCCCGGCCACGATCCGGGGTGGGGGCCGACCAGCCTCGGCGGCGGCTTCGGTGATCCGAGGGGCGATGAATTCGCCGATGGCCCGCTCGTCGGCCAACCACAGCGTGGTGCCGTCGGTGCGAGAGCCGGCCAGCCTCAGCATCACCGGCCCCAATGCAGCCAACAGCACCGGAGTGGCCGCCTGGTTGGCTATGTCCAACGGGTTGTCTATCTGGAAGTGCTCGTTTTCGACCTGAACCACGCCGGGGCCGGCGAGCGCTTGGTCCAAGACGTCAAGATACGAGCGGATCTGGGCTGCGGGGCGGTCATAGGACAGCCCCAGCATGTCTTCCACAATCCAGTGGTGCGACGGGCCCAACCCCAAGGCGAACCGGCCTTCACAGGCCAGTTGCACCGAGAGCACTTGCTGGCACAGGGCAACGGGGTGGCGGGTTTGGGCCACCACCACTGCGGTTCCCACCTCCACTGTCGAAGTAGCCGATCCGATCAGTGCGGCCGCGGTCATGGCGTCGAACTCGTCGGGGATCTGCGGGATCCACACCGACGATAACCCCGCTGCCTCGGCCTGCTGGGCCGCTTCAACCATACGAGGGATCTTGGTCTCGTACCGGCGCCGCTCGGGCCCCACCATCAGTCCTATGCGCACAGCAACTCCTCCTCCCCGTTCATATCAGACGCCAGCGATCATACGGAGATGGGAGCCCAATCAGGGTCGGTTACCATCCTCTGAGGCTTCCAAGGAGGATCGAGTGGGCAGCTCAGTGGATGAATCTGAAGGCTCGGCTAATCGGGCTCGAATCGCCCCCCTGGAGTTGCCGGAGTGGACGCCGGAGGCCTTCGCCGCCATGGAACCCATGCGGCCCCCTGCGGGTTCGGCCTACGACAAGCGCAAGGCCGACCGCAAGCAACAGGTGAGGCGGCCCAACAACGCCTTGTCGGTGATGGCCCGCCATCCCGAACTGGCCAAGGCATTCCTGGAGTTCAACCGCCATCTGCTCTATTTCAACTCTTTGCCTGGTCGGGCCATCGAATTGGTGGTACTGCGGGTGGCGTGGCTGCGCCGAAGCGAATACGAGTGGGTCCAGCATTCGGCCGCCGCCCTTGAGGCGGGTCTGACCGGTGAGGAAATCGACCGCACGGCCGTTGATTCCCTTGAAGAGTGGGCGCCTGAAGACGCCCTGTTGCTGCGGGCGGTGGACGAGCTTCACCACGACCATGGCTGGTGCGATTCCACTTGGAATGAGTTGGCTGAAGCGCTTGATACCCGCCAGATCATGGACCTGCTGTTCACGGTGGGGGCCTACGACACGCTGGCGGTGGCGTTCAATTGCTTCGACCTGCCCCTCGATCCCGAACTCGAGGGCAAGGGCTTTACATCGGCCTAGAGATGTCTTCGATCTTTCCGCCGCTTGACTACCCGAAGAACGCCAGCGCTCACAGCCTGCTGGAGTCGGCCGCCGACCAGCACGGCGACCGGGTGGCCATTCGGTTCGAAGACCAAGTGCTCAGCTATCGAGAGTTCGACCAGCAGGCCGACGGGTTCGCCCGTCTGTTGGCCAGACGGGGCGTGTCTTCGCATCAGCGCGTGGCGGTCATGGCCTCAAACCGGCCTGAGTTCTTCACCGCGGTGTACGGCATCCTCAAGCTGGGGGCCTCCGCGGTGATGATCAGCTCGGCATGGAAGCAGGCTGAGACCGCCCACGCCGTCGACCTCACCGGGCCGGCATTGGCCGTCACCGACGGTGACACCCACTTGCGCCTCCCGCCCCAGATGGCTGAACGGGTGATCCACCTGGATGACGACCCCGAGGTCGCCGCCCTGGCCGGCGGCGCGGCCGATGCCCCCGCCGTGGAGCTCGATTGGGATCACGCCGAGGCGGTGTTGATGTTCAGCTCGGGCACCACCGGGATGCCCAAAGCGGTGCGCCACACTCACGCCAGCATCAACGCCGCCACCGTCATCTGGGGTGAAGTCTTGGGCCTGACCCATGACGACCGCTTCCAGATCACTACCCCGCCGTTTCACATCCTGGGCCTGCTAAACATGTTCTCTTCGGTGTGGGCTGGCTCGTCGGTGCGCCTCCACCCCCGGTTCGACCTCGAAGCCATGCTGGGCGCCATCGAGGCCGACCGCATCACCCTGGAGATGGCAGTAGCCCCCATTGCCTTGGCCCTGGCCAACCACCCCCGGCTGGAGGAGTTCGACCTGTCGTCGCTGCGCTACATCATGTGGGGGGCCACCCCGGTGACCGAGAGCGTGGCCCAGCGGGTGACCGAACGAACCGGGGTTCCGTTCATGCCGGCCTACGGCGCCAGCGAGGCGCCGGTGCTCACCAGCAACCCGATCCGCCGGCCCGAGCTGTGGCGGCTGGACTCTCCCGGGCCGCCCGTCCACGACGTGGACATCCGCATCGCCCACTTGGAGACCGGAGAGGTACTGGCCCCCGGCGAGGTGGGCGAGATCCAGGCTCGCAGCCCAGCGATGATGGCTGGATACCTGCCCGAGGAGGCCAATGCCGAGGCCTTTGCTGACGGGTGGTATCGCACGGGCGACGTCGGCTGGATCGAATTCGACGGCTGGCTGCACATCACCGACCGGGTCAAGGAGATGATCAAGGTCAAAGGCTTCCAGGTGGCCCCCGCCGAAGTGGAG
>JAJDTA010000055.1 GCA_022827405.1 Acidimicrobiia bacterium
TACCAGTACTTGACCTATGAGACGCTGGACGACGGCAAAATCGCCCGCATCATGTTGAACCGCCCCGAGGCCCGCAACGCCCAGAACCGGGGGATGCTGGTGGAGCTCAACGAGGCCTTCCTGGTGGCCGAGGCCGACGACGACGTCCGGGTGGTGATCCTGGGCGGGGTGGGACCCATGTTCTCGGCTGGCCACGACATGGGCACCAAGGAGAGCATCGAAGAGCGCATGCCCGGTCCCAACCAGCACCCCACCTGGCAGATGAACGGCGGGCAGCGCCGGGGTTCAGAGAAGCTGATGCTTCAGGAGTGGCACTACTTCTTCGAGAACACCAAGCGGTGGCGCAACCTGCGCAAGATCACCATCGCCCAGGTACAGGGGCCGGTGTTGGCCGCCGGGCTGATGCTCATGTGGAGTTGCGATCTGATCGTGGGCGCCGAGGACGCCTCCTTCGCCGATGTGGTGGGCACCCGGCTGGGCATGATGGGCGTGGAGTACTTCGCCCATCCGTGGGAGTTCGGCCCCCGCAAGACCAAGGAGCTGCTGCTCACCGGCGACTCCATTGATGTCCACGAGGCCCACGCCCTGGGCATGGTGGCCAAGGTGTTCCCCAACGAGACCCTGTCGGAGCAGACCCTGGAGTTCGCCCAGCGCATCGCCGCGGTGCCCACCATGGCCGCGCTGCTAGTCAAAGAGGCGGTGAACCAGACCATGGACGCCCAGGGCTTCAACACCGCCCTGTCGGCGTGCTTCACCCTCCACCAGCTCAACCACTCCCACTGGGCCTCCATCACCAACGGCGAGTGGTGGATCGCCACCGAAGAACACGGCGTGCCCCACTGGAAGAACGCCCCCAAAGTCCGCCCCGCAGCCAAAACCTCGCCCGGCGGGGGCTGACCGGGCGAAAAGGGGATAATACGACCGTGATCCCAGAGCGCTATTCCAGCTATGAGACCCGGCTGCGGGCGGGGGCGGTGGACTTCACCCCGGTGCCCGCCGATGTGGCCGCCAACCTGGAGAAGATGACCCGCTGGATTGCCGAGGCCGCCGAGGCGGGAGTGGGTCTGCTGGTGTTTCCTGAGGAGGCGCTGACTGGGGCGATCCACTGCGACGAATGCGAGCGCTTGGGCGGGCCGTGCGAATTGCACCGTTCACTGGGCGAGATCGTGCCCGGTCCGTCGACCGAAGCTCTGGCCCAGCTGTCCGCCGAGCACGACATGTACCTGGTGGTGGGCATGATCGAGCAGGACCCCGACGATCCCGACGCCCTCTACAACGCCGCGGCGGTGATCGGACCCGAGGGGATCCTCGGGACCTACCGCAAACTGCACCTGGGATCGCTCCCGTTCGTGACTGAGGGGGTCTCGTTTCGGCCCGGAACCAGCCTGGAGGTCTTCGAAACCCGCTACGGCCCCATCGGTGTGCAGATCTGCTACGACTTCTGGCTGAACCCGGAGGGCAGCCGCCTGCTGGCCTTGCAAGGAGCGAGGATCATCGTCAACCCCACCGCGGCGTTCGCCGGGGGACCCGACAAGGTGGAGTCCATGCGCCGGGTGGCCGCCACTCGGGGCCAGGAGAACTTCGTGTTCACCATTTCGGCCAACCAGGTGAGCGGCATCGACGACGGCGACAGCCTGGAGGACAGCTTCGACGGGGCCCTTCCCTCCAACTATGCCGGCCACAGCCTCATCTGCGGCCCCCATTTCCCCGACTTCAGCCACATCTACGCCGAGGGCGCCGAGGTCGAGGGGTTGGTGATCGCCGACTTGGACTTCGAGGTGCTGCACAAATGGGACGACGTATGCCCGTGGCGCCAATGGCGGGCCACCCACCAGTCGGGCACCTCTGAGCTGTTTGCCACCGAGTTCGCCAAACTTGTCCACGGGCCCCCGGCCCAATAGCGAAGGAGCGCCATGAGCACAGAACCCAGGGTGCTGAAGTTCGACGACATCGAATGGGTGGACGAGTCCGCCAACACTGATGCCCCCAAAGAGCTGATCGAAGAGGCCAAGAAGCTCGGTGCCGGGCGCAAGCGAGTGGCCCAGGGGGAAGGGGGTTTCTGGTGCCAGTACAGCACCATGCCCGCCGGCTACCACGTCCCGCCCCACAGCCACGATCAAAACGAGCTGCTGATAGTGGTGTCGGGCGGGTGCGAGGTGTGGCCCAACGGCGCTGACGCCCCGTCAATGGAGCTGGGGCCCAAAGACTCGGTCATCCTGGCCGCCAACCACAAGTACTCCTTCACCTGCGGACCCGACGGCATGGAGTTCTTCGTGATGCGCCCCGGCGACGCGGCAGCATCGTTCAACCAGTCCTGACTCGCTAAGGGGCCGAACCGCAGCCGGCCGCTAGGGTGCCCGCCATGGGAAACCGTCTTGAAGGCAAAGTCGCTATCGTCACCGGAGCGGGGGGTGGCATCGGGCGGGAGCACGCCCACCTGCTGGCCTCTGAGGGAGCCAAGGTATTGGTAAACGACCTGGGTATTCGCAAGACCCCCGAGGGGGTGGCGGCCAACGCCGAGCGGGTGGCCGGCGAGATCAACGATGCCGGGGGAGAGGCGGCAGCCAGCGACACCTCGGCCACTTGGGACGGCGCAGCCGAGATTGTGCAGCAGGCAGTGGACGCCTTCGGCCGCCTCGACATCCTGATCAACAACGCTACTGCGGGGCGCAACAACGACATCTGGCGCTTCACCGAAGAGGAGTGGGACCTCACCGTGGGGGTCAATCTCAAGGGTTACTTCGCCATGATCAAGCACGCCGCGCCCCATCTGGTGCAGCAGGACACCAGCGTGATCATCAACACCAGCTCGGGTTCGGGCTTCGGCCACCCGTCGCACTGTGCCTACTCCGCGGCCAAAGAGGGCGTGATCGGTTTGACCCGAACCGCAGCTCGGGAGCTGGGCCGCTTCGGGGTGCGATGCAACGCCATCCGCCCCCGGGCCGAGGGGGCATCCACCGCCGAGTACGCCATCCGCACCGCCCGGTGGACCGACCTCATGGCCATCACCATGGCCCCTCGGGGAGCCTCCTCCGCTCCGGCCCCCGACACTAGCCCCGAAGCGCTGGCCCCCCGCAAGATCGCCCCGATGGTGGTGTGGCTGTGTACCGACGCCGCCCGCCACGTAACTGGCCGCACCTTCCACATCTCCGGCGACATCGTGAGCCGCCTCAGCGAGCCGGAGCGGGAGCTGGCCGTCTACCAGGAAGACGGCCTAACCCTCGACGCCCTCGACGCCTACCACGGCCGCCACCTCACCGAAGACCTCATCAACGAATACCTCCTAGAAGACCGCCCCGACCTCCAAGTCTTCGAGCCGTAATCACCGCCCGCCGCCGGGAATCCCCGGCGGGGAGTGCAATAGGCTGGGGCATGGCCCAAAACCACACCGGCGACCGGTACATGATCTTGTCGTCGGACACCCACGCTGGGGCTCAGACCCGCACCTACAAGGAGTTCCTGGATCCTGCTTGGCACGATGAGTTCGACGCCTGGGAAGCGGCCATCACCAACCCATGGGTCGACTTGCGGGATATGGATGCGGCCAAGGTCAACTGGGACAGCGATGCCCGCACCGCGGCCTGCGACGCGGAGGGCATCACCGGCGAAGTGCTGTTCCCCAACACGCTCACCCCGTTCTACGACATCCTGGTCCACCTCTCCGGCGTGCCCGACTCCGCGGCTGCTTACGCCCGCCGGTGGGCCGGCCTGCAAGCCCATAACCGCTGGCTGGTGGAGTTTTGCGGCTATGAGCCCAAGCGGCGCAAGGGCCTCATCCAGCTTCTGCCCAACGACCTGGACGACGCCCTTGCCGAGGTGCGCTGGGCGGCCGAGACCGGGGTTATCGGCGGGGTGATGATCCCCGCCATCCCGCCCAACCACACCGTTGAGCCATTCTTCCACCCCCGTTACGACCCGCTGTGGGACGTGTGCAGCTCGCTGGCCATGCCCGTTCACCAGCACATGGGCTCGGGCTGCCCCGACTTGGGCGACGATCCAGTGGCCTGGGGAGTGACGTTTACCGAATACGAGCTGTGGCCCAAGCGCACCCTCATCCACCTCATACTGGGCGGGGTGTTCGAGCGGTTCCCCGATCTTCGGGTGGTGTGGACCGAGATGTGGGGGATGCGGTGGATCCTCGAGGAGCTGAACCGCATCGACCAGCGGCTCCGCAACATCCAGAGCAAGTACGCCGGCGACCCCCGCACCCTCAACTACGCCCCCACGTTCGGGTCCGACACGGTGGACAGCCTGTCGCTGTCGCCTATCGAGTACTGGCAGCGCAACTGCCGCATCGGCGCCTCCATGCTGCCCCGCGCCGAGGTCCAATACCGCCACGCGGTGGGGCTGGACACCATCATGTGGGGCGCCGATTTCCCCCACGACGAGGGCTCCATCGGCTACACCACCGAAGCCCTAGCCGCCACCATGTGGGACGTACCCACCGACGAATGCCAAAAGATGCTTACCGACGTAGCCGCCGACCTCTACAACTTCGACACCGAAGCCCTAGCCCCCATCGCCGCCCGCATCGGCCCTCCCGTAGCCGAGGTCCATACTCCACTGGACGAGCTCCCCGCATCCAAGAGCCTCTCCTTCAACACCGACCCCGCCCTCGAATCGGTGATCGTTGGCTAAACCACAAACGACAAGCAGGCTTGTGCATCACGGCAAGATGTCGTGGCCGCCGATCCGGAGCCAGATCACATGGAGCTTGCCTTGTATCTGTTCGGCTCCCCAGGTGAAGGTGGCCCGGCCATCCCGGTCCCACGTCATTTCGTACACTCCCTGGGCACCTTTGACCTTTTTGACGCGCAGCCCGGCGCGAAACCAGGTGAGTAGGCCTGCTTCCATTGCCAGCAGGTCGGCCTTGAATTCCCCTAGTCGGGCTTCAAACAGGGCAAGTTGTTCTGGTGGCAGCCGTTTCAGGTCGCGCAGGAATAGCGAGTTCTCAAAGTGGGTAGGCAATCTGAGGGTTTGAGAAGGGTCTACTGGGCTGCTTCTTGGCGTCGGGCGCGCAGTGCAGCGATAAAGTCCTCAGTGCTGGCGTGGAAGACGCCACCTTCGGGATCGGGGGCAGGGCCCTTACCGATGTCAGCGTAGATATCGGCAAGGGTCAGAGATTCGGACTCAGCTTCTTCTAGTTGGTCTTGGTCAGATAGACGCTGGTCGTGTGGGTTGGTGATGGCCACTGGATGTTCTCCGGGGTCTGCTCCACCTGTGACTCTACCGTGCATTGGTTCGGGAGCGGGTTAGGGGATTGAGCCTCGGGGGGCTATCCATTGGCTGGGTTGGTGGGTTATGGAGGCGATGCGGTCGTAGTCAGCGTCATAGTGCAGGACGGTGACCTCGTTTAGTTCGGCCACGGCGGCGATGAGGAGATCGGGCAGGGGTATTCGGTGCTGGCCGAGATGGGCGAGTTGGTGCTGGACGTCGATGGCCCGATCGGTCACCATCTCTGTGATGGGGTAGGACATCAGCGAGCGGCGCTCGGTGAGGATGGCCTCGTAGTCGGCGAGGGATCGAGCGCTGTAGAGGACCTCAAGGTCAATGATCGGACAGGTGGCGATCAAACCGTCAACCAGGAGCGGACCGAGGCGATGACCTATCGGCGGATGATCAAATCGGGCGAGGGCACTCTTGTCGGCAAGGTACAGGGGAGTTAGCGCCATGCGCCCTGCATGATCTCATCGTCGCCCAGGTCTGTTCCCCGGCCAGTTTCGAGTCGGAGCAGGTGTTGTCGGCGGAGTTCGGTGTCGAGCAATTGCTGCAAAGCCGTGTTGACGGCCTCCTTCATCGTGGCCACGCCGATCAGCTCTCGCACCTCCGCCAGGAGGGCGTCATCAATGTCAACCAGCCGCTTCGTCACAGTGCTTGAGTATATCCGTAAGTTGTTCAAGTAGATATATTCAAATCGCCCTGAAGCACTTCCGGGCTTCGTGGCATGGGGATTCCCGAGGTCATGTCTTCCTGCTGAGAGAGCTGATGGCGTTGGCTACGCTGGGGGTTGATGAGAAGGGTCAATTCATGATCACCGGGATGAACCATGCGGTGCTGTATGTGCGGGATGCTCGGCGCCAGCAGGAGTTTTATGCCGATGTGCTGGGGTTTGAGACCATTATCGACGAGCCGGGGCAGTTCGTGTTCATGCGGGCGCCGGCGTCGGAGAACCACCACGACATCGCCTTTTTCTCCATTGGCGACGGGGCTGAGCCGTCGTCGGCTGGCCGCCGGTCGGTGGGGATGTACCACATTGCCTGGGAGGTGCCCACCCTGGACGAGTTGGTCGCCATTCGCCAGCGTCTTGTGGAAGCCGGTGCCCTCTACGGCGAGAGCGACCACGGGGCCAACAAGAGCCTCTATGCCAAAGACCCCGACGGCCTGGAGTTCGAGGTGATGTGGCTGGTGCCCGCCGAGCACTGGGGCGACGAGGAAAACCAGGCCATCATCCGGCCCCTAGATCTCACTCAGGAGCAGCAGCGGTTTGCCGCTCTCGCCTCTGACGACTAATCAAGGCCTTCGCCATGAACTTCACCAACCAGTACTGCTACTTCTACGACGACGACCTGTTCACCGACACCGATCGGGAGGGCTTCCGCCGTCGGGTCATCACCGGCGACGGTCTTCAACTGTGTTTCTGGCGCATCGCCGGCGGGGCCACCGGGTCGTTCTTGCACCGCCACGAAGACCACGAGCAGCTCGGCATCATCGTGCGGGGCAAGCTCGACTTCCGCATCAACGACGACCCCGATAGCACCGAGCGGGTGGTGTTGGGCGAGGGCGAGGCCTATATCGCGCCCAAGGGCGTGTGGCACGGCGACTCGGTGTTCATCGGCGACGACGAGTACGGGGAGTGCTGGATCCTCGACGTGTTCACCCCGCCCCGCGACGACCTGCTCGTGGGCTAAGCCATGTCCGACTCCAACTCCCGACCAGAAGAGAGCTAGGCCATGTCTGACTGGCGGCTGGCGGTTGACATCGGGGGCACGTTCACCGATGCGGTGCTGTTGGACGCGGCCACCGGTGAGGTAACCGTCAACAAGGCCCTCACCACCCCGGCGGCTCCCCTGGAGGGGGTGCAGGCCGCGGTCGGCCAGCTTTTGCGGCGAGCCGAGGTGGCTCCCGGCGAGATCACCGCCCCCATCGTGCACGCCACCACGCTCATCACCAATGCCCTCATCGAGAACAAGACCGGCCGGGCCGCCCTAGTCACCACCACCGGCTTCGGCGACACCCTGTTGATCCGCGACGAGCACCGCTACGACATGTACGACCTCCAGATCGAGTTCCCCGATCCGCCCATCAGCCGGGAGCTCACCTTCGAGATCGACGAGCGCACCGCGGCCACCGGGGACGTGCTGGTGGTTCCGTCGGCAGCCAGCATGGCCGCGCTGGTCGACGAACTGACCCAAGCCCGGGTCGAGTCGGTGGCCGTATGCCTGCTCAACTCCTACGTCAACCCGGCTAACGAGCGGCTGCTGGCCGCCGAGCTGCGCCGGGAACTGGGAGTGCCAGTATGCGCCTCGGCCGACATCTCGCCCCAGATCCGGGAGTACCCCCGCATGATCACCGCGGCCTGCAACGCGGCCACCATGCCCATCATTGGGCCGTACCTCGACGAGCTTCAGAAGTGGCTGTCGGCCGAAGGGTTCGGCGGGTCGGTGCTGATGATGCTGTCCAATGGGGGAGTAGTGTCCGCCGACGACGCGGCCGCCGCCCCGATTCGCCTGGTGGAGTCGGGTCCGGCCGCCGGGGCCCTGGCCGCCCGGTGGTTCGCCCGCCGTATGGGAGAAGACCGGCTGCTGGCCTTCGACATGGGGGGCACCACCGCCAAGGCCACCCTGGTGGAGGAAGGCGAGCCGGCGCTCACCAACACCTTCGAGGTGGCCCGGCGATACCGGTTCAAGAAGGGGTCGGGCTTTCCAGTTTCGGTGCCCTCGGTCGACTTGGTGGAGATCGGCGCGGGGGGCGGCAGCTTGGCCCACCTCGACCAGTTCGGCCTGCTCAAGGTGGGTCCTGAGTCGTCGGGGGCCGATCCTGGTCCGGCGTGTTACGGCCAGGGCGGCGATCAACCGGCGGTGACCGATGCCGACGTGGTGTTGGGCCTGCTGGACCCCGATGCCTTTCTGGGCGGCGACATGCCCTTGGATGCCGGGCTGGCGCAGTCCGCCGTCGAGCCGTTGGCCGAAGGTCTCGGCCTCTCGATAACCGACACGGCAGCGGGGATGTACGAGGTGGTCAGCCAGAACATGGCCGCCGCCGCCCGCATGCACGCGGTGGAGCGGGGGGTGGATCTGCGGGGGGTTACCGTGCTGGCTTTCGGCGGGGCCGGACCGCCCCACGCCTGCCGGGTAGCCGAGCTGTTGGACTCCGAGCGGGTGGTGTTCCCGGTCAACGCCAGCGTGCTGTCGGCGTTCGGGACCCTGGTGTCGCCAGTACGCATCGACCTGGCCCGCTCCATGCCGGTGAAGCTGGCCGAGGTGGCACCCGCGGAGCGGGACGGTCTGCTGGATGAGCTCCGGGAAGAAGGCCGCCGGGTGCTGCTCAGCGCCGGTGTGCCCGAGGCCGACATCAGATTTCGCTACGGCATCGACGCCCGCTACACCGGCCAGGGAAACGAGATCACCATCTGGGTGGGCGAGGGCAATGCCTGGGAGGCCTCCGACAACGAGGTGATCGGGGCGTTCGAAGCCGAGTATCGCCGCATCTACGGCATGACGATTGATGATGTGCCCATCGAGGTGGTTACGTGGCGCCTGTCGGCTCGAGCCGACCCGGCCGAGATCGCTGATGCCGAATCGTCTCCAACCACCGCCGACAGCCCTCCGACCCCAGCATCCACCCGCACCGCGGTATTCGGCCGAGAGGAAGACGCGATGGAGGTCCCGGTGTACCGCCGGGCCGATCTGGCCATCGGAATGTCGTTTCCCGGCCCGGCGCTGGTGGAGGAACGAGAGACCACGTCGGTTATTCGCCCTGGTTGGCGGGTAACGGTTGCCGGTGACGCCAGCCTTGTCGCCGTTCGGGAGGAGACATGACCCAAACCACCTACGACCCCATCCAACTGGAGATCCTGTGGCAGTCGCTCATCTCGGTGGTGAACGAGCAGGCCCGGGCGCTCCAGCGGGCCGCGTTCAGTCCCATCGTGCGTGAGGCCGGCGACCTGGCCAACGCGGTGTTCGACAAGCGGGGCCGCATGGTGGCCCAAGCCGTAACCGGCACCCCCGGCCACATCAACTCGTTGGCCATCGGGGCGGCCAACATGCTCGACGAGTTCCCCCCCGATGCTCTTGAGCCCGGTGATGTATTGGTCACCAACGACCCCTACCTCACCGCGGGCCAGTTGCTGGACGTGACTGTGCTGGTGCCGGTGTGGCGCGCCCCGGCCGCCGGGGGCGACCCAGTGCCCATCGCCTACTTCGGCTCCACCATCCACCACACCGACGTGGGCGGCTACGGCATCGGCGCCGGAGCCCGTGACTGCTTCGAAGAGGGCCTGTGGATCCCCATCTGCAAGCTCATGAAACATGGCGAGCGCAACGAGGACGTTTGGAAGTTCATCTTGTCCAACGTCCGCCAGCCCGACCACATGGCCGGTGACCTGCACGCCCAGATGGCCTCAGGTGAGGTGGGTGCCCAACGGCTGGCCTCACTGTGCGACGCCTACGACCTCGACGACATCGAGGAGCTGGCCGACGAGATCATCGACCGCTCCGAAGCGGCCACCCGGGCCAGCATCGCTGAGCTGGCCCCCGGCGAATACCAAGCCGACGCGGTGCTGGACCTGGCCGACGGCAGCCGCATCGACATCGTGTGCTCGCTTCGGGTGGATCCCGATGCCGGGGAGATTCTGGTGGACTACGCCGGCACCTCGGAAGCCAGCCCGTGGGGCATCAACGTGGTCCGCAACTACACCCACGCCTACACCACGTTCACCGTGCGCTCGGTGCTGAACCCCGAGATCCCCAACAACCACGGCAGCCTGGCCCCCATCAAGATGGCCGCCCCCGAGGGGTCCATCGTCAATGCGGTGCTGCCCCAGCCGGGCACCGCCCGCCACGTTGTGGGCATGTTCTTGCCCAACGCCCTGCTCAAGGCCCTGGCCCAGGTCAAGCCGGAGGAGTCCATGGCCGAGGGGGCGGGCGCAGTCTGGACCATGCAGGTGAGCGGCAACCACGACGACGGCACGCCGTTCATCACTGCCATGTTCACCTACGCCGGAGGGGTGGGGGCCCGAGCCTCCAAGCCGGGCTTGGACGCCTGTTCCTATCCGACGGGGGTGAGCGCGGTGCCCATCGAGGTGGTGGAGGCCTCCGCTCCGGTGCGCTTCACCCGCAAAGCCCTGCGCCCGGGCTCCGAGGGGCCGGGAGCCCAGCCCGGCGGCAAGGGCCAGACCATCGAATTCAGCGTGGATACCTCCCGCCCCTGGCTGCTCAATGCGGTGACCAGCCGCCTGTCCGACCCGCCCCAGGGGATCTTCGGCGGTGGCCCCGGCGAGGCGGGCTCGTTCCAGGTCAACGGCGAGCCGGTCACCACCCAGAGCCGCATCACCCTCGACCCCGATGATGTCGTGCGCCTCGACCTTCCCGGTGGCGGAGGCTACGGGGCACCCGAAGCGCCCGATGGCTGATCCGGTCACGTTCTCGTCCGTTTGGCAACGAACGGTCGAGCGGGATGGCGATGCCGTATTCTTGATCTTCGAGCGGCCCGACGGCACCACCGCAACCTGGACCTACGAGCAGTTCGACGCCGCCATTTCCGATGTCGCCGCCGGGTTGACCCAGCGGGGGGTGGCCCCGGGCGATTCGGTGCATCTGGCGCTGACCAACACCCCGGCGTTCGTGGCCCTGTGGCTGGCCGCCAACCGGCTGGGAGCGTGGATTGTGCCGTCCGACCCCATGGGCAAGGTGCCGGAACTGGCCGACCACATCAAGCGCACCCGACCCCAGGCGGGCTTCTGCGCCACCGACCGAGCCGACCTCTACCGCCAGGCCGCGGCCGGCAATCCCGAATTGTCCATCACCGAGGTGGACGAGGCCACCGGCAGCCTCGATGCGCTCATGGGAACCGCTCGAGTGGACTGGCCCGCAGTGGATCCAGGTGACCGGGCGGCGGTGATGTTCACCTCGGGGACCACCGGGCGGCCCAAGGGGGTGGAGATCACCCAGGCCAACTACGCCTTCTGCGGCCAAACCATGGCCGAGCGGGCCGAGCTGGCCCCCGACGACCGCCAGCTAGTGGTGCTGCCCTTGTTCCACGCCAACGCCCAGTACTACTCCTTCGCCTCGGCCATCTGGACCGGAGCCTCGGTGGCCCTGATGCCCGCCTTTTCGGCCAGCGGCTTCTTGACCCAAGCCGCCCGCCACCAGGCCACCTGCGCCAGCCTGTTCGCCGCCCCGATGCGGATGATCCTGGCCCGGGGCGCAGCAGTCGACGGTGTCGCCCTACGCCACTGCTGGTACGCCCAGAACATCGCCGACGACCAATACGAAACCCTGGCCGAATGGCTGGGATGTCGCCCCCGCCAGCTCTACGGCATGACCGAGACCATCCCCGCGGTGCTCACCGAGCCGGCCGACAACCCCGTGCCGTCGTCCATGGGCCAGATCACGCCCGGTTGCCAGGTGATGGTGCGCGACGGGGAGGTGCTGGTGGGGGGAGAACCGGGGGTGACGCTGTTCGCCGGCTACCTGGACGATCCCGCCACCACCGCGGCCTCGTTCACCGACGACGGCTGGTTCCGCACCGGCGACCGAGCCCGCCTTGAAGAAGACGGCCGCCACTACTTCGACGGCCGCCACTCCGACGTGCTCAAGGTGGCGGGGGAGAACGTGTCCATCGTGGAGGTGGAGTCGGTACTGGCCAGCCATCCCGCAGTGCTGGAGGCCGCGGTGGTGGGGGCGCCTGATCCGGTGCGCGACGAGGTCCCAGTGGCCTTTGTGGTCCCCGCCGACCCCGCCACACCCCCGTCCGATGAGGAGCTGTCGGCGTGGTGCCAGGAGCGGCTGGCCAAGGCCAAGTTGCCCCGGTCGTTTACGCTGATGGACGAGTTGCCGCGCACCAGCGTGGGCAAGATCCGCAAGTTCCTGCTACGACAAGAGGCAGAGGCGACAAGGGGGTGACCACATGACCATGTTGACCAGCGATTTGCTGGCATCGTTCGACGATTCCATCACCGACGTGGCCACGGCGGTGACCCTTCCCCCCGAGATCTACACCTCCGAGGAGTTCCTGGCCTTCGAGCGCCAGGCGTTGTTCGAGCACGAGTGGTGCTGCGTGGGGGTGGCTAGCCGCATTCCCGAAACGGGCGACTGGTTCACCGCCACGGTGAGCACCGAGCCCGTGATCGTGGCCCGCCAGCGAGACGGCAGCATCGCGGCGTTCTCGGCCATCTGCCGCCACCGCGGCATGCAGGTGGTGGAGGGGGAGGGCAACAGCCGCTCGTTCCGGTGCCCGTACCACCACTGGAGCTACCGCCTCGACGGCCGCCTGATGGGCGCCCCGGCGATGGAGCAAACCGAGGGCTTCGACAACGACGACTGGGGCCTGCCCAATCTGGCAGTGGAGTTGTGGTACGGGTTCATATTCGTCAACTTCAATCCCGACGCTGCGCCCCTGGCCCCCACCCTGGAGCGGTACGAGCCGTACCTAACCAACTACGAGCTCGACAACTGCGTGTGCCCCGGCACCTTCACCCTCGAAGACCTGCCCTGGAACTGGAAGGTGATGTTCGAGAACTTCAACGACGGCTACCACGCCAACCGGCTCCATCAGGTGATCCAAGACTTCTGTCCCTCAGAGATGGCCCGGTTCCCGGTGCCGTGGTCGGACGACTCCAACGTGATCTTCCGGGAGAACGGCTACACCCACATCGACGGTGGGTTCAACGCCACCCGCAAGGCCCTGCTGCCGGTGTTCCCCCAGCTCACCGAAGAGGAGCGGTGGCGGTCCACGTTCGCCCTGATCCCGCCCACCCTGTGCTTCGGCACTGCTCCCGACCAGGCGTTCTTCTTCATCGTGAGGCCCAAATCGGCGGAGACCATCGACGTGGAGATCGGCTACCTGCTGCACCCCAGCGCCCTGGAGCACCCCATGTTCGACCACCTCTTCCAAGCCAGCGACGAGGGGGTACAGGTGTTCGTGGCCCAAGACCAAGACGCCACCACCAAGGTGCAGCGGGGCCTGCGGTCCCGCTTTGCGGTGCGGGGACGGTACTCCTGGCAGGAGGAAACCCACGTGCAGTTCAACCGTTGGCTCGTCCAGCGCTACCGCCAGCACTGGCCAACGAGCAGCTAGCCAGCTGGCCACGGCCGATTAGTTCGACGCTATGGCGACGGGTCTGCCGTGGTGTCAGTCCGACCCTCGAGACGACCCACTCGGCCATGTAGGTCCATGACCGCACTGGTGAACTGGGCGAACCCATCCTGGGTAACCTGACGCAATTGGGCTATGTCGGCCCGCCGGCAACGGTCTAGGTAGAGGATCAAGGTGATGCTGACCCCCAGCAGGGCGATGATGACTTGTTCCATGAGATTCTCCTCATTGAAATGAGACTGCTTGCTGGGGGAAGCTTGCCCAAGCGTACTGCGGGCAAGTGCAGACGACAACACATCGGTTAGGCTGCTGGGCGATGACCGGGCCGAATGGTCCAGCATTGTCGGCCTTAGGAGGGGAACAATGAAACGGCGATGGGTGCGGAAGCTGTGGTTGATGGCGGTGCTGCTGTCATTGGTGTCTTTGGTGGCAGCTGCCTGCGGAAACGACGACGATGACGGGGAGTCTTCAGTCGATCCAGCGCTTCTTGACACTTTTGATGCGGACGGTGATGGCACCCTCACCATCGGAGTGGCTGCCGCCGGTCCCCGCGACGATCAGGGCTACTACCAGGCGCTCGTGGATTTTGCCGAGGAGTTTTCTATCGAGAACGGCTTTGCCCCGCCCATCGTGAGCGACAATATCGGTGCCGCTGAGGCCGCCCAGGCCATGTCTGACCTTGCCGAACAAGGGGTGGACGTGATCCTGGTCGGAGCCAGCGAGATCGCCGAGCCCTTGGCCGACCTCACTGCGCAGTATCCCGACATCTTCTGGTACTGCAACTGCGGGGCTGGGTTCCCGGAGACCCCCGGACTAGCGCAGGCCACCGACTGGGGCGCTCCCATCCATTACACCGCCGGTGTGGCTATGGGCGCGGCGTTGCAGGAGCACGGCGGCGACACCGCGGTGTTCTTGGGCTGCTGCGACCTCGGCTTCGAGAAAGAGGCATATAACGCCACCGTGCACGGTCTCCAATCTGTGGACCCGTCGTTTACCATGGAGTACGTCGCCACCGGCGCCTTCCCGTTCGACTTCGACAACTCGGCCAACGCCACCGCAGCGCTAACCAACGCCATCGCCGAAGGGGCCACCCTGGCCTACGCGTATCTGGGCGGGGCCCTGAACCCGGTGGGTCAGCTCGCAACCGACGAGGGGATTGCGGTGTTCGCAGCCGGTCCTGGAGACATCTGCTCTCGCGACGATGGAATTGAGTGGACAGGCACAATCGTGTTCGACGCCGGACGCTACGCCCGTCTAGTGCTGCCGCTGATTCTCGACGGCACGCTGGCCGAGGGGGGTACCTATCAGTTCCCGACCGAGCAGGGTCTCAATGGTGGCGAACTGTGCGACGCATCGTCCGAAGCGGAGGCGCTGCTGGCCGATGCCTTCCAGGCAGCTAACACGGATGGCGAGCTGCTCGGCGTGCTCGGTGGAATCTCCGGGGCTGCCTACGGCGGCGGGTGACCGACGCAACGACCGGAATGACAGGCGCCGGGGGGTCTGACCCCTCGGCGCCTGCCGTTCAACTCACGGGGATAACCAAGCGCTTCGGGGGAATCGTCGCCTGCGATCAGGTTGACCTAACCCTGCACCGGGGCCGCGTCCACGGAATCCTGGGCGAGAACGGTGCTGGCAAGTCAACCCTGATGAAGGTGCTCATAGGGCTGGTGCTGCCTGATGCAGGCTCGATCCTTATCGACGGTCAGCCCCAGACCATTCACGATCCGCTGGCCGCTGCTGCTCTGGGCATCGGCATGGTCCATCAGCACTTCAGCCTGGTGGACCAGCTGTCGGTGTGGGAGAACGTGGCCCTCGGCGAGGCCGGGAAATTGGATTCTTCAGGCGTTCGCCGTCGGGTTGCGGCTATCAGCGAGCAGTACGGGTTGGACATTGACCCCGACGCTCGCGTGGGTACTCTCACTGCTGGGTTGCGCCAACGGGTGGAGATCATCAAGTGCCTGCGCCGCGACCCCCACATCCTGGTATTCGACGAGCCCACCTCGGTGCTCACCCCTGAGGAGTCCGAGCAGCTTTTCAGCACGCTGCGGGAGGTGGTCGCTGCCGAGGGCCGAGCGGTGGTGCTGGTCAGCCACAAGCTCGACGAGGTGCTGCACGCCACCGACGAGATCACCATCATGCGCCAAGGCCGGGTGGTGGATCACCGGCCCACCCAAGAAGCCGACGCCCGCAGCCTGGCCCGGGCCATGGTGGGACGGGAGGTGTCGCTGCGCTCCGAGCGAGCGGCGTTCGGCATCGCTGACGTCGAGGAAACAGCCGATATCGAGGAGGCTGTCATTGTCGAGGAGACTGGCGATGCCGACCCCGAACGCCAGCCGCCCGCGGACACGGCGATCTCCGATGAGCCGGTGTTGCGGATCGAGGGAGTCTCGGTGCGGGGGCGGGGCGGAGCCCGGCTGCTCGACGACATCAGCCTGGATCTCCGGGCCGGTGAGATCGTGGGCGTGGCCGGGGTGGAGGGAAACGGCCAGCGGACCTTGGGTGATCTGCTGTCCAGTCTCGTTCCGCTCGATGCCGGTCGGGTGGTGGTGAACAACGCTTCGGTGCCGGCCAACTCTCCCGGTGCCATGGCCAAAGCGGGCGTGGCGGTGATCCCCGAAGACCGCCACGACTCCGGTGTGGTGCTGGACATGACGGTGGCCGAGAACCTGCTCATGGTGGACCCCCATCGAGTGGCCCGCCACGGAGTCATGGACAAGGGCAAGGCCACCGAAATGGCCCAAGAGATGATCGAGGAATTCGATATCGGCTGCTCGGGGCCCGACGCCCCGTTGTGGTCGCTGTCGGGCGGCAACCAGCAGCGGGTGGTGCTGGCCCGGGAGCTGGCCGCCGAGCCCGATGTGCTGGTGGCCGCCCAGCCCACCCGGGGGCTGGACGTGGGGGCCATCGAGTACATGACCGACCGGCTGCGCCAAACCGCGGCCGACGGGGTGGCCGTGCTGCTGATCTCCAGCGAGCTGGAGGAGATCCTGGAGCTGGCCGACCGCATAGTGGTGATGTCAAGGGGTCGAATTGTGGGCGAGCTCACTCACGAATCCGCCAACCTCGAAACCCTTGGTCTGCTCATGGGAGGTAGTGAGGGGTGACGGTGTCGATCACACCTGACGGCCCTGGGCTGTCGCTCCGCCCACCTGAAGGGGGAGCTGCACCGTGAACCGCGGCGCTCGCTTAGCCGAGTGGGTGGCGCTTTATGCGCTCAGCGTGGTGGTGGCCATTGCCTTGTCCAGCGTCATCGTGGAGGCCACCGGGGGCGACTGGTGGCCGGTGGTGGAGGCCCTGGTGGACGGCAGCATCTTGGCGTCCGGGCGCTGGGGGGAGACCCTGGGCGTGGCCGCCCCGCTGCTGCTGGTGGCGTTGGGCACGGTCATCTCGGCCAAGGCCGGCTTGATCAACATCGGCCAAGAGGGCCAGTTGCTCGTGGGCGCGGCATTCGCGGTGTATTTCAGCTTCCGCATCGGCGGCCCCGGCCCACTGAACGTGGTGGTGCTGTTGCTGTTCGGCGCTCTGGGCGGGGCGGTGTGGGCGTCGCTGGCCGGGCTTTTGCGCTATTGGCGGGGAGTGCCCGAGGTGCTGAGCACCCTCCTGCTGGTGTTCGTGGCCATCCAGGCCGTGGGATACGGCTTGAAGTGGCAATGGCTGCTGTTGGCCGACGAGGCCAGCCGAGGCAACCGCAACCTGGTGAGCGAGCAGTTGGCCAAGGACAACCGGATTCCCCGCCCCGACATTTTCGGCAACGAGTTCCCCATCACCGTCTATGTGGCGTTGGCCCTGGCCTTGGCGGTGGCCTACGTGCTGGCCCGCACGGTGTGGGGCTTTCGGCTGCGGATGCTGGGCCACAACCCTAGGGCTGCCCAGCGATCCGGGGTGTCGTCCACCACCTACGGCGCCACTGCCTTGGCCATCGGCGGGGCCTTTGCCGGCCTGGCCGGGGCGGCCATGTTCGCCGGCGGCGGGTTCTCGTTTGGCAACTACCGGCTGGTGCCCGGCTTCTCCGACAACATCGGCTGGACGGGCCTGCTGGTGGCCCTGATGGCCCGAGAGCGGGCCCTGCCCGCGGTGGTGGCCGCCTTCGTGTTCGCCATGCTGCGCACCGGAGCAGGCTTCGTGAACAGCACCGGGGTGGAGAGCCGCATCACCGACGTGGTGCAGGGCCTGTTGGTGCTGGCTCTCCTGGTTCCCCCCGCAGTGATCTTCCTGCGGGATCGACGTCGGGCCCGGGCTGCGGCCACCGAGAGGGTGTGATGTCGTGCTGATCGAAGCGACGCCAACTGCCATGGGGGAGGGCCGGTCATGGTGCTGATCGACTTCTTCTCCGCGGTGGGCGACGTGCTGTCCAGCGAGTCGACCTACATCAACGGCGCGCTGTTCGCCGCCCTGCTGGCCTTCGCGGCCACCGGTGAATGGGTGGCCGAGCGGTCGGGCACGCTGAACATCTCGGTAGAGGGGATGCTGCTGAGCGGGGCCTTTGCCGGAGCGCTCGGCTATCACCTGGCCGAATCGGTAGCGGTGGGCTTGATGCTCGGCGCCGTCGGCGGGATGGTCATCGCCGCGGTGCAAGCGGAGATGAGCCATCGCCTCACCGCCGATCAGTTCGTGGTCGGCCTCACCCTCAACATCTTGGTGGTCGGGCTCACCGGGTTCTTGGACCGAGAGATCGACCCTCGGGCCGACTACGCCTCCGAGGTGGAGATCCCCATCCTGGTGGACATCCCCCTGTTCGGAAAGGCGCTGTTCGGGGAGCCGTGGCCGTTCTACCTCCTCTACGGGCTGGTCCCGCTGTCGTGGTGGCTGGTGTACCGCACCCGGTGGGGCCTGGAGCTGCGGGCTGCGGGGGAGAACCCCCAGTCGGCCGACGTGAGCGGCATCGACGTGAACCGCCGCCGCCGCCAGTCCATCTACTACGCCGGACTGACCTCTGGGCTGGGCGGGGCCTACTTCCTGTTCGCCCGGCTGGCCACCTTCGACGACTCGGTGATCGGCGGCCAGGGGTTCATCGCCATCGCCGCGGTGATCTTCGGCGGCTGGACCCTGTGGGGCACCATGGCCGGGTGCGTTCTGTTCGCCGGGGCTCTGTCGTTCCAGCTCTCGCTGCAAGGGCTGGGCTATGAGCTCAACACCGAGTTGTTGCAGGCCCTGCCCTACCTGGTGACCATCGGGGCCATGGCCATGTTCGCCAAACGAGTTCGACCCCCAGCCGCCTTGGCCCGACCGTTCATCCGTGGTCTGAAATAGACGGGCTGAGACCAAGGAGAGCAGCGATGAAGGCGATGCGATACCACGAGCCCGGTGGCCCCGACGTGCTCCGCTACGAGGAGATTCCCGACCCCGAGCCCGGCCCGGTAGACGTGGTGGTGGATGTGGTGGCCACCGCGCTGAACCGGCTGGACGTGGTGCAGCGCAATGGCTGGTTCACCATGCCCGGTTTCACCCTGCCCCACATAGCGGGCATGGACGTGGCCGGGGTGGTGTCGGAGGTCGGTGACGAGGTCGACGGCGTGGCCGTGGGCGACCGGGTGGTGGTGGATCCGTCGATGGCCGGGGTGGACGACCGCTCCAAGCTGGGGGGCCGAGGCGACCTGTACGGCGAGCTGGGCATCATCGGCGGCACCGTCGACGGCGGCTACGCCGAGCGATGCCTGGTGCCGGCCTCCCACGTCTATCCCGTGCCCCACGCCATGTCGCTGGAGACCGCAGCCACCTTCCCCACCTGCTGGCTGACCGCCGCCCATGCGCTGTTCGACGTGGGTGAGCTGGCCGAGGGCGAGACGGTAATGATCCACGCCGCCGGTTCAGGCGTGTCGGTGGCCGGCATCCAACTGGCGGTAAACGCCGGGGCCACCGTCTTAGCCACCGCAGGCACCGACGAGAAGTGCGAACGGGCCAAAGAACTAGGGGCGGCCCACGTGCTCAACAACCGAACCGGCGACGTGGCCGGCTGGGCCCGGGAGCTAACCGCCGGCGGCGGGGTCAACATGGTGTTCGACCACGTGGGCACCGCCCTCTTCGGCCCGTCACTCTTCGCGCTGGGCATCGGCGGTCGGCTGGTGAACTGCGGCAACTCCTCGGGCGACGAGGCCGTCATCCCATCGCTGGGCTACGTCTTCCACTCCGGCATCAAAATCCTGGGCTCCGACCCCTACCGCCCCGAGGAGTTCGGCCCCGCTTGGGAGACCTTCTGCGCCAACAGCTTCAACGCCGCCATCGACTCTGTTTTCGACTTACCCAACGCCGCCGAAGCCCAAGAAAAAATGCTAACCAGCAACTTCTTCGGCAAAATCCTGCTCAAACCCTGATCCGGATTTCGGGACAACAAGTGGCAGATTCCCCATATCCCGAACTAAAGAAATCCCACGTCCCCGAGCGGGTAGGCCGCCCCTGGTCCGACCACAAACCCCCACCGTCGGCCCCGGTGTGGGCCGTCATCGGAGGTCTCGGCTCGTTCCACGTACTAGTTGCTGGTCTGGAACTCGGAGTCTTCGACGCCCTGAGCGACCGGGGCGCCAACCCTGGCATCCCCCCAGAATTGACCGCCGCAGAACTGGCTGACGAGCTCGGATTATCGGCCCCCCACCTAGAAGCGCTGCTCGACTCCCTGGCAGTCCTCGGCCTACTAGAGCGAGTATCCGGCCGCTACGGCCTGAACGACACGGCAGCTCGCTATCTAACCACCGACGGCCCAGCATCAATGGCCTCGCTTGTCCCGGTGGCCCCCGGCCCCCTAGACAACTGGTCCCACCTAGCTGACACCATCCGGGCCGGCCGCCCCGCCCACCCCATAGAAGACAACCCCGCCGATTTCTACCGCCCCCTGGTAGAAGGCACCTTCACAACAATGCTCCGAGCCGCCACCAGAGCCGACCTCCAACTCCGCTACAGCGCAATGGCGGGGCCGCGGGTGCTGGACTTGGGGGCAGGCGGAGCCCCGTGGGCCATAGCCATACTCAAGGCCTGCCCCGAAGCCACCGCAGTTATCAACGACCTAGACGGAGTAATCGAAATAGCCCACCGCACCACCACCGAATACGGCGTAGCCAACCGCTGTAACTTCCGCCCCGGCAACTTCCACACCATAGAAATCGAACCGGAGTGCTACGACATCGCAGTCCTAGGCCACATCTGCCGCACGGAGGGGCCAGAAGGCGCCCAACATCTAATCGCCAGAGCCCACGAGGCTCTACGCCCCGAGGGAAGACTGCTACTGGCCGACTATTTCGTCGCCCCCGAGCCCCAATGGAGCCCCCACAGCGTGCTCATGGGCATGACCATGATGGCTAGCACGGTCCGCGGCTTCCCCATCACCGCCGCCCAAACCGCCAACTGGCTAAAAGACGCCGGCTTCAAAGCCCTCCGTCTCATCGAGCCCATAGGCCACCAATACGCCTACACCGCCACCAAACCCAAAGGGACACCATGACCGAGCACATCGACACCCTCATCAAAGCCTGGTACGTCGTCACCATGAACCCGACCCGCGACATCATTCGTGATGGCGCGGTCGCCATAAGAGGCAACCAGATAATCGACGTAGGCAAGGCGTCCGACCTGGAGTCCCGCTATCAAGCAACCGAAACGGTGGGCGGCGACCGCTTCGTGGCCACCCCTGGCCTGGTCAACACCCACATCCACATCACCGGCGAACCCCTAACCAGGGGCTACGTCCCCGACGACACCCCCTTCGAAGAAAACGTCTTCCAATGGCTATGCCCGCTGTATTCGGTGTACACCGCCGAGGAGGAGCGCCTGTCAGCCCAGCTAGCCGCGGTGGAGATGCTCAAGTCCGGCACCACCTGCTTCTTAGAAGCAGGCACCATAAGGTTCGTAGACGAGGTGATGGACGGCCTCGACGAGGCCGGCATCCGGGGCCGCATCGGCAAGTGGATATGGGATCTTCCCCCCGAGCCCAGCGTGTATCGCCAAGACACCGACGAAGCCATCGCCAACCTGCGCGACACGGTCGAGCGTTTCCAGGGCGCCGCCGGCGGACGTTTAGGAGCGTGGTCGATGGTGGTGGGCCACACCACCTGCTCCGACCCTTTGTGGCAGGCGGCAAGGGCCACCGCCGACGAGTACGGCGTCGGGCTCAGCTTCCACATGTCTCCGGCCTCGTTGGATCCCGACACCTTCATCGCGGCGTTCGGCCAGCGCCCCATGGTGCACCTGGCAGAGCTGGGCGTGCTGGGGGAAGACACCGCCATCACCCACTGCGTCCATGTCGACGACCACGAGATCGGGCTGCTGGCCGAGGCCGGAACGTCGGTGGTCCACTGTCCTACCACCGCGCTGAAGGTGAGCTACGGCGTGACCCAGATCGGCAAGATGCCCGAGATGGTCACCGCCGGGGCGAACGTGAGCCTGGGCACCGACGGCAACAACGCCTCCAATTACTCCGACCTGATGCGGGCCACCTATCTGGTGGCCGGGCTGTTCAAAGACGCCCGCATGGATCCTCAGATGTTCCCCGCCGAGAAGGCCTACGAGATGGCGACGTTGGACGGGGCCCGCACCGTGCTGATGCAAGACCAGATCGGCTCGCTGGAGCCCGGCAAGATGGCCGATGTGGTGCTGCACGACACCGACCGCCCCGAGTGGCGGCCGCTGCTCAATGTGATGAACCAGCTTGTGTGGTCAGCCGATGGCCGGGGCGTTCACACCGTGTTCGTGGACGGCCAGAAAGTGGTGGAGGACGGCCGCATGTCCACCATCGACGAGGGCACCTTCTACTCCCGCTGCCAGCAGGCCGGCGAGGCGGTGGTTGCCCGCTCCGGCCTCCCCGACAAAGCCAAGTTCCCCATCTGGTAGGCGGCCGGGTAGCTGCCTAGGAATACAGCTCCCGCTTGACGATTTTGCCCGCCGCGTTGCGGGGGAGGGGAGTGTCGCTGATCTCCCAAACGGTGGGCACCTTGTAGGGGGCCAGCACCTCAATGCACCACTGGGCCAGCTCGTCGGTGTCAACCGCACCATCTCCGGCGGGCACCACCACGGCCTTCACCTCTTGGCCCATCTCGGGGTGGTCCACGCCGAACACCGCCGATTCGGCCACCGAGGGGTGGGCGTCGAGGCGGTATTCGATCTCGATGGGGTAGATGTTCTCGGCGTTGCGCAGGATCATGTCCCGAGCCCGGGAGTTGATGTAGAGGTAGCCGTCGTCGTCGAAGCAGCCAATGTCGCCGGTGTTGAGCCACCGGTCTGAGTCGATCGTCTCTGCGGTGGCCTCGGGGTCGTTCCAGTAGCCCAGCATGGTGTAGGCGCTGCGGCACCAGATCTCGCCCTCTTGCCCGGTGGGCAGCGCCCGCCCGTCGGGGCCGCGGATCTCGGCCTCAAAGCCGATGGCCACCTGGCCGCACGAGGTGGGCCGCTCAAGGTATTCGGCCCCGCCGATTCCGGCGATGACCGCCACCGACTCCGACGACCCGTAGCCCATGCCCACCGCAGCCGCGGCGTTGGGAAAGGCCTGGCGCATCTTGTCTTGCACCGCGGGACTGGCCGGGGCGCCGCCGAAGCCCACGTTGACCACGCTGGAGGTGTCGAACCGGTCGAATCCGGGGTGGTTCACCAGCCGCGAGCCGATGCTGCCCAAAGCGGCGAAGGAGGTGACCCCCTCGTCCTGGATGAGCTGGAGCACCGCCTCGGGATCGAAGCGGCCCCGGCGGTACACGATCTTGCCCCCGGTCACCATGCCGATGAGCGTGGTGCCGTACAGCCCCGACACATGGAACAGCGGCGAGGTGCCCAACGTGACCGATTGGGCGGGCGGGCTGGGGGCCGAGCCGTCGTCGGCCGGGGGGTTGGTGCGGAGCTCGGCGAACACCCGCACCGCCCCGTTCATCATGGTGGACTGCACGAAGCCGATCAGCCCCCGATGGGTGGCCACCGCTCCCTTGGGCCGCCCGGTGGTGCCGCTGGTGAACAAGATCACCGCCGCATCGTCCTCGGCCAGGGCAACGTCGATGTCTTCGAGGGCGGTTCCGGCCCCGGTGGCCATGAAGTCGGCCCAGTCGTCTTCGATCACCAGGCAGGGCGCATCGGTGTCGCCCTTGCCGGAGCGCTCCAGGCGGGGGCGGTCGGCGATCACCAGCGCCGGCTCGCTCAGCGCGGTGGCGTAGTCCACCTCATCGGCGGTCCACCAGCCGTTGTAGGCCGACACGATGGCACCGATGCTGGTGGCGGCGAAGAACGACACCACCCACTCGGGGCAGTTGGCCGCGAAGATGGCCACCCGGTCGCCGTGGCCAATGCCCTGCTGTTCCAGGGCGGCAGCCGCCGCCGCTACCTGGGCGATGAAATCGTCGAAGGTGTGCCGCTGATCCTCCAGCACCAGAAACTCCCGGTCGCCGAAGTTGGCGGTGTTGGCCACCATCTCCCGCAGCGAGCGCATCCGGCTGGTGAACACTTCGGCCGGCTGCCCCAGCACCTCCTCGGTGGTCAGCTCGAACATCCCACCGGACCCGGTCAGCTCTTGGATCACGTCTTCACGAACACCCACGGCCCTGAACCCTAATCATTGGCGGGGTTCCTTCACTGGTCGCAGATCAGCTTCGACGGGCTGGACCCAAGCCGGAGGCTCTATCGTGGCCCCATGACCGAGGTCGTTATTGTCGAAGCCGTTCGCTCCCCGGTGGGCAAGCGAAACGGCGGTTTGTCTTCTGTCCATCCCACTGGCCTGCTCAGCCAGGTTCAGTCGGCCGCGGTGGAGCGGTCGGGCATCGACCCCGCCGCCATCGGCCAGGTGGTGGGCGGCTGCGTCGACCAGATCGGCGCCCAGGCCATGAACGTGACCCGCACCGCTTGGCTCACCGCCGGGCTGCCGGAGGAGACGGCGTGCAGCACGGTGGATTCCCAGTGCGGCTCGTCGCAGCACGCCGTGAACCTGGGCTACTCCCTGGTGAAGTCGGGGGTGGAAGAAGCGGTGCTGGCCTGCGGGGTGGAGAGCATGAGCATCGTGCCCATCGGGGCCAACGCGTCGGCCGACGGGGTGGGTCGCCCGGTGACCCGCGACTACTTCGCCCACTACGAGTTCACCTCCCAGTTCGAGGGCGCCGAGCGGATGGCCGACAAATGGGGCATCACCCGGGAGGATTGCGACCAATTCGGGCTGGCTTCCCAGCAGCGGGCGGCCCGGGCCTGGGCGGAAGGCCGGTTCGAGACCCAGATTGTGCCCATCGAGGCCCCGGTTTTGGATGAGGACGGCAAGAAGACCGACGATACGGTCATGGTCAACACCGACGAGGGGATGCGGGAGACCACGCTGGAAGGGCTGGCCGGCCTCAAGCCGGTGGCCCGGCCCGACGGCGTTCACACCGCGGGGTCGTCATCGCAGATCTCCGACGGGGCCGGGGCGGTGCTCATGATGACCGCCGATCGGGCCAGCCAGCTCGGCCTCACCCCCAAGGCCCGAGTGGCCGAGACCTGTCTGGTGGGGTGCGATCCGGTGCTGATGCTGGAGGGGCCGATCCCGGCCACTTACCGGCTGCTGGAGCGCTCCGGGCTAACCATCGACGACATCGACGTGGTGGAGATCAACGAGGCCTTCGCCTCAGTGGTGCTGTGCTGGGCCGCCGAGCACGAGCCCGACATGGAAAAGGTGAACCCCAACGGCGGCGCCATCGCCCTAGGCCACCCGCTGGGCGGCACCGGCTCGATCCTGGTCACCAAGGCCCTGCACGAACTAGAGCGCACCGACGGCCAATGGGGCCTGATCACCATGTGCTGCGGCGGAGGCTTGGGTACAGGGACGCTCATCGAACGCCTCTAGACCCGCGGCACCCCCCACCAGGCAGGTCTCGCAAGTCGTCACGCCACTTATGCGTTATACTGCACCGAGATAGTGTTTTATGCTGCATTGAGAGGCTGCATTATACTGCATCGGTGGTAATTCGATATGTCTGAATCCGCTCGACCACCTGGGGAAGATGCCCTTGGCACCCGCTTTCGCGTCCCCGATGCGCCATTGGGTGAGGGCCTTCCCGATGTGCGGCCCCGCTTTGCGCTGCCTTCGTTGCGCCGGCATCTCGACACGTCTCCGGTCGTGATGCTGCAAGGGCCGCGGGGCGCCGGCAAGACGACGCTGGCTCGGCAGGTGGCAAAGTCCAAGATCGACTTCTCTGACCAAGCCGATATCGAGTTATTTGAGATCGACCCCAAGGGCCTCTTGGAGAACGCGGCGAAGCCAGTGCTGGTCGACGAGTGGCAGCTCAACCCCTCGTCGCTTTGGCATATCAAGCATCTCGTGGATGATGGCCGAAGGGGGTTCATCGTGGCTGGCTCGGCGGGGCACTATGAGCCCGACAGCGCCCATAGCCGGTTTCCTCTTGTCGGGAGGTCGTCGATCTTGCGGGTGCCTGTGCTGTCGTGGGCCGAGCAGAACGCGCTCTCACCCCGGCCAGTTGCCGAGGGGCTTCTCGCCGGCGACATGTCGTGGGCGCAGCCAGCCCAGATGAGTCACGGGGAATACCTGGCGGTTGCCATGCACACCGGTTATCCGGCCTATATGGACCTGCCGCGGTCTGATGCCGCATGGGCAATGCGGAACATGGGCCAGCAGGTCCTCCAGTTCTACATGGTGATGTCGGAGGCCACAGCAGAGCGGGCCGAGTCGCGCCGCGCCCAGCAGGACTTCCTTCGAGCACAGGCCCGGATGTCGGGTCGCATCGTCTCGCTGAGCACACTGGCGAAGGAAGCGGGTATAGCGGAGCGGACTGCCGCCAAATACCGGGCCATGTTCTCCGACTGCTTCATCTGCGACGACATCGACGTTTGGAGGCCATCGCCGGATGCGAGGCCATCGAGATTCCGCAAGGTGTTCACCAACGACTCCGGATTGCAGGTCGCCCTATCTGGACTCTCGGAGGAGGAGTTCCTGACCACCCCGTCTCTGATCGGCGGCTTAATGGAGACCTTTGTGCTCGCCCAGCTCAGAGCCCAGCAGTCTGGGGCCGCCGACGGCTGCGACATCATGTGCTACAACGAGGTGAGGAGCAGCCAGGGCGTTCGCAGCGCCTATCCCCTCGGTGAGATCGACTTCGTGCTGCTCGACCGGGCGGGCCGCGGCCTTGCCGCCATAGAGGTCAAAGCAGGCGTCTCCCCGGGCAAGGACTCATTCAACCGCATGAGACTCCTCCGCGATGCCATGGACGCCCGAAATGCGGCATCCCCGGCCAGCGCTTCCAGGAGGTTTGCCGGAGGCTTGGTCCTCCACTGCGGCCAGGCCCCTATCCTCCAAGCCGACGATCGCATCTGGATAGCCCCCATGTCGATCCTCTGGTCCGGATAAGCCACGCCTGCTGGCGCGCATCGAGGGGCATTTGGAGATGCTGGCGTGACCCCGCTGCTGCTGTCGCAATCCACGGGGCTAAATCCACGGAACACCGCTAGCTGGACTCACACCGCTGGGTAACAGCATCGGGACTAGGTATAGGTAGTTGTAAAGTGAGAATTAGTTAAAAAGTGATAAGAAGTTAAAAGCAGGGAGTCGGTGTGGCTGGCGTGACCTCCTGAGTTTGGTCCGTCTGTTGTGAGAGTCCGTTGTCCAGAATTGCTGGATGGAGGGGGATCACGAGTATGGCTCAGCGAAGGCGGCACACGCCTGAGCAGATTGTGCGCAAGCTGCGGGAGGCCGATCGGCCTTTGGCCGAGGGTGCTGCGGCGGCGGCTTTGGCACCGATACGCCTATTGAACGCCTCTAAACCCGCCGCACCCCCAAATCCGAAAGAGTGTCCATAAGGTGTTCCTTATTGACAGTACTAACGATTAAAGCAATAATTTGTCAATAGTGGTGTCTATACTGTCACTGGAATTGGTTGGAAGGGCGAAATGGGAAGGTTGTCGGGGGGACGCTATTGGGATGGGGCGAGATTCACGTCTCGGGAGGCAACTGAGGACGATAGCCCGGACGACATCTTTCGGGCCTTCATTCCTCATCCGATAGCCAACTGGGATGTCGAGTTGGACAGCGACTGCCTGGAACGGGTGATGGTCGCCGAGGAAGCTGTTCGGAGGCTGGAGCACAACTGCGGAGAGGACACGGCGCTGCCCGCGGAGTGGCTGGTGCGCCGAGCGGAGAGTGCGGCATCGAGCATTATCGAGGGCGTGTACCCGTCTGCCCGCCGGTTGGCTCGGGCCGAGGCCCAGCTGGGTCTGTTCGGGGAACGGCCCCGACCGAACGACATCGAGGCTCTGAGGAACGTCACCGCCTTCGAACATGCTTTGGAGATCGCCTCCCACGACAGGCCATTGGCGATCGAAGATGTCGTTTCCGTCCACCGCATCCTGATGGGGGAAGACGACCCCCATGCTGGGCAGATCAGGACCAGTCAAAACTGGATCGGCCCGGGCCAACTCTGGTCAACCCCGTTGAACGCCTCCTACATCCCGCCACCTCCCGAAAACGTCCCGGCGCTGATGGAAGATCTGCTTGAGCGGGTCAATCGGGGAGAGGGACATCCGCTGGTTGAGATGGCCGTGGTGCATGCCCAGTTCGAGATGATCCACCCGTTCGGCGACGGAAACGGGCGTACGGGCCGGGCGCTCATGCAGATGATGCTCCAGCGCAGCCGGCTGGCACCGCCCTGTACCCTGCCGGTCAGCTCGGCTCTGGCCCTACACAAAGACACCTACATCGCATCCTTGGGCGAAACGAGCGTTGTCGTCCCGCCCGACGACCCCATCAGGTCGCGGGTGGCCCGGAAATGGATCATCATCGCAGCCGATGCCGTCGCGGAGGCTGCCGTCTACGCCGAGTTCCTGATCGGGCAGGTGGCGGGCATCAAGAGTGCTTGGGAAGACAAGGTTGCCGCCCATGGGTATGGGCGCACCGCGGCGCGACGGTTGCTCGACCACTTGGCCGCTCATCCGGTTCTCAATGCGGAGAAGGCGGCCGAGTTGCTCGGAGCCTCATGGCGAACCGGAGCGCGCAGCCTTGAGCAACTGCAAGATGCCGGTGTTCTCGTCCAGCGCAGCGCTGGCCGCCGCAACCGGGTCTACGAGGCCGAGGCCATCACCGACGCCTTCGCCGCCGCCACAAAGATTTCGCCCGTCAACTTCGAGCAGGCCGGGCCGGACACCGAACCACAAGATTGACTCGCCCCAAGGTCGCCCTTGCAGCACCGACGAGAGGGTCTAGCCCACGGCCCTCCTGACCAGCGCAGACGGCGCTGACCAGGAGGGGTCGAGTGAGCTACGACGTGGGGCAGGCGTCAGTTTCGGAGGACCATCCAGCCTGTAGGCGATCGGTCTCGCTCCAGGGACCGGCACCGTAGGAGTTGACGGCTTGGACCCGCACCCCGATTCGACGACCGCACGGGAGGTTGGTGATCGGGAGGGACGAAGCAGTGGATACCGCGGTGCCGCCGCTGCTCCAGCCACCGCATGAATAGGTAGGTACAACGTTCGGTGGGTCAGTGGTCCGGTCGGTAGTGGACCCCACCGACACGTAACACCATTGGACGTTGTAGCTGGTGATGTTCGATTCGCCTGTGTTGTCAGGTGTACCCCAGCTAGCCGTTGCTTGGTTTGCCCCTCCTGAGGCGCTCACGCTGGTGGGCGCGGAGGGCCTGCCGGTGGGAGTGACCGACTTTTGGGCCCAACTGCTTTCGCCAGCTGCCGTGTGGGTGCGGATCTGCACGTCGTATCGGCTGCCGATGCTGAGTCCGTTGATGGTGCTTTCGGCAGTACCGCCGAAGTAGTGGAAGCTCCAATTGCCTCCGCTGGCGCGGTATTGCAGGGTGTAGCCGGTAATGGCCGATCCTCCGGTGTTGTCGGGCGGATCCCACGTCACGTTCAGGTTGACCAAGCCATCATTGAGGGTTCCGTAGTCCTCAGCTATTGCGATGTCGCTGGGGTCGGGTCGGTCGGGCCGTGTGGCCGGAACAATGCCTGATGCCGTGGCTGTGCCCCCGGGACCAGCACTGTTAGTGGCAGCCACTGTGAAGTCATAGGTGTTGCCGTTGGTGAGGCCCGAAATGGTGTAGCTAGTGCCAGAGGTGGTGTAGGTGCCGTCAGCTCTGTCGCAGACATGGTTGACGTTGGTGGTGGTGCCCGTGCATGTAATGGTGTAGCTGGTGATGCGGGCCCCGTTGGCGGCGGGTGCAGTCCAACTCAGCCGAACCTGACGGTTACCGGCGGTAGCAGTGAACTCAGTAGGTGTACCCGGTACCGCGGGGGCTTGGGTAATTTCTGAGGCGACTTCGCTCCACGCGCCGTTCCCGTGGATGTTGACCGCACGTACCCGCACGCTGTAGCGGGTGCTGCCGGTGAGACCGGTGATGTCGTAGTCGGTGTTGGTCTCATCGAGGTCGGCATCGGGAGCGGTGCGCCACCCGCCTGTGCACGGATAGGTGGTTACTTGGTTCCCGTCGACGGTTGCGATGTTCTCCCTTGAGGTACACCACTGGACGTCGTAGTCGGTGATCTCCGATGCACCGATGACGCTTGGCGCGCTCCAGCTGACTTCTAGCTCTCCGAGGGTGGCGTTTGAGAGGCCAGGGGCAGCGGGTGCGGCCGGAGCCCCGGTTGGCTGGGTGGAGGCTTGGGCCCAACTGCTGTCGCCGGCGGCGTTGGTGGCTCGGATTTGCACGTAATACCGGGGACCTACGGAGAGGCCGTTGATGGCGATCGTGAGGGTACCTGGGCCGCCAGCATGGGCGAAGCTCCAATTGCCGTTGCTGGCCCGGTATTGCACGGTGTAGCCGGTGATGGGCGATCCGCCGTTATCGACAGTGGTTTCCCCGGCTCTCATGGGCGCTTCCCAAACGACGCTGAGGTTGACCACGCCGCCTCCCGGGTAGCTCTCGGTGAGCATGATGTTGCGGGGCAGGCCGGGCCGTGTGGCCGGGACGCCTGTTGTTTGGGTCGTGGGGCTGGTGCCAGCGATGTTGGTGGCGGACACCGTCAAGGTGTAGGTGTTGCCGTTGGTGAGGCCGGAGATGGTGTAGCTAGTGCCTGAGGTGGTGTAGGTGTTGGTGCCGTCAGTTCTGTCGCAGACGTGGTTGCCGCCGGTGGTGGTGCCGGTGCAGGTAATGGTGTATCGGGTGATTCGGGCTCCCCTGGCCGCGGGTGCAGTCCAACTCAGCCGTAGCTGGCGGTTCGCTGGGGTGGCGGTGAAGGCGGAGGGGGCACTCGGGATCTCGGGAGGATTGGTGATTGCCGAGGCGGTGTTGCTCCATCCGCTGACACCGCCGGCGTTGGCGGCTTGGACTCGCACGCTGTAGCCGGTGCTGCCGTTGAGTCCGGTAATGGTGTGGCTGGTGTCGGTGGCGGTGCCGGCGTTGCTCCAGCCGCTTATGCACGACCATACGCCGAGGTTGTTGGCTCTGGCGGTACACCGCTGGACGTTGTAGTGACTTATGCCCGATACGGCATTGGGCGCGGTCCAGCTGGCGCTCAACTGGTCGGGACCGGCCACGGAGACGGTCATGCCGGTGGGCGTTTCGGGCGGGGTGGGCGTGGTGGCGGTGTCGGTGGCGCTCCAGCCGCTCTCGCCGGCGCTGTTGACGGCTCTGACCCGCACTCGATAGGTGGTGCCGGTGGCCAGTCCACCGATGGTGGTGTTGGTGGCCGGCGGATTCCCCGAGACGGTGGTGGAGCGCCAGCTCGTACAGCTCCCGGAGCAGGATTCCACGATGTATCTGCTGATGGGCGACCCACCCGAAGCGGGCTCGGTCCACGAGACGTCAATATTGCGGCCCCTGGCGGTGGCCTGGACGTTGGTGGGGATGCGGGGCCGGGCGGCTGGCGTGGCGGTGATGGTGGCCCAAGCGCTGCTGCCCGCCCTATTGGAAGCCCTCACCCGGATCTCGTATGGGGTGCCGTTGGCCAGGCCACCGATGGTGGCAGAGGTACCCGAAATGGTGGTGAAGCGGGTGAAGGTGCTGCTGCCGCAGTTGCCGGAGGCGATGGCGGTGCCGCCCAGTCGGCACTCCACGGCGTAACCGGTGATGGGCGCGCCGTTGGCCGACGGTGCGTTCCACACCAGTTCGATCCGGCGGTCGTCGATCGTGGTCGCCAGGCCAGTGGGGGTGTCCGGAGCAGTGGCCGCGGTGGTGGATGCGAATCGGGTGGTGCTCCAGGGGCCGGTTCCCCGGCCGTTGATCGCTTGGACTCGCACTCCGTAGGAGGTGCCGCCGGTGAGGCCGGAGATGGTGTAGCTGGTGCCGGTGGCGCTGGCCGTGCTCCACGAGCTGGCGCAGACGTCATTGGACGACCCTGCGGTACACCAGTTGACGGTGTAGCCGGTGATGGCCGATGCGCCGGTGGAGGCGGGCGCGGTCCAGGCCACGTTCAGCCGGTCGGGACCGGTGCCGGTGAACTGCACATCGGCCGGCCGGCCGGGCCGGTCGCTCGGAGAACTGGAGATGTCGATCCAGCCGCTGTCACCGGCGCTGTTGGAGGCCCTGACGCAAATGCGGTAGGAGTGGGTGTTGGCCAGGTCTCCAATGGTGATAGAGGTGCTCGAGGTGGTGCGGACCGCCCAGTTGACGATGGTGTTGGGGGTCGGGCAGGTGAAGGCGTTGGCCCGGTAGGCCACGGAGTAGCCGGTGATGGGGGCGCCGCCGTTGTCGGCCGGAGAGTTCCAACTGACGGTGAGCGTGCCGTCGCCGGCCAGGGCCGAGATGTTTCCGGGCGAGCCGGGGAGGGTTGCGGGGGTGGCGGTGGCGCTGCCCCAGTCGCTGTCGCCCGCTCGATTGGTGGCTCTGACGCACAACCGGTAGGCGGTGCCGTTGGCCAGCCCATCGATGGTGGCTGAGGTGCTTGAGGTGATGCGGGGGTTCCAGGTGTTGTCGACGTCGGTCGGGCAGGCGGTGGCGCCAGCCTGGTAGGCCACGGTGTAGTCCGCGATGGGAGCGCCGCCGTTGTCGGTGGGCTCCGACCAGGTAACGGTGAGCGTGCCGTCTCCGGAGGCCGCCGAGACGCTGCCGGGCGCGCTGGGGGTTTCGGGCGGTGTTACGGCGCGCAGTGTGAGGACTGCGGCCGGATTGAGGGCCAAGAAGCAGCCGATGGTCTCGGTATACCCCCAACTCAGGCGGGCCAGCACGGTTTGGCCGTTGGTGGACTTGGCCACGTCTACCGGCTCGGCGCCGAACCGGTGGTGCTCAAAACAGCGCCGGGAGTCTTCAGTCGGGCCCTCGGGCAGGCTCGCCGGTGGGCCTGCGGCCCGCAGGGCGACTACGGCTTCGTCGTCGAGGGTGAGATAGCAGCCGATGCTGTCGTGGAATCCCCAGCGGGCTTGGGCCAGCACAGTTATGTTGTCGGCGGTCTTGGCCACGTCCACCGGCTCGGCGCCGAAGAGGTGAAATTCCGAGCAACGCTCCGCCGCGGTCTGATCAGCCGACTGCGCGGTGGCCTCTTGGGCGTTAACGGCGACGAGAACGGACGCGGCCAACACCACTGCCAGCCCCAGTCCCAGGCCCTGTCGGGTCCATCTGGCGTTGAAAAAGGCTGGCAATCCGGCAAAGAGCATGGGGAAAACTATATCCCAACCAGTCCGCCCAGATGGCACGCCCCAGAACCGCCCACGGGCACAAAATGGCCTATCGTGGTCCCGCTATGGACACCGAACTGGCCGACGAACTGGTTGGCGCCATCCGCACCTGGGTGGAGCGGGAGGTGATTCCCAACGCCCCCGACCTAGAGCATGCCGACGAGTTTCCCGAGGCGATGTTTACCCAGATGTGCGAGTTCGGCCTGTTCGGAGCCACTATCGACCCGGTCTACGGCGGGTTGGGTCTGGACGCCACCACCTACGCCCGCATCATCGAGGAGCTTTCCCGGGGGTGGATGTCGCTGGCCGGCATCCTCAACACCCACAAGATCGCGGCCACCATGATCGGCCGCTACGGCACCGACGAGCAGCGGGAGCGATTTTTGCCCCGCATGTGTGACGGTTCGGTACGGTCGGCCTTCTCCCTGTCGGAGCCCGACGCGGGCAGCGACACCCGCAACATCCGCTGCCGGGCGGTGCCCGACGGCGACGAGTGGATCATCAACGGCACCAAAATGTGGGTGACCAACGGCATGAGGGCACAGATGGTTATGCTGCTGGCCCGCACCCCCGACGACCGCATCACCTGCTTCATCGTGGAGAAAGAGCCGGGACCGGGCGCCGACGGCCTCACGGTGTCGCGCACCATCCCCAAGCTGGGCTACAAGGGCGTGGAGACGGTGGAGATGGCCTACTCCGACTTCCGGGTGCCCGACGCCAATGTGCTCGGCGGCCCCGACGGGGTGGGTCACGGGCTGCGCTATGCCTTATCCGCGCTGGAGCTGGGGCGGATCAACATCGCCGCCCGGGCGGTGGGGGTGGCCCAGGCGGCCTTCGAGGCGGCCATGAAGTACGCCCAGGAACGGGAGACGTTCGGCCAGCCCATCTACGACCACCAGGCCATCGGGTTCAAGCTGGCCGAGATGGGCACCAAGCTCCACGCCGCCCGCCTCATGACCTACGACGCCGCCCGCCGCTACGACTCCGGCGAGCGCATCGACCTCGAAGCGGGCATGGCCAAGCTGTTCGCCTCCGAGGCCGCCTTCGAGATCGCCTCCGACGCGCTGCGCATCCATGGGGGCAACGGCTACACCGAGGAGTACCCGGTGGAGCGCTATTTCCGGGACACGCCCCTTATGATCATCGGGGAGGGCACCAGCGAGATCCAGAAGATGGTGATCGCCCGCCACCTCCGCGATCGGTACTCCTGAGAGGACGACAAGTGGCCGAGGTTTCTGAGGATCAGCTTCGCCAGAAGGTGCGGGACCTGTTGGTCGAGGTGGACCCCGCCGAGGCCACCCAGTACGAGTTTCGGGGGGCCCAGTTCGACCGGGGCCTGTCCCGGGTCGACTTTCCCGAGGGAAAAGGGGGGCTCGGCCTGTCGCCCAGGGCCCAGACCGTGGTGGACGAGGAGCTGCGCCAGGGCAACCGCTATTGGCACGACCTCAACGTAAATCCCATCGGCATCGGGATGGGCGCTCCCACCGTGTTGGCCCACGGCACCGAGGAGATGCACCACCGTTTGCTTAGGCCGCTGTTCACCGGCGAGGAGATCTGGTGCCAGATGTTCAGCGAGCCGGGCGCGGGCTCCGACGTGGCCGGGTTGGCCTCCCGAGCCGAGCTCGACGGCGAAGAGTGGGTGGTGAACGGCCAAAAGGTGTGGACCTCGCTAGCCCATAGGTCTCGTTGGGGAATGCTGGTGGCGCGCACCGATCCCGATGCCCCCAAGCACCGGGGACTCACCTATTTCGTGCTCGACATGACGCTGCCGGGAGTGGAGATACTCCCGCTCTACCAGATCACCGGCGAGGCCGAATTCAACGAGGTCTTCTTCAACGACGTACGCATTCCCGACTCCATGCGGCTGGGGGAGCGGGGCCAGGGGTGGAATGTGGCCATCACCACCCTGATGAACGAGCGGGTTGCCCTAGGGGGCGGGGTCCCCGAGCGAGGCAGCGGGCTCATCGGCATCTTGGTGTCGGCCTGGGAGCAACTTCAGGACCAGGCCGATGGCCGAGATGATGCGTGTCGCCGGGTGCTGCGGGATCGGGTGGTCGGATTGTGGGCCGAGGCCGAGGTCTTGCGGCTCACCAACTGGCGGGCCCGGACCCTGTCGTCGGCGGGCACGCCCGGTCCCGAGGGGTCGGTGGGCAAGGCGGTGTCGGCCGAGTTGAACCAGCGCATCTATGAGTGCCTGATGGATGTGATGGGGTCGGAGGCCATGCTGTTTCCCCAGGGCTATCCGATGTCGAGGCCCGATCACTCTGACGTCGCTTCCCACCGGACTGCCGCTCCGGTCAAGGGCTTTTTGCGGTCGCGGGCCAACACCATCGAGGGCGGAACGTCTGAGGTGATGCGCAACATCCTGGGCGAGCGGGTGCTGGGCCTGCCCAAAGAGCCCGGTGTCGACAAGAACACCCCGTGGAGCGAGATTCCCCGCAACTGAAAACCAGCAACTGAAAGGGTCGGCCGATGGTTGATGCTCAGCACATGCGCCAGGTGATGGAGGGCTACGCCGCCGCGGTGAGCGCCGGAGACAAGGAAGCCATTGTGTCGTTTTACGCCCCCGACGGGTCGTGCCAGGTGCCGGTGGACGGGCCGGTGCAAGAGGGGATCGACGCCGTGCGGGCCTTCTACGAGGGCAACGAGCTGGCCGAGACCCTGGTGCTGACCGGGCCGGTGCGGGTAGCCGGCAATGAGGCGGCCGCTCCGATGGTGGCCCACGTGTGCTTCGACGGGGTGAACTACGAGCTCGACGTGGTGGATGTGGCCGTGTTCAACGACGACGGCCTGCTGACCTCGCTGCGGGCGTACTACTCACTCGACGATCTGCGTGCTGTCTGATTCGGCGCCCCCGGCGCCGCCTGGGGCGCCGCCGCCTCCGGCACCGCCGTCGAAAAGGCCGCCGACTGAGGAGCCGCCGCCTTCTGGGGGGAAGTTGCTTGCCTGGCTGAAGAAGTGGCGGCGGTGGCTCTTGTGGCTGGCTGCGCTGGGGCTGCTGGTGGGCTGGGGTCTCACCTGGGCGCTGGACTCGCCGCCGCGGCCGGCACTGGCCGAGCGCGACGGCATCGAGAAGGCCGCGGTTCATGTCAGCGGGATGGCCTGCGGGCTGTTCACCGAGGGCAGCGGGTTCATGGTCGAACCCGGTTTGGTGCTCACCAACGCCCATGTGCTGGCCGGAGTTGAGCAGATCACGGTGAGCGCGGCCAACGGTGAATCAGAGATCGGCGTGCTGGTGGGATTCGATCCCGGTCGAGACATCGCCGCCGTGCAGCTTCCTACCTTGAGTACATCGCCGGGCACGTCATTGCTGACATCGGTTGCGCTGGCCCCGATGGTGGCGAGGGCCGCCGATGTGGGCGATGTGGCCACCGTGGACGCCGACGACGGGCTGGCGTTCGTGCCCTTCGAGGTGACCCGCAGGATCTTGGCCACCGGCCGCGACTTCTACGCCCAGGAGACCGAGGGCCGCGACGTGCTGGAAATACGCTCGCTGTTGACCGCGGGCGACTCCGGGGCGGCGCTGGTGAACGCCGATGGTGAGGTGGTGGGCATGGTGTTCGCCGTCGCCCGGGGCCAGCCCGACCAGGGGTACGCCCTAGACCGCAACGAGATCGCCGAGTTTTTCGCTGAAATCGACCGAACCCCGCTGCCGACCCCGCCCTGTCGGACACGCTAGGCCCCCGGTGGCTGTGGCCTGCCCTGTCGGACACGCCAGGGGCTAGTCTCGTTCGATGCCTGTGGACTTGAACGAGCTGCTCGACCCGTCGCACACCGCAGTGGTGACCATGGAGTGCCAGCGGGGAGTGATCGGCGACATGGCCTCGATGGGGGGCCTGCGAGAGGTGATGCTGGATCGGGGGGCCATTGACGCCGGGTCTCGGCTGTGCTCTAGCGCCCGGGTCGCCGAGGTGCCGGTGGTGCACTGTTTGGCCCATTTCAGAGAAGACCGGGCGGGGAGCGTGGCCAACTGCCGGATGCTGGCCGCGTCGGCCAAAATGAGCGAGCAGAACGGGGGGCTGCTGATCGGGTCGGAGTCGGCCGAGGTCATTCAGGAGTTCGACCCCCAGCCATCCGACATCGAGATCGCCCGCTGGCACGGCATGTCGCCGTTCATGGGCACTTCGCTCGACCAGACCCTGCGCAATCTGGGGGTGACCACGGTGGTGGCCGCCGGGGTGTCGCTCAACGTAGGGGTGATGGGGCTGGTGATCAACGCCGTGGACCTGGGCTATCAGGTGGTGCTGGCTGGCGACGCGGTGGCTGGCATCCCGGCCGACTACGGCGACGCGGTGATGGACAACACCATGGCCTTTCTCACCACCATGCTCACGGTGGATGACATCGTGGCCCGTTGGGCATGACCGACAACTCAACTACAGCAGAGGCTGATGATTCTGGGGCCGCCGATAATCCGGCGGCCAACAAAGCCGTGGTGGAGCGGCTGGTGCGCGACATTGTGAACGGCGGACAGGTGGAATTGCTCAACGAGGTTCTGGCCGATGACTTCGTGGCCCACGGCGTGGGGCCGGGTCCGGCCGGTCCCGACGGGATGCGTCGGCTGATCGCCACCTGGCGCACGGCGTTTCCCGACTGGCAAGACCACATCGAAGAGATCGTGGCCGAGGGCGACTTGGTGGTGATCAAGATCGCCGCTCAGGGCACCCACACCGGCCCCCTGCTGGGCATCGAGCCAACGGGCGAGGCCGTGGAGTGGGGAATGATCGAGATGGTGCGCCTCGCCGACGGCAAGATCACCGAGCAGTGGGGCTACTCCGACTTCTCCGAGGTGGTCCGCCGCCTTCGCAAAGTGGCAGCATCTCAATCCGAACCACAAACCGACTAGGGGGTTTGACCATGGCCGATCTTTCACCGGTGCCCGACTACGCCGAGCTCATGAGGCTCGACAACAAGGGCTTCATCGTCCTCGGTGCGGGGCAGGGCATGGGCCGCCAGTCATCGCACGCTTTGGCCCAGATGGGGGCCAAGGTCTTCTGCGTCGACCTCGAAGTGGAGCGGGCCGAGCAGGTGGCATCCGAGGTGGACGGCATTGCCTGGACCGCCGATATCACCAAGCGAGACGATGTGCAGGCCCTGGTTGACGAAGCGGGCCGGGCCATGGGATCGATCGACGGGATAGTCGACATCGTGGGCGTATCAGGATGGTCGCCAGTGCTGGAGATCGACGACGCCGAGTGGGACTGGCAGTTCGACATGGTGCTGCGCCACGCCTATCTCATCTCGCAGATCGCCGGGCGGGCCATGAAGGAGACCGGCGGGGGCACGATGGTGTTCATCGCCTCGGTCAGCGGGCTCACCGCCGCCCCCAATCACGCCCACTACGGGGCGGCCAAAGCCGGGTTGATGGCCTGGATGCAATCGGTGTCCATCGAACTGGCCCCCCACGGGATCCGGGCTAACTGCGTGGCGCCGGGCACCATCCTTACCCCCCGCATGGAAGCGCTGTTCGACGAGGAGCGCAGGGCCATCAACAACGCTGCCGTGCCCATGGGACACATGGGCGTGCCCTCGGATATCGCGGGGGCCGTGCTCTTTCTCTCGGCGCCGATTTCCGGCTTTATTTCGGGTCGCACATTGGTGGTTGACGGAGGGGTGGACGCAGACTTCCCCTACGACCCGATGTAGGTACACTGGTCAACATGGCGGATGATGTGAGCGGCCCCGAGAACCGGATCGTCGTCGGAGTGGAGGGTTCGGGCGGAGCTCGAGCCGCGCTCCGCTGGGCCATCAAGGAGGCCCGATACCGAAACGCCTTCGTTGACGTGGTTACCGCCTACTCCACCACCTATGTGCCGGCCTCTCCCGACTTCAACTATGTGCCGCTGGACCCCATCGATCTGGAGGCCGAGGTCAAGCGAATGCAGGACAGCATCATCGACGAGGTGCTGGCTGAAGTGAACGCCGAAGGGGTGGAGATCAGGCGCCGCATGATTCGGGGCCGGGCTGCCGACACCCTGATCGCCGAGTCGGACAATGCCGCCATGCTGGTGGTGGGCTCGCGGGGCCGGGGCGGTTTTCGCGGGCTCTTGCTGGGGTCGGTCAGCCAGCAGATCGCCCAGCACGGAAGCTGCCCCGTGGTGATCGTCCGCCCCGACCTGCCCACGTAGCAACCGCGGGATTTGGGCAGCCGCCCGGATTCGATTACCGCGGCAACTCCACGATGACCTTGCCCCAGGTGCTGCGGTTGTAGATGGCGTCGAGGGCGGTGGGGACATCCTCAAAGGCATAGGGGGGATATACCGGGGGATCGAGACTGCCTTCTTCGAGGAGGGCGAATATCTCCTGTCGGGCTCGTTCTGACGGCTCGGGGTTGCGGCCCACCGAGGCCCCCCAGTGGACGCCGACCACCGAATAGTTCTTCAACAAGATGTGGTTGGTTGGGGCGTCGGCGATCCGTCCGCTGGTGAAGCCGATCACCAGCAGCCGGCCGTCCCAGGCCATGCACCGCCGCGACCGGTCGAACACATCGCCGCCCACCGGGTCGAAGCACACGTCCACTCCCTGGCCGTCGGTGTGGGTTCGCACGAGGTCGACAAAGTCGGGGTTCTCTCGGTAGTCGATGGCCAGCTCCACTCCCATTTCCTTCAGCAGAGCCGTTTTCTCAGCCCCGCCGGCGGTGGCGATGACCCTGGCCCCGGCGATCTGGCCGAGCTGCACCGCGGCTGAGCCCACACCGCCCATCCCCGCGTGCACCAGCAAAGTTTCGCCTGCGGCCAGGTGTCCCCGGTCGTGGAGGGCGAACCACGACGTGCCGTAGTTCACCAGCGCGGCGGCCGCGGCACCGGCGGAGATTCCTTCGGCCAGCTTGTGGACTCCGCTGGCCCGCAGCGCGGTCTGCTCGGCCAGCGATCCGCCGCCAATGCCCACCACTCGATCGCCGACGGCCAAGTGGTCGACCTCGCCACCGACCTCCCGCACCCGGCCCACCACCTCGGTACACGGCGACCACGGCAGTTTCGTCTCCATCTGGTAGAGGCCCCGGGCCATGAGGCAGTCCATGAACGTCAGTCCGACGGCTTCGACGTCCACCACGACCTGGGCCGGACTCGGTGCCGGAGGGGCGGCTTCTTCCTGCTTGAGCAATTCGACGGGGTCGCCCAACTCGTGCTGGCGCCAAATCCGCATCAGCTCGCCTCTCCGTCACCACCGGCCGCGGCGGGGCGGTCCACCACCGACTTGATGCTCTCCAAGGCCCGCTGTTTGAACTCCTGGACGGAGCCGACGTTGCCGGCCAGGGCCTGGTATTCCGACATGGTGCGGATGGCGTTGCGGGTGCCCATGGCCTCCATGCCCCGGTGAACGCTGCGCTTGTTGATCTGCTGGAGGTCGGACGGGACCCGGGCCACCCGCTGGGCCATCTCCAGCACCCGCTCCTCCAATTCGGCCTCGGGGTAGGCCCGGTTGGCGAAGCCCATGGCCGCGGCCTCGGCGCCGGAGTAGGAGTCGCCGGTGAGCATCATCTCCATGGCGTTGCGGAACCCCACCAGCCAGGGGTGGTAGTTGAAATCGGGCGGGCTCAGCACCCGCACCACCGGGTGGCCGATGTCGGCGTTCTCGGCCACGTAGACCAAGTCGCACGCGGCAGCCAGCTCCGACGCACCGGCCAGGGCGTAGCCGTGGATCTGGGCGATGACCGGCTTGGCCAGCTCCCAAATGGCCAGCCAGCTGTCGGTCACATGGCGGGACCACTGCCCGTCGCCGCCTGCGGTGTAGTGGGGCGGATCTTCCATGAGCGAGTCGGAAAGGTCGTAGCCCGAGGAGAAGCACGGCCCCGCCCCTCTGATGATCGAGACCCGCACGTCATCGTCGCGGTCGGCCGCTTGGAGGGCCGCCAGCAGTTCCTTGCGCATCGGGGTGCTGATGGCGTTGCGCTTCTCCGGCCGGTTCAGCGTGATGCGCCGCACATGCGGCGCAGGATCATCGATCAGGATCAGCTCATAGGACATGACCCGACCCTATAACGACCGGTGCCCCGGACCAGAAGGCCCGGGGCACCGGATTATTGATCAGGAGTTGATGTTACGCGGTGCGCAGCCGACGGCTGAGACCGAACACCATCACACCAGCGAGGGCGATGCCCGCACCGATGATCACTAGCAGTGACGTTTCCACGCCAGTATCGGCCAGCATGTCGTCGTCCATCATGTCGTCCATGGGCTCGCCGATCTCAACGGCAACAGCAGCGCTTTCGCCGTCAGGAACGAGCTCGAAGATCAGGAACGTGACACCAGCTTCGCCGACTTCCACACCTTCCACTGAGATGGGGTCGCCACTGGTAGCATCTTGCGGGCTACCGAAACCGCCGCAGTACTGCATCAGTGTGGCCTGTCCCCACCCATCAGGTCCGGGATCTGCGGTGTTGCAGACAGCCAAATTTGTGGCTGAAGTGGTGAAGCCACCCGGCGTCAACGTGAAGTCGTAAGTGCCGGCTTCCGGCACCGAGGCCGGATCAGCGCTCAGCGTCTGGTCCTGCGCCGAGGCGGACCCGGCGAACAGAAAACCGACCAGCGCCACTGCCAGCCCAATGAAAATCAACTTGGATTTGGTCATAGTTGTGTCTCCTTGGACCACGCCAATGGTCGGCCGGCCCCTACTCGGATATTGGGGGTGACTTTAGCCTCTTGCGTCGGTCGTGTCATCTATTGGTGGATTTGTTTCCGGTGCAGGGGGTTTGTGGCGTTGCCGATAGGGTGCCCGGCGTGGAATCCATCCGTAACTTCCGCTCGCTAGGAGGTCAGACCACCGCCGACGGCCGACGGGTGCGGTCGGGCTTGGTGTATCGAGCGGGCCACTTGGCCGAGGCCTCAGACTCCGACGTGAAAGCGCTGGCTGAGTTGGGCATTCGCACGGTCTTTGATTTTCGCAATCAGGGAGATCTGGCCGTGGAGGGACCCAATCGACTACCCGAAGGGGTGGAGCAAATCTCGCTGCCGATGGCGGACTCCGCGAATCCATCTGGGCTACGAGAGAACTTTGCCGCGTTCAGCGCCGAGGAACTGGAAGAACGCTTTGGAAACGGCAAGGCCTTTCAGTGGATGAAGGAGGCGTCGGGACGATCGGTGGGCGAACCCGTAAGGACTGCTCAATTCGGCGAATTCGTCAGGGGGATGTTGGTGCCGGGAGCGGCTCCGCTGCTGTTCAATTGCAGCGCGGGCAAGGATCGCACCGGATGGGCGGCCAGCCTGCTTCTCTTGGCTCTGGAGGTTCCTGAACAACAGGTGGTGGACCACTATTTGGAGACCAACCAGCACGTGAATCCCAGCCGCTATGGGGACCTGATGATGCCGATGATGACCGTGCATGAGGACTATTTCGCCTGGCAGATGCAGGTGCTGGCCGACACATGGGGCAGCTTCGACCAGTACTGGGCTGATGGCCTAGGCCTGGACGACGGCCATCGGCAGGCGTTGCGAGAGCTGTTGTTGGACTAGACGGTCTTCAGCTCGCCGATGTTGTGGACGGGGGCGAGGGTGTCTTGGAGGTAGTCGGGGCCTTCTAGGGTGTCGACGAACCAGCCGGTGGGGCACATGGTGAGGATCTCCACCAGGCTGAATCCTGCCCCGGCCATTTGCGACTCATAGGCCCTGGTGATGTAGCGCTTGGTGCGAGCCACGTTGCCGGCGTTGTTGACCGCGCACCGGGCCACGTACGCCGAGCCGTCCAGGGTGGCGGCCAGATCGGAAAGCAGAATTGGGTGGCCGTGCTGGTGGGGATCGCGCCCCTCGAAGGAGGTCTTGGTGCGCTGGCCCAGGGTGGTGGTTGTGGTCATCTGGCCGCCGGTCTCGCCGAACACCCCGTTGTTCAACAGCAGGCAGGTGATGTTCTCGCCTCGGGCCGCGGCGTGGAGCACCTCTTGAAGGCCCTCGTTGACCATGTCGCCGTCGCCTTGGATGGTCATTACGAACCCGTCGGGCAGCATCCGCTTGATTCCGGTGGCCACCGACGGGGCCCGGCCGTGCAGCGCCTGCACCACCTCCACGTCGAGGTTGTGGGCGAAGGCGGTGTAGCACCCGATGCCGAACACCGAGATAGTGCTGTGGGCCAGTTCCAGTTCTTCGATGGCCTCCATCGCAGCCCGAATGGCGATGGGCTCCCCGCAGCCGGGACAGAGGTGATGGTTGGCCTGGGTGATGAGCGACGGGGTGAAGTCGTCCACCAGCGCGGCGGGCTCGGCAGGCGGCGAGTCAGTGGATAGGTATATCCGCTCGTCGCTCATGGCCTGTTTTCCCTCATTTCAGGGCCTCCAAGATGCGCTCGGAGATGTCGGGCACGTTGATGTCGGGACCGATCCCGAAACCAGAGTGGTCCCAACTCGGGCCCCCGATGAACTCCACCGGCACCGCCCCCATCGTAGCCAAGCGCACATCGTCGACCATCTGGCCCATGTTCTGCTCGTACACCGCCACCTTGGCGGTACCGGCCACCGCGTCATGCACTGCTTCTGAGGGGAATGGCCACAGCGTGATGGGCCGGACGTAGCCCACCCGGTGACCGGCGTCGCGCAGCCGCAGGCAGGCGTAGCGCACGAACTTGCCCACCGAGCCGTAGGCGGCCACCACCAACTCGGCGTCATCGCAGAATCCGACGTCGATCAGCGGCTCAACGTTGGTGGCCATGGCCTGAATGTGGGCGGCACAGGCAGCGTAGTGGGCCCCCAGGTCGAACCCTTCCTCGCCTTCGACTCCGCCGCCCAGCGGGGAGATGATCTTGGCGGCGCCCGAAACGCCGGAGGATCCGTTCACCGCCCAGTCGGGCAGGGTTGGGGCCGCGGCGTCGATGGCGGGCACCGACACTGCTTGATAGGTGTGGGCCAGGTAGTAGTCGCCCAGCACCATCACCGGGGTGCGCCACTGGCCGGCTAGATCAAAGGCCAGCCCGGTCAGCTCAACCGCCTCGGGGACGTCCATGGGAGCCAGCACGATGTGGCGGTAGTCGCCGTGCCCGCCCCCTCGGGTGGCCTGGAAGTAATCGCCCTGGCCCCGGGCCATGTTGAACACCACCAGCGGCAGTCGGGCGTTGGTGATCTCCGACAGCGACTCCTGCATCAGCGACAGTCCTTGGCCGGTGGAACCGGTGGCCGCCAGGTGACCGGTGGTGGCCGCTCCCCAGGCCATGCCCACCGCCTCCAGTTCGCTCTCGGCGTTCATGCACACGCCCTCTACCTCGGGCAGCATCGCGGCCATGTGCTCCAGCAATTCGGTGAACGGGGTCATGGGATAGCCGGCGAAGAACCGGCAGCCGGCGGCCACTGCGGCCCGGGCCATGGCCTCCGAGCCCTCGATCAAAGCCCGCTCGCTCATTGGCTGGGTTCCTGGTCGACGGCCATCTCCAGGGGGGTCTCGTACTTGTACACCTGGAACACGAAATCGGGGCAGATCTGGGCGCAGGCTTGGCAACCGGTGCAGCCGGCCAACAGCCGGGGGTAGCGGTACCCCTTGGTGTTCACTTCGTGGGTGGTCATCTCCAGCACCCGGGGCGGGCAGGCGTCGATGCACAGATCGCAGCCCTTGCAGGCCTCCACGTCGATCACCACCGTGCCCCGGACGGTGACAGTGCTTCCGAGAGTGTTCGGGCTCACGCCGCCATCTCCCAACCGGCGGCCAGCGCAGCCTCGTTGGCCTCGACCAGTTGGCTGCGGTAGGGGGGCACCGAGCGGCGCATGCCCTCCGCCAGGCCGTCCAAGCTCACCAGGCCGGACGTTCTTCCGTAGACGCCCGACATGACCATGGCGGCCAACAGCGGGTTGCCGAGATCGGTAGCCACGTCGGTGGCCGGAACCTCCACTACTCGGTAGCGGTCGTGGTCGAGCTGGTCCTCGAACACCGAGGTGTTCACCAGCACCAGGCCGCCGTCTCGGATGAGTTCTCTCATCGGAGTCCAATACTGGTGGTGCATCAAGATGGCCGACCAGGTGGCCGACAGCACCGGCGGCGCCTCGATGGGCTGGTCGCTGATCACCACCGTGCTGTCAGTGTTGCCGCCCCGCATCATGCCGCCGTAGCTGCCGAACACCAGCACTTCTTTTCCGTCGGCAGTCGCCCCCTGGGCGATGACCTGGGCGGCCAACTGCACCCCCTGGCCGCCGATCCCGGTGAGCATCAGCTCCCGCTCCCCGGAAGGTGGAGCGCTCACCGGCCCTTCCAGTTGGGGGCGCGCTTTTCCACGAAGGCCCGAGGCCCCTCTTTGAAGTCCTCGGTTTTGGAGACGGCGCCGCCCTCTCGGGCCGCGATGGCGAATCCCTCGGCCTCGGTGGTCTCCAGCCCGTCGAGGATGGCCCGGCGGGCGGCCCTGACGGCCAAGGGGGCGTTGACCACAATGCGCTCGGCCAGTTCTTTGGCTTCGGCCAAGGCCTGGCCGGGCTCGCAAACCACGTTTACCAAGCCCAGGGAGTGGGCCCGGTGGACGTCGATGGTGTCGCCGGTCAGAGCCAGCTCCATGGCCACGTTGGTGGGGATGCGGCGGGGCAGCCGGGTGACGCCCCCCTCGGAGGCCACCAGCGACCGTTTCACCTCGGGCAGGCCGAAAACTGCCTCGGTGGATGCCACCACCAGATCACAGCCCAGCACGAGTTCGAATCCGCCAGCCAACGCCGGTCGGTCTACCGCGGCTATGACCGGCTTGTCCCGCCGCCGTCGGGCGAACCGGCCGAAGCCCTCCTCGGCGGTGATGATCCCGGCCGCCCGGCCCTCGGAGAGCGCTTTGAGGTCGGCCCCGGCGCAGAAGATTTGGCCGTTGCCGGCCAGGATGGCCACCCAAACCTCATCGTCGGCTTCGAATCGGTCGAAGGCCTCGCCCAGGGCGGCGGAGAGCTCAGGGCTCATGGCGTTGCGGGCCTCGGGGCGGTTCAGGGTGATTACCGCCACCCTCCCCTCGGATTCGTAGAGAACCAGGCTCATCGCGTGCTACTCCGGATCCCGCACTTTCAAGAGCTGCTTGCCCTGGTTGGCCCCCGAGAACAGCCGCAAGAAAGTGGTGGGGATGTTGTCGAACCCCTCTTGGATGTCGGTCTGGAAGGCGATCTCGCCTTCGGCCACCCACTGGCCGAGGTCGGCCGAAGCCGCCGGCACTCGGTCCATGTGGTCGAACATCACGAAGCCCTGGAGGGTGAGGCGCTTCTCGATGATCTCGAACATATTGGACGGCCCCGGTCGGCGCATGCCCTGGTTGTAGGTGGAGATTGCTCCGCACACTGCGACGCGACCGCCCTGGTTCATGTGGCCCATGACGGTTTCCAGCATGTCGCCGCCCACATTGTCGAAGTACACGTCGATCCCGTCGGGGCAGAGCTCGGCGAGCCGGGCGTCCACATCCTCATTCTTGTAATCGATTGCCCCATCCAAACGGGCCTCTTCCAGGAGCCAGCGGCACTTGTCGGCTCCACCGGCGATGCCCACCGAGCGGCAGCCCTTGATCCGGGCGATCTGGGCGGCCACCGAACCGGTGGCTCCTGCCGCGCCCGAAGTCAGGACCGTTTCGCCCGGCTGAGGGCGGCCGATGTCGAGTAGACCGATGTAGGCGGTCAGCCCGGTGCCCCCTAGCGGTCCCAGCATGACCGGGATGGGCGTGCCCGGTGGCACCACCCTCACATTGCCGTCGACCACTTCATAGTCCTGCCAGCTCATCATTCCGCTGACCAGGTCGCCCTCGTTCAAGGTCGGGGTGTTGGAGGCCACCACCTGGAAGACCCCCGGTCCCACCATGGGCTGGCCCAGCGGTGCGGGCGGCATGTAGGTGATGAAGTCCTCCAACCAGGTGCGCATGGCTGGCTCGAAGCTGAGATAGCACAGCCGGGCGAGCGCTTGGCCGTCGCCCGGCTCGGGGACGTCGGTTTCCTGGTATTTGAAGTTGTCCACGCTTACGGGCCCGTCGGGCCGCACGGCGTAGATCCACTGGCGGTTCATCCCGCCAAGCTACCCCGATGGGTTGCGCGGCCCCTCAGCGGGCCGGTCGGACCCGCAGCATCATGGTGGCGATCAGGCGGTCGCCCTTGCCCAGGTCTCTGATCTCGGCCAGCACCCAGCCTGACGAAGGGTCGCCCATCCAGCGGCAGGTGCTGTACACCGGGCCGATCTTGCCGCCCAGCAGATAGCGGATGTCCATGTCGGCCACGGCGTGGGGGGTGCCGAATTCATGCTCGGCCAGGGTCTCGGCCCCCACCTCGCCCACCAGGGTGACCATGGCGCCCTGCATGATGCCCGCGGGGTTGAGCAGTTGGGGGGCGAGTTCCACCTCCACGTGGCCGGCGGCGGCATCCACCACCTCGATGCCGGCGACTTCGGCCAGCGGTTGGTCGATGTCGGGGAGCCCCATGAGGTCGGGCCGGGGAGGATCGTGGATGGGTTTGGCCGGATCGCCGGGACGTTGGTGATGGCGCCCGAAGCCGATCTGGGCGTAGCCCAACTCGGTGCCGTGTGGAGTGGAGAAGCGGCACTCACAGGTCAGCGTGCTGGCCCCGGCCCGCAGTACCTCGGCGTACACGTCGATTTGGTCGGGCAGGGGGACGTCGGCGGTGCGGAGCTGGAAATCTGTGGTGAAGTGCCAGCACTCGGGGTCTTCCTTCTCACCGATCATGCCGCCGGTGATGTCGGCAATCAGCATCAGCACAGAGGCCCTGACCTGGCCGCCGTGGCACTGCTCATCGAACACCCTTAGCTTTCCGTATCCGGGCTGCGAGTTGGGGTCGCAATAGATCCCGAGCTGGGCCAGAAGGGTGAACGTCGGAGGGGCTTGTGCGGGGACGGTCATGGCCCCTTAGTTCTAGACGGTGGCACTCTCCAAAACCGTGTTTTTGAAGAAGTCGGGGCGGGCTTCGGAGAAGAAGCGGTGGGCGTTGCCGAAGGTGAAGGCCCGGAACTGGTCTTCGTTGAGCCAGCCGTGCTCCACCTGCTCCCACACCTCGGGCATGACCTCAGACATGTCGGGCACGTCCCAGTGGCCCACATCGGAGGAGAAGATGGCGTTGAGGGTTGCGCCTTCGGGCAGGGCGCCGTCGAAGGCCAGTCGCACTAGGGGGTCGTCGGCCTCGCAGCCGAACCAGTAAGACCGGTCGATCTGCTCAAGGATGTCTTCGGGGGAGGTTATGCCTGCGGCCTCGAAGTCGTGGACGACCTGATCAGAGCTGATGCCCTTCTGCATCGCTTTTCCGAAGCCGCCGGGCAGGTCGATTGGGTCGTTGGCCTCGGCCAGCAGGGATTCGAAGTACTCCGGCTCGAAGAGGGCTGGGTCGTAGGCCTTGAGACCCTCGGGGCCGCGCTTTTCCCAGTGGCTGAGGAGGTCGCACACCATCTGGGCGCCCCAGGTGACCCCGCCTTCCAGGAAGCCGAGGCGCAGGTCGGGGAAGCGGTGGGTGACCCCGCCGAAGAAGATCGACTTGGCGGTGGCCTCGCTGGCGGTGCCGAAGTTGCCCATGTGGTTGTAGGTGAAGTTGCTGACTGAGCGCCGCCCGTCCCAGCCCATCGATCCGGAGTGGAGGCTGGCCGGGGTTTGCAGCTCTACCAGCCGCTGCCACAGCGGGTCGTAGTCGTAGGCCGAATCGAGGCCCAGCGAGTCGATCCACGTGGCCATCTCACCTCCGGCTGGCAGTTGTCGGGGCACGAATCCGCCGATCATCACCGCTTTGAAGCCGAGCTCGGTAACCGCGAAGTCGAGTTGCTCGATGGCCTCTTCGGGGGTGTGGGTGGGGATGGCCGCCACCGGGGTGAGGCGGTCTTGCAGGCCTTGGTAGCTGTCGGCCAAATAGCGGTTGAGGGCCCGGCAGAGCTTGTAGCGAATGTCGTCGTCGCGGTAGGCGGGGAAGTTGAGCCCGATGCTGGGGTAGCAAACCGCGAAGTCCATGCCCAGTTCCTCGATGCGATCGTGGAACAGCGCGGGAGACACCGCGGTGGCGAAGTCCCGGGTGTTGGCCAGCGGCAGCGCCCACCACGGCCCCCGGAAGGAGCGTCGGGCCAGCCGATCATCATGGGAGAGGCCCGACCAGTTGGGCTCGCCGTTGAACGAGCAATTGGCCATCTGGGGGTACAGCCCGCCCTCAAGCCCCTCATCGAGGCAGTACTGATGCAAGGCCGGGTAGTGCTCGAACACGTGCCCATCGGCGTCGATGACGGGATGGCCGAGGTCGGCCCGGATGTCGGCGGCGGATCGCTGGCTGCTCATGTTCAAACGCTACCTACTACCGTTGGTGGTTGTCTCAGTGACACCCAATTGAGAAGGTTCAAATCATGAGCACCGTCGCACCCGTTCGTTCTTGCATCTCGGCTGACTCGCACGTCACCGAGCCCGACAACACCTATATCGACTACATCGATCCCAAGTTCCGGGATCGGGCCCCCCGTGTGGATTGGGACGACGATATGGGTGCGTTTATGTCCATCGACAACGGCCGCAATCGGATGCCCTATGGAATGATCGCCGCCGCGGGCAAGAGCTGGCACGAGATCAGCCTTTCCAGCGGCACCCGATGGGAGGACCTGCACCCCGGCGGCTACGACCCGGTGGCCCGGCTCGATGAGCAGGACCGCGACGGCGTGGTGGCCGAGGTGATCTACCCGTCGGTGGGGATGACCATCTGCAACCACCCCGATGGCGACTACAAAAAGGCCTGTTTCGACGCCTACAACCGCTGGATTGCCGAGTTCAACTCCCACGCTCCGGAGCGGCTGATCGGTTTGGGCCAGACCGCGGTGCGGTCGGTGGACGAGGCCATTGCTGATTTGGAGGCCATGAAGGCTCTCGGGCTGAAGGGCGTCATGCTCCCCGGCTATCCGGCTTCGGGGATCGACTATGACTCCCCCGAGTTCGACGCTTTCTGGGAGGCGTCGGTGTCGATGGGCATGCCGCTGTCGTTTCACATCCTCACCTCCGGCAACGACCATCCCATGGCCGCCCAATTCCGGGGGCCGAAGATCAACTCGTTCCTGGGGATTATCCGGGGCAACCAGGACATCATCGGCACGCTGATTTTCGGCGGCGTGTTCGAGCGCCATCCCGACCTACAGGTGGTGTGCGTGGAGGCCGACGCCGGCTGGGCGCCCCACTGGATGTACCGGGCCGACCACGCCTACAACCGCCACCGCAACTGGCTGGAGAGCGCCGAGCTGACCAAGAAGCCCAGCGACTACTTCCGGGAGAACGTTTACCTCACGTTCCAAGACGACTGGGTGGCATTCAAGCTGCTCGACCTCATGAACGTGAACCGGGTGATGTGGGCCAACGACCACCCCCACTCCGACGCCACCTGGCCCTGGTCCCAAGAAATGCTCACCGAGCAGACCACCCACATGACCGACCACCAAATCGACCGAGTCCTCCGCGACAACTGCGCCGATCTCTACGGATTGACCGTCTGATCGGAGTTCTGGTGACTCCCACTGGTGGCGTTGCCATGATTTGATGGTGCCCGTGCGCAGGTGGGTACTGCCGTTGGCGGTCGTGTCGATGACTGCTGCGTTCAGCTGCCAGTCGGACCCGTCGATTCTGGAAGAAGCCTTAGACCCTGGGACCGCGGTGCCGAGCGAGGTGCCGTCGCCTACAGCCCTCGATTCTTCATCGCCAACGTCGACGGTATTGCCAAATGCGACGGCGGACCCCACTAATACCACTCAGACACCGGTGCCGACTGAGGTCCCAACACCAATCGAGGCCACAGAGCCTGAGCCTCCTGTCGAGGTTCCGGAGCCAACCAATATCCCTGGTCCTACGACAAGCGTAGGAGGAACGGTGTACTTCGTTTCTCCGCTTGAGAGGCCATTACCGGGTGGCACCACCTTGGAGGGGGAGCCCTTCGGAATGACTGGGGACATTCCCCTGGCGATCATCGCTTCCACGCAGGAGTGCGACATCGTCTCGGTCGATCCTCAGACAGGGGCGACGAGGATTCTTGCTGACTTCAGAACCTACAGCGGGAAAGCAAGCGTGTTCGACAGTTGCAGCGATCAGGGATTGGAGTACCGGCCCTACACCGGAACGGCAGAGATCGCCCCCGGCTTCATCGAAGATGTGGAGTGGGTCGATCCGAAGTATGTCCTGATAGGCAACTGCTGCGAGCCGGCGGTGGGAAGGTTCGAAGTCCTGGACGTTGAAGAGCACAACCGGCCGTATTGGTTGGCTCTCAACGGCTCCTACCCGTCGGTCGATGACTGGGGTGAACTCGTGTTCAGCGAACTGGGGGCCAGCGGTGGTCTTGCCTCATTTGGAACTGTGCCCCTTGTCATTAGCTACGACGACTCCGATCCCGGTCATCCCTTCTTTACGACGGCAGGAGATGTCTCCTATCACCACCTGATGCTGGGTGACGACGCGGGCTCCAGCCCGAACAGTTTCGCCACCAGGACTTCCTGGGTTGATGGCAACTCCATTGCGTTGGGCATTTGGACTCTGATGGAGGATCAAGGCTTCTTTCCGTGGGTGGTGTTGATTGACCTCGATATAGGCCCCATCGCGGCCAATGCTCGCGGCTTGGGGTGGATGCTGCCTACAGGCGATCAACTCGGGAATCTTGTGGTCGCCGAGCAGCATTGCTTCGGCTATTTGTCGGAATGCATCGGGTCGCCGGCGAAGATCGTGGTGGTCGACTCAGGGACCCTGGTACCGCTCTATGAAGTTGAAGTTGAGGACACGATCGTCGATATGGACTTGGCGCGGGGCTGGCTGCTGGTAACCCTGGTTGACGGGCGGATGGGCACTTTGGATCTAGCCGATGGGACGTTCAACGTCTTGGCCAACGGCATCCGAAACGCGGTTTGGCGGGAGTAGGCGGGTCACGTGGCCGTCAACCCGATTGGGAAGCAATTATTGGGTTGACCTGGGATTTTCGGGGGGAATGTGTCACTGGGGTCGGTATAATTTCATGTATGGAACTTGCGATGGACCCCGGTGCAAGGCCCGGTGCGAACAGTGCTGATGCCAGCGGTGATGCTGGTGTTGGTTCGGGTTTCGGGTTTCCGGATTTCTCTGAGGCGGGTGCTTCGGAGTTGTTGGGTTTGATGGGCCAAGTTGATTTGTTGCGCCGTCGGGCCGAGGGGTATCTGGTCGGGCTGGTTGCCCGCTACGGGGAGCTCGAGGGCCCGGGTGCGGCGGCCACGGTGTGCCATCAGTTCGGCATCAGCGCGTATCGGGCCCGCCAGCTGGCCAGAACGGCCCAGGGCGTGGGGGCCATGCCTCAGATTCTCGGGGCGGTCCAACATGGGCGCATCTCCGCGGATCAGGGTGGGATGGTGGCCGAGTCTCACAAGCGGGCGCCGATGAGCGAGCAAGACCAGCAAGAGCTGTTGGATTTGGGTGCCTGGCAGGGCCACGACGATTTCAAGAAGACCGTCGCGGCGCGCGAGGACCAGCGCCGCGCCGACGACGGCATGGGCCGATCTGAGCGCCAGCGGGCCCGCCGGTCCCTTAAGGTGTTCGACGGCGCCGGCGGCATGGTCGTTTTGCACGCCGAGCTTGATCCGATCTCCGGCGATCGGGTCAAGATCGCGCTGGGCTCCATGAGCGACAAGATGCTCGTCGATGACACCGCCTACGACCCGATCCGCACCTTCGAGCAGCGCAACGCCGACGCACTAGTGGCGCTCGTCACCCAACAGCCCGCCGACAGCAGGAGCCCCAATCCTTTGGCGGGCGTGCCTGACTGCGGGACCCGCCCGCAGAAAACCGTGCTGGTGGTGTCCGCCGAATACGACGCCATCGAAAGCCGGCTGAAGAACGCCGGGCTCATCGACGGCACCCCCATCGACCTCGACGAGCTCCGCCGCCTGGCCTGCGACGCAGACATCGTCCCCATGATCTTCGGAAACGACGGGCAGCCCCTATATGTGGGCAGAGCCCAAAGAGCGCCCACCAAAGCCCAAAAACTGGCCCTGTACAAAAGAGACCGCCGCTGCGTGGGCTGCGGCCTCAGACCACAAATCTGCGACGCCCACCACATCGTCCCCTGGGACCACAACGGGCCCACCGACATCACCAACCTCGTACTGCTATGCCCCCGCTGCCACAAAAAAGCCCACAAACACCACCACACCATCCAACACGACACCCAAACCGGCCGATACCGCCTCCAACCCCCACCCCGGCCCAGCCCGACGGCCCACCCGCCGCCCGCTGAACAACTGACCGCCGCCTGAACACTCGCCCGACCCCTACTGCGTGCTCGGCTCCCTGTTGTGATGGGCCGGCAATTCCGGGAATTCATATGCGGCAGAATTGGGAATTCATTTGCGGCAATGTTGGGAATTGTTGAGGGCTTGCCACACCCTCTCGGGGGTGCAGGGCATGTCTATGTGGGTGACGCCTAGGGGAGCGAGGGCGTCGATTATGGCGTTTTGGACGGCGGGGGGAGCGGCTATAGCGCCGCTTTCGGCTACTCCTTTGGCGCCGAGGGGGTTGCGGTTGGTGGGGGTCTCAATGAAAGCAGTCTCTACTTCGGGGACATCGCTGGCTGCGGGTACGAGGTAGTCGGCCAGGCTGGTGGTGAGGGGGTTGGCTTCGGCGTCGTAGCGCATCTCCTCGAATAAGGCGACGCCTATGCCTTGGACGGCCCCGCCTTGGACTTGGCCCGAGGCCTGTACCTCGCTGAGCACCCGGCCACAGTCGGTGGCTGCGACATGGCGGATCAGATCCACGTTGCCGGTCTCGGAATCGACCTCGACGAACGCGACATGGGTGCCGCCGGGGAAGGTGGGCTGGCCTTGGTCGAAGGCGGCGGTGACTTCGGTACCGGCTAGTTCGGCCAGCGGGATGCTGGTGGAGGGGGTGCCTCGCACCCCTAGGACGACGTCTTGTACCTCGCCGGGCGTGCTCGGTTCTTTCGTCGGGGTGGCGAGACGCAGTTCTATGTCGTCTTTGGCCGCTTCAAGTCGCTCGGCAGCTCGCTCTTTGAGCTTGTCGAGCAGGCGGCCCGACACTTGGACAGCAGAGCTGCTGGCCAACGACGCTGAACGAGAGCCGAAGCTGCCCAGCGCGGATCGGAAGCGGCCGGTATCGGGGGTTGCTGCGGTTACATGGGCGGGATTGAGGCCTAGCGCTTCCGCTGCCAGGCGAGTGATTATCGATTGCATGCCCTGGCCTATTGGGGCGATGCCGGCGTCGATCTCGATTCGGCCGTCGTCGGTCACCCGGGCTGCGGATGGTTGGCAGGGCTCGTGGCGGCCGGTGAAGTCGGCCCAGCAGCTGATGCCGATGCCGAGCAGATATTGATTCCCGGCAGCGCGGCGGGCGGCTTGGTCTTCTCTGAGTTGTTGATAGCCAATCTCCGACAGGGCTCGTTCCAACGCACCGAGATGATCGGCCTCGTCCATGACCAGTCCACCAGGCATCTGCCGAGGAAAATCCGCGAGCCGCAGCAGGTTGCGGCGGCGGATCTCGGCGGGGTCTATGTCCAGCGTGCGGGCCAGGGTGTCCATGGCTCGCTCCACTAGCCCGATAGCTTCAGCTCTTCCCGGTCCCCGGTAGGGGCCAGTAGGAACAGTGTTGGTCATGACCGCCGAGGCAGTGACCGCTACTTGGTCGATCCGGTAGGGGCCGGGGATGAGCCGCTGGGTTTGGAGGGGCTCGAAAGCCCCCATCCCGGCGTAGCCGCCCACATCGGCGCTCACCTCGGCCTTGAGGGCGGTGACGTTGCCGTCTCGATCAGCGGCCAACGTGATTCGCTGGTTTTGGTCGCGGGCTTGCATCGACAGCAGGTTCTCGGGGCGACTTTGGGCTAGGCGCAGCGGGCGGTTCAGTCGCAGGGCCAGGCGGGCGGCCACCGCGAACAGGCCGTTCTCACCGTCGCATTTGCCCCCGAAACCGCCGCCGATGGGGGGAACGATCAGGCTGATCTGGTCATCCTCGACGCCGAGCGTGCCTGCTAGCTCATCGTGAGTCAACGACGGCATTTGGGCATTGATGTGGATCGCTGCTCGGTCGCCGTTGGGGACCACGAGACCGGCAACCCCTTCGATGGGGGAGCAGGCCACTCGGGGATAGTGCTGGGAGACGGTTACGGTCGTTTCGGCGCGCTCAAGCGCAGCCTGGGTGGCGGCCAGATCACCCGACGGGACGGTGAGCACGGTGTTCGAGCCGTGATCCGGGTGGAGAAGCGGGGCCTCTTCAGCGGTGGCAGCGGTTTGGTCGGGCACCGGGGGCAAGGGTCGGTAATCCACGGCCACCAACTCACAGGCATCGACCGCCACTGCCTCGTTGATGGCGACTACGGCGGCGACCGCTTCTCCGACATAGTCCACCGATCCCTCGGCCAACGGTGGGCGGCTAATCCTTGCCGGGGAGATTCCCTCCAGGCCGGCTTGAGTGATCAAGCCCAAGTCATCGGCGGTAAACACCCCCACCACGCCGTCGAGGGACTCGGCCTCCGATGTGTCGATGGCGGCAATGGTTGCTCGGGCTACCGGAGACCGAACGAACCCCAGCCAGAGCGCGCCCTCAGCGCTTAGGTCACCGCCGAAGCGGGCCCGTCCGGTCAGCAGGTCGAAGTCCTCGACCCGGCCTTCCCAATTGCTCACGACCGGCGGTCTTTACAACGCTTCTTCGATGACAGTGCCCTTGAAGAAGTCAGTGTTGGTGCCGGCCCACAGCGACATCGGGTGCTCGAAGGTGAAGGCCCGGAAGTCGGCCTCGTCGAGAATGCCGTCGTCCACCAGCTCGTAGGCCTCGGGCAGCACCTCGCGCACGTCGGGGACGTCCCAGTGGCCCACGTCGGAGGCGAAGATGCCCTTCACCACCTGGCCCTTCGGGGTCACCGACCGGTTGAACCCGATGGCGGTCATGGGGTCGTCGGCCTCGCAGCCGAAGTGGAAGCGGTCCCAGATGGCCAAGATGTCGTCCACGGTGTCCACCCCGCTGAGGGCGAACTCGTCGATGGTGGCCGGATCTTCATCGGGCTCGCTGAGCATGTGCAGCGCCTCTTGGAGGCGGTCCCGATGGCTGTTGGCCACTGGAGTGCCGTAGGCGTCGAACAGCTGGCCCAGCTCGTCCATGTCTACCGCGGCGGGGTCGTAGTGGCCGATGGCGTCGCGGTTGCGCTTCTCCCAGTGTCCGATCACGTCCGAAAGCAGGTTCACACCCCAGGCCACGCCCCCTTCGAGGAAGGCCCAGCGCAGCTCGGGGAAGCGGTGGGCCACCCCGCCCATGAACACCGCCCGGCACAGAGCCTCGCCCGCGGCGGCGAAGTTGCCCAGGTGGTTGTACACGTAGTTGGTCTCCGACGTGCGGCTGCCCCAGCCCATGCCCGCGGAGTGGAAGGTGGGCGACACGCCCAGTTCGGTACACCGCCGCCACACGGGGTCGTAGTCGTGAGGGGAGTCCATGCCCAGGGTGTCCATGCGGCGGGCGTGACGGTGGCTGGTGTTCTCCGGGTCCACCGGCCGGGGCACCAGCCCGGTCATCATCACCGGGCGCATGCCCAGCTCGCCCACCGCGAAGTCCAACTCGGCAATGGCCTCATCGGGGGTGAACATTGGGATGATGGCCACCGGCATGAGGCGGTCGGAGTAGGGCTCGTAGGCCTGGTGGAAGTAGAGGTTGAACGCCCTGGCCGCTCCGAGGCGCAAATCCTCGTCCTCCAGGCCCATGCAGGTGAGCCCGTAGGTGGGATAGAGCACGGCCAAATCGATGCCGATCTCGTCCAGTCGCTCGTACAGCAGCTTGGGCAGCAGGGCGGTGGCCCGGTCGAGGGTGTTGCGGGTGGGGAGCCCCCACCACGCCGAGCGCATCATTCCGGCGGCCCGGCGCTGTTCCAGCGACAGTTCGATGGACTTGCGGGCCCCGTATTCGACGACCTTGAACTTGTCCACCAGTTCCGGTCCGCCGACGGTGGCCATGATGTCGTGAACCTCGGGCAGGAACTCGATGATGTGGCCGTCGGAGTCGATGATGGGATGGTCAATGGCGTTTCGGATGCGCCGCACTTCGGCGCTGGGCTCAAAGCTCATGGGGGACACACTACGACCCCAGTGAATTGCGGTGTCAGGCGTACACTTCGGAATCATGCGAGGCATCATCAGCTTCGGGGGCTACGTGCCGTACCGGCGGCTGGACCGGTCGGCTATTGCCGCGGTGATGGGCCGCGGCGGCGGCCGGGGCACCCGGTCGGTGGCGTCCTACGACGAGGACACCACCACGATGGGAGTAGAGGCCGCTCGGTTGGCCCTGCGCCCGGTTGATGCTGAGCCCCGAGCGCTGTGGTTCGCCACCGCCGACCCCGCCTACCTGGAGAAGACCAACGCCACCGCCATCCATGCCGCGCTGCGGTTGGATAGCTCTGTGGGCGCGCTGGACTTCGGGGGCGCGGTGCGTTCCGGCATCGGGGCACTGCGGACCGCCCTGGATGCGAAGGGGCCCACATTGGTGGTTACCGCCGACATCAGGGGCGGACTGCCCACCGGCGCTGACGAATCCGCGGGTGGCGACGGTGCCGCCGCGTTCTTGATCGGCACCGAGGACGATGGGCCGGTGGTAGCCGAGTTGCTGGGGTCGGCATCGGCCACCGAAGAGTTTGTGGACCGCTGGCGCCAGCCGGGCTCGCCCAGCACCGGCCAATGGGAGGAGCGATTCGGCGAAACCCGCTACGGCCCGCTGGCGGCCCAGGCGTGGAAGGAGGCGCTGGGCGCGGCTGGCATTGATGCGGCCGATGTGGATGTGGCGGTGGTGACCGGGTCCCACAGCCGAGCGGTCAAGCGGGTGGCGGGTCAGCTCGGTGTGGCTCGAGTGGCTGATGACTTGGCCGCGGCGGTGGGTAACACGGGCACAGCCCATCCCGGTCTGGTGCTGGCCAACGAGCTGGAGCAGGCCAAGCCCGGTCAGACCATCGCGGTGGTGATGCTGGCCGACGGGGTGGAAGTGCTGGTGCTGCGGACCACCGAGGCGCTGGCCGAATTCACACCGGCTTTCCCGGTGGCCGATCAGATCGCCGGCGGGGCCGAGGTGAACTACGCCACATTCTTGCAGTGGCGGGAGATGATCCAAGTCCAGCCCCCCAATCGGCCCGAGCCCACCCGACCGTCGTCATCGGCCGCGGCCCGGGCCCAAGACTGGAAGTACGGCTTCGTGGGCAGCCGGGGCACCGAGAGCGGGACGCTCCACTTGCCGCCGGCCCGGGTGTCTATCCGAGCCGAGGACGAGCTCGATGCCATGGACCCCGCGCCCATGGCCGACGTCGGGGCCACCGTGGTGACCTTCACTATCGACCGGCTGGTGTACTCGGTAAGCCCGCCGGTGGTGTTCGCAGTAGTGGACTTCGACGGGGGTGGCCGGCTCCCGGTGGAGCTGACCGATGTGGACCCCGACGCGGTCCGCATTGGCCAGCGGGTGGAGATGACCTTCCGGCGGCTGTACGAGGCCGAAGGCATCTATAACTATTTTTGGAAGGCCCGTCCGGAGCGGTCTTCATCGGGGGCCTAGGAGGCGCAGATGGCCAGTCATGGCATCAAAGACCAGGTAGCGATCATCGGAATGGGGTGTACCCAGTTCCGGGAGCACTGGGACAAGGGAGTCGACGACCTGCTGATCGACTCGGCCACAGCCGCATTCGCCTCCGCGGGGGTGGCCAAAGACGACGTGGACGCCTTTTGGCTGGGGACGGCGTCCAGCGGGATGAGCGGTTTGACGTTGAGCCAGCCGCTGAAGCTGGAGGGCAAGCCGGTGACCCGGGTGGAGAACTTCTGCGCCACCGGCTCCGAGGCGCTTCGCCAAGCCTCCTACGCGGTGGCCAGCGGGGCTTACGACATGGCCATGGCCATCGGGGTGGAGAAGATCAAGGACTCTGGCTACCAAGGGCTGAACGCCGCGCCCGCCCCCCACGACGGCACCAAGCGGAACCTGACCGCGGCGGCCATGTACAGCCTGGTGCTGCCCGCTTACTCCGCTCGCTACGGGGTGGACGAGGACGAGTTGCGCATGGTGGTGGCCAAGATCGCCGAAAAGAACCACCGCAACGGGGCGCTGAACCCGCTGGCCCAATTCCGCCGGGAGATGCCGGCCGAGAAGATCTGCGAGATGGCCGCGGTGGCCGGGCGGCTGTCGGTGTTCGACTGATCCGGCGTGGCCGACGGCTCAGCGGCGGCCATCGTGGTGCGGGCCGAAGACGCCCACAAGTACTGCGACGATCCGCTGTACATCAAGGCGCTGTCGTTCGTGTCGGGCACCGGGGGCGGGCTCATCGACCCCGATTACGACTACACCACGTTCCCGGAGTGCGAGATGGCCGGGGCCGACGCCTATCGGCAAGCCGGGATCGACGATCCCCGCTCCGCGCTGGCCATGGCCGAGGTGCACGACTGCTTTACCCCCACCGAGATGGTGCTCATGGAAGACCTCGGCTTCTGCGAGCGGGGCACCGCCTGGAAAGAGGTGCTGGCCGGAACCTTCGAGCGCACCGGCGACATGCCCATCAACACCGACGGCGGCCTCAAAGCGTTCGGCCACCCCGTAGGCGCCTCTGGCCTCCGCATGCACTACGAGTGCTGGCTCCAACTCCGAAACAAAGCCGGCGACGACCGCCAGATCGACCTATCCACCCGTAACCTCGGCCTCGTCCACAACCTCGGCGGCTACCCCGGCGAAATGGTCTCCTTCGTCTCCATCCTCGGCCCCAACCTGGGGTGATCTAGCGGGGCCAGACTTGGGGGCAGCGGGGGTGGTTTACGGGGTCGCCCTCGTTGACTTCAGAGTGGTGGGGCTTTAGGGGGGTGCCGCGTTTGAAGCGGTAGACGGTGCCGTCGCCGCAGTAGCGCACTGAGATGGCCCGGCGCCATTGATCGGTGACGTTGGCGTGGGCACCGTGGAGGGTCATGGCGTGGTGGACGGCCACATCGCCGGGCGCCATGTCGAAGCAGAGCAGGTGCTCGGAGTCGTCCCGGTCGTAGTCGGGGACCTCCTCGCCGTCGGTGTCGGGCATGGAGAGCTGGCTCACGAACCAGTTGGGCCTAAAGTTCCGCTCCCAGCGGTGCGAGCCCTTCACGTAGACGGTGGCCCCGGTGGCCTTGGAGATGGGATCGAGCGGGCACCAGGTGGTACACACCTTGTCGCCTTCCAATTGGAAGTAGGCCATGTCCTGGTGGATGGAAGTGGGCTCTTCGGTGTGGGGCTCCTTCACCAGCACGCTGTCCTCGTAGAACCACAGCTTCTGGCTCTGCATCAGCTCAGCGGCCACCTGCGGCAGGGGCGACTGGGTGGCGAAGTGCTCGAAGTCCGGGTCGGTCCACCAGTGGTCGGTGCCACCATGGAACTGGCCGCGGGGAGCGCCTGTTTTGGCCGCCGCGGGGTCGTTAAGCACGGTGCCGCCGCTGGGCGGTACCACCATGGCGCCCATTTCGGTCATGTTGTTCATTTCCTCCGACCCCAGAGCCCGGTCTACCGGCTGGGCCATGGCGGCCAGGGTCTTGTCGGAGAGCACTCCCCGGATCACCACCACACCGTCGCGCCAGAAAGCCTCGATCTCCTTGTCGCTCACCAGTCCCATGGCAACAATCCTTACATCTGCTCCAACTCAGGGGGCATGCCGAGGTGGACCATGCTTTCGGCGGTGGAGCCCTGGGGGATCCACTCGGCGGCGTCCATGGCGCTGGCCATGCCCGAGGCCACCGACTCCATGGTCAGGTCGACGTCCTGGGCCGGGGAGGCCGCGTAGACGATGCGGGCAAACTTGCCGCCTCCGGCGGTGAAGGCCTCGCCGGTCACCGTGCACTGGTCGCTCACCAGATGGGCCACCACCGGGGCCACCTTCTCGGCGCCGAAGTGATCTCGCAGGTGCGATTTGAAGGGCGACTCGGGCAGGCCCTCGGTCAGCCGGGAGATGGCCGCGGGCAACAGCAGGTTGGCGGTGATGTTGTGGGCTTGGCCGAACATGGCCTCGGTGCGGGTGAAGCCGAACAGCCCCGACTTGGTGGCCGCATAGGAGGCGATTGGGTTGCCGAAGCAGGCCGGGGAGCCGGTGTTGATGATGCGCCCGTAGCCCCGCTCCACCATGTGGGGCCAAGCTGCCTTGGCGGTGTTGAGGCATCCCAACAGGGTCACCCCCACGTGGCGGTGCATCTCGTCGGCGTCGATGTCGGGGAAGAACGCCGAGCTGGCCACTCCGGCGTTGTTGATGAGGATGTCCACCCGGCCCCAGGCTTCCATCGCGCTGGTCACCATCGCCTGGGCAGTGGCTGGGTCGGCCACGTCGCCGTTGTTGGCGATGGCCTCTCCACCGGCGTCACGGATGCGTTGGGCGGCCTCCTCGGCGATGTCGGGATTGAAGCCCTGCTCTACCAGGCCCAGGGTTCCGCTGCCGAGGTCGTTGAGCACGATCCTGGCGCCCCGCTCGGCCAGGTAGCTGGCGTGGGCGAACCCCAGGCCGATCCTGTCTGCGGCGCCGGTGACGAGGGCGACCCGGTCTTGGAACTCATTGGGCATGGCTGGTCACGCTCCGTTCAAAAGGGGGGCGAGGGTCTCAAGCGTCTCCAGGCTGGGACGGGTCTTGTCCACCGGGTCGAGCGGCTGGATGCACACATGGGTGGCACCGGCTTCGTGATGCTGGCGCACCCGTTCGGCCAGGGCGTTCTCGTCGCCCCAGGCCACCACCGCGTCGACCACTTCATCGCTACCGCCGTTGTCGAGGGCGCTCTCCTCGAAGCCGCAGCGCATGAGGTTGTTTCGGTAGTTGGGCATGGTGATCGGCCCGGCCATGGATGCCCGGGCCCGCTCCCGGGCCCGCACGGGGTCGGTCTCCAGCATCACTTTCTGCTCCGGGCAGATCCACGCGTCGGGGCCCATGATCTCCCGTGATCGCCGAGAGTTCTCGGGCGGGGCGAAATAGGGGTGGGCGCCCATGGTGCGCTCGGCGGCAAGTTTCAACATGAGCGGGCCGAGGGCGGCCAGCACCATGGGCGGCTCGCCGTCGAGTTCCGGTCCCCACCACATGGCGCTTTCCATCTTGTCGAGGTACTCCCGCATCGACGGGATCGGCTTGGGGTAGGGCTTTTGCTGCAACCGCTCCACCGGCGCCTGGTGCGACACCCCGAGGCCGAGCAGGAAGCGCCCCCCCGACTGGTCGTGCAGTTCCCGCTGGGCGCACGAGGTGGCTTGGGCCTCCCGCAGGTGGATGTTGACCACGCCGGTGGCCAGCACCAGCGTGGAGGTGTGGTTGAGCAGCAGCGAGGCATGGGCGAACGGATCGCGGCCGAAGGCGTCGGGGATCCACAGGGCGCCGTAGCCCAGTTCTTCAATGCGCTGGGCGAACTCAATGGCTTCGGTGGTTGAGAAGCTGTCGGTACGGGTCCAAACGCCGACGCGGCCTATGTCCATGGTCATGGCGTCAAAGTAGTGGCCCGCTGGCGGCAGAGAGATGGTCAGGCGACGATCCGGCTGTCGTGCAGGCGGGCGATCTCGGTGCCCGACAGACCGAGTACGTCGGCCAGCACTTCGTCGGTGTGCTGGCCCAGCCGGGGGGCTGGGCCGGGATCGACCAGATGCTCCTCAGAGAACCGAAGCGGGGGGCCGGAGGTGAGATATTGCCCGGTCTCGGGGTGGTCTACCTCGGCAAACAGCGGGTTCTTGGTGGAGCAGCGGGGGTCATTGGCCACCAACTCCAGCATCGACTGGTATCGGCCCCAGCACACCCCTTGGGCGTCGAGGGCGGCCGACGCCTCAGCCAGGGTGTGGCCTGCACACCACTGGGCCACCAGCGGGTTGAGGCGATCCTGGGCCAAATAGCGGTCTCCGTCCACCCGGGTGAAGTCCAGACCGGTTTCGGCCTCCAGAGCAGCCACCTCATCGGCGATGCCGCAGGCGGCCACGACGCCCTGCCACTCTCGGCCGCTCACCCCCGCGATATAGATGCGCTCGCCGTCGGCCAACTCGAAATCCCGGCCGAAGGCACCGTAGACATTGTTGCCGATCCGGGGCCGTTGGGTGCCCAGCAGCTGAGCCTGGGCCACGTGGCCCAGCATCGACACCGCAGCCAGCGCCACATCGGACAGGGCCAAATTCACCAGGCTGCCCTCACCGGTGCGGGAACGCTGGCGCTCGGCGGCCAGCACTCCGAGGGCGGCGGTTTGGCCGCAGATGACGTCCCAGGCGGGCAATACGTGGTTGATGGTGCCGTCGTCGCCGGTGACCCAGGGGTAGCCCATGGCACAGTTCACGGTGTAGTCCACCGCGGTGGAGCCGTCGTGGTTGCCGGTGATGGCCACCATGATGAGGTCGTCGCGGTGCTGGCGGAGGCTGTCGTACGACAGCCAACCGACGGCGGGGAAGTTGGTGGTAAAGATGCCCGCGTCGGGGCCGGGGGCAGTGGCCAGAGCGGTTATCAGCTCTCGGCCCTCGGGGGAGCGGAGGTCGATCTGGATCGACCGCTTGCCCTTGTTGAGACCCTGCCAGTACAGCGATTGGCCGTCGGAGGTGAGCGGCCACCGCTGGTAGTCGATGCCCCCGCCGATGGCGTCGAATCGGATCACGTCGGCGCCGTGTTGGGCCAGGGTCATGCCGCCTGAAGGGCAAGCCACAAACGCCGATCCCTCAACCACCCGCATTCCGGCCAGCACGCCGCTCATGATCGGGCGTCCATCATGGGCAGGATTTCGGCGCCGAAGCGGGCGACTTGGTCTATGTACTCGGCCGCGTCGCGGGACCGGAAAAACAGAAACACCACCGAGGTCCCCAGATCGTGGGCGTAGCGGAGCGATTCCGCAATCTGGTCGGGAGAGCCGCCGATATACGGCCATCCCGGTGGAAAAAGACCCTCCGGCGGGTCGCCTATGTAGATGGTCCCGGCCAACCAGCCGAGGTCCACTTCATCGAGGTCGCGGCCCACCACGTCGGCATGGGCCCGCATGTAGTCGATCTGCTCGGCCATGGCCTCCCGGGGCGTGCCCTGGGGAATCCAGCCGTCTCCCCGCTCCACCACCCGGCGCAGGGCCGGGCCGGTGCTGCCCCCGATCCAAATGGGAATCGAGCTCTGCGCGGCGGCGGGGCCCACTCCCACGTCCTTGAAGTCGTAGAACTCTCCGCTGAACTGGCAGAACCCCCCGGCGGCCTCCACCGCCACCCGAACGGCGTCAATGGCCTCGTCGGTCATTCGGCCCCGGTCGGCGAAGCTCAATCCCAGGGCTTCGAACTCGGCCTCGACGTGGCCAGCACCCACCCCCATCAGAGCCCGTCCGCCGGTGAGATGGTCGAGGGTGCAGAACGAGTTCGCGGTGGTAAGGGGATGGCGATAGGGGAGGACGTATACCTCCGACAGCAGCCGGATGGTGCTGGTGGCTGCTCCCAGGAAGCTGAGCGTGGCGATCGGGTCGTACCACGTGGTGGACATGTGGGCGGCGTATTCGTTGTTGGGAATGGCGATGTGGTCGCACACTCCCACAAACCCGAACCCGGCGGTCTCCGCGGTTTGGGTGATGGCCAACAGGTCGTCCACGGTGGCAGTTGGCTCCCACGGCTGGCAGATTCGCTCGTTGAGGGTCTGAATCGGCAGCTGGATCCCGTAGAGGATCTCGCCGTCGGCAGTTATGCGCGCCATGGGGTCATTGTGGCGGGTGTGAGGTGGCTTTCTCACACTCAGACATCAATCGTCATTGCGATTCTTGGGTTTGCCAGGCGGGTGGAGCCCGAGGCTGTCGAAGAGGAAGGCCCGTTGCAGCAGCAGGAGGTTCTCGGCCACCTGCTCTTGGGGGGTCATGTGGGTGACGCCGGGCAGCGGCAGCACTTGGTGGGGGCGGCCGGCTTCGAACAGGGCCTGGGACAGTTGGAGGGTGTGGGCGGCGAACACGTTGTCATCGGCCAGGCCGCAGATCAACAGCAGAGGGCGGGTCAGGTCTCCCGCCAACTCCAACAGGCTGGTGCGGGTGTAGGCCTCGGGGCTGTGGTCGGGGTGGCCCAGGTAGCGCTCGGTGTAGTGGGTGTCGTACAGCCGCCAGTCGGTGACTGGTGCCCCAGCGATGGCGGCATGGAACCGGTCGGGTCGGGCCAACACGCCCAAAGCGGCCAGATAGCCGCCGAACGACCAACCCCGAACGGCCACCCGGTCCAAGTCGAGGCGGGGGTGGTTCTGGGCCAGCGCATCGAGAGCGTCGATCTGGTCTTCTAGCACCGGGTGGGCCAGATCGCCGACCACCGCCCGCTCCCAAGCCGGACCCCGGGCCGGAGTACCTCTACCGTCGGTGATGACCACTGCGAACCCTTGGTCGGCGAACCACTGGGATACGTGGAACGGCGAGCGAGCCTTGAGCACCCGCTGGGCGTGGGGGCCGCCATAGGGGTCCAGCAGCACCGGCAGCGGATCGCCCTCGGTTCCGCCGTCGCCGGACGGGTACAGCACCGCGGTGCGCAATTCTCGATTGCCGACCACGGAGAACCGAGGCGACGGAGACAACGAGGAGGTGGCGGCAACCGACGCAATGGGGATGCGTTTGGCGGGGGTCACCACCTCGACGGCCGCCTCCAAGTCGGTTCCCGCGGCCCGCACCAACACCACGGTCCCGCCTCCTGCGGCCGCGTTGTAGACACCCGGCTGGTCGCTGAGCCGGTCCAGCCCGCCTTCGCTGTCGAGCTGCCAAACGTGGATTTCGGTGGGGTCGTCGGACGCGGTGAACACCACCCGGTGCTCATCGGCGGCCACCACGCTGCGGACTTGCAGGTTGTCGGGTGTGGCCTCGACGCCGTCGATCACCAGGCACCGGGCAGAGCCTCGATCCTCTGCGGTAACCAGTCGCTGGTCCATCCATGTCGGCGTTCCGGGCACCAGCTCCACCCAGTGCTCGTCGCTCTGGCGGGCAATCTCGGTGGTGGCTCCGGAATCGGGGTCCACCTCCAAGATCACCACCGTTCGCTGGTCGCGGCTCTGCACCGCGATGACGGGATTCGACCGGGGGGCCCACGCAGCCCGGGCCAGGTATTCGAAGGCGTCTTGATCCCAGGCCACGTCGACTCGGCTGCCGTCGAGCCCGATGACAGCCAAAGAGACATCGGCATTGACCGTGCCGGCGGCGGGATAGGCCATGGGTACCGGCGCCGCCGCCGGATCAGCGGGGGAGGCGATGTGCCATATAGGCACTGCCTTGGTGTCCACCCGGCCCACCAGCAGGCGCTGGCTGTCGGGAGACCACCAGAATCCCCGGCTCCGACCCATCTCCTCGGCGGCAATGAACTCAGCCGACCCCCAACTCACGGTGTCGCCCGGTTCATCGATGACCAGCCGGTCATGTCCGTCGGTTGTGGCGTCCACCACTCGCAGGCCGGAGCCACAGACATAGGCCACCCGCTGCCCGTCGGGTGATGGGCGGGGATCGAACACGCCAGGCTCTGAGGGGAGCGAATCGACGGTCCCTCCGGCCACATCGGCCAGGAACACTCGCCCATCCAAGGTGAAGGCGATCTTGGTCAGGCCGGGATCGCCGGCGAAGGCCACAATCCCGCCGCCGCTCTCGCGGGCTCGCTCCCGGCGGGCCCGCTCGGCCGGCGGCAAGTTCTCCTCGCCGGGGTCGGTCAACAGTTCAACCGGATCGGCGGCCACCCGTTGTTCGCCGGTAGACGTGTCCAATAACCAGAGCCGGTTCACCGGATCGTCACCCGATGAACTGCGCAGAAACGCCACCCGGCGACCGTCGTCGGACACCATGAAGCTGCGGGGTGCCCCCAGGGAAAATCCCCGGGTTCGGGCGTGTTGGCGGGGGAACGACTCGGTCATAGCGCGCCGAATGAATCTAGGTCGGCGGCGGCGGTCGCGGCCCGGTTCACCAGGACCAGGGAGGTGGATTTGGGCATCATCACGCCCACCGCGGCGGTCACCAGCATGGCCTCCACCGCGTAGACAACATTGCGGCGATAGGCCAGCCAGGCCTCGTCGAAATCCGGAGCGACCGGGCCTAGGTGGCCTAGGTAGCCAGCCAGCAGGTCCTTCTCGGCGCTGCGGCGCGTCTCGGGGTCCAGCGAGGTGGCCAGCAGATAGGCCACGTCTCGGGCCCACGGCCCGGCCCGGCAAAGCTGCCAGTCGATGAGACCGGGGCGGCCGTCGGCGGTGACAAATTGGTTTCCCGGGTGGCAGTCGTTGTGGATCAGAGTCGTCGATCCAGCCGACATTGCCTCCTGAGCCGCCCGGCGGCTGCGGGCATACCGGGAGATGGCTGGGTGCAGCGTCTCGGGAACCGCGGAGCCAACTCGCCAGAGCCCCAGGCGGCAGAGCGAGGGGCTGAGCAATGCCCCCAGCTTCAATTCCCGGCGAGGGTTGAGGGCCAGCCACGGGTGCGAATCAGTGTTTCCCCACCACTGGCGGTGCATGGCGGCCAGCGGTTCCAGCAGCGAGGCCGCCTCGTCCGCGCTGAGCGTGTCGGTAGAGCTCCGCAGGGTCGCGCCGGAATCGGCCAAGTCCTCTAGCACCACGATGAAACCGCGCCAGAAGTGGCCGGCGCCGTGGCATCGGGGGGTGGCGATGGGAACCTCGTCGCGCAGTTCGGTGTAAAAGCTGACTTCGGCCCGGCTCAACCGAGGCACCGCGACGAAGGCTCGAGCAACCAGAGAGCGGGATGGTCGCTTGACGAACACAGCCAGCTTTTCCCCGTTGGCCAGGTGCAGCCGAGCCCGGGTTCTTCTCGTGGTACCCGACTGATCGTCCAAAATCTCGATCGCTGTCACGGGTTGACCGAGCAGCCGGCTCTGGTACTTCCTCAGGATGTTCTCCAGATCGTGCCGCCGGGGGTGTCTTCCAACACGATTCCCCGGGCGGCCAGCTCGTCGCGGATGCGGTCGGCGGTAGCGAAGTCCTTGGTCTTGCGGGCCTCGTCCCGCTCGGCCAGCAGCTTTTCCACCTCAGCGGCCAACGCGTCATCGCCCGCTTGTTCGTCGCCCACCAAGGTGAGACCCAAGGCACCAGCCAGGTCGCCCACCGTGGCGTGAGCCGCGCCCGCCCGGTCGGTGTCTCCGGCGTCCAGCGCGGCGTTGGCCTCCCGAACCAGGTCGAACACCACCGCCAATCCGGCGGGAGTGCTGAAGTCGTCGTCCATCGCCGCGGTGAACCGGGCCAATGCGTCGGGGTCGGGGGCCGCTGAGGGGTCCAGTCCGGCGGCATCTGCCCGGCGATGCCAGGCCCGCAGCCGTTCTAGCGCTCCGGCTGCCCCGGCCAAGGCGTCGTCGCTCAGCTCCATGACCGTTCGATAGTGGGTTTGCAACATCAGCAGCCGCAGGACCTGGGGCTCGTAGACATCGAGCAGATCAGACATGGTGGTGAAGTTGCCCAGCGACTTGGCCATTTTCTCGCCGTTCACGTTGAGCATGGCCCCATGGATCCAATGGCGGGCGAATTCCAACTCTGCGCCCTCGGCCTCGGCTACTTCGTTCTGATGATGGGGGAAGGCCAGATCGTCGCCCCCGCCGTGGATGTCGAACGTCTCGCCCAACAAGTCCATCGCCATGGCCACGCACTCGATGTGCCAGCCGGGTCGGCCCGGTCCCCACGGGGAGTCCCACACGGGCTCGCCTGGTTTGGCCGCCTTCCAAAGGGCGAAGTCCAGCGGGTCGGCCTTTTCCAGGTCCACCTCCACTCGGGCGCCGGCACCTTCCCGCAGCTCCTCGGGGGTGCGCCCGATCAGATCGCCGTAGCGGTCGTGGGCCGCCACCGAGAAGTACACCCCCTTGCCCTCGATGGGGTAGGCCGCGCCTCGATCTACCAGATCGCTGATGAACTCCAGCATCTCGGCTACATATTCGGTGGCGTGGGGCTGGTGGTCGGGCCGAGCGATGCCGAACCGGTCCATCTGCTCGGTATAGACCTGCTCATAGCGGGCGGCGAGCTCGGGCTCGGTGGTGCCGGTCTCAGCGGCCCGGGCGATGATCTTGTCGTCGATGTCGGTGATGTTGGAGACGAAGGTGACCTCGAAGCCCCGCCACTGGAGGTAGCGGCGGATCATGTCGAAGGTGAACGCGGTGCGGGCGTGGCCCACGTGGGGGTCGTCGTACACGGTGGGCCCGCACACATACATCGACACCCGGCCGTCGACCAGCGGCTCAAACGGCACGATCTGGCGAAGCCGAGTGTCATAGAACGAAACCACGCCAGAAGGCTAGCTATCGCCCCTGCCACTGCTGCCATCCGTTTGACGGGAGGTCAGAGGGTTACAGTCCTTCGGTGATGCCGCAAGCAGCCGTGGACCCGGCGGTGATGCGCCGGGCCTGGCTGGTGCTGGTGGTGGTGAGCTTGGCCAGTTTCCAGACGGCCATGGCGCTGTCGATGATCTTCGTGGTCTATGCCGACCTGAAGGAGTCCTTCCCCAACGCCAGCGAGGCTGAGCTGTCGTGGGTCATCAACTCATTCACCATCGTCGGAGCGGCCACCCTGGTCATCTGCGGGGTTCTGGGCGAGCGGTGGGGACGGCGGCGAACCTTGATGGCCGGCATCGCGGTGTTCACCTTGGCCTCGGCGGGGGCCGCGCTGGCCCCCAGTACCGGCGTGCTCATCGTGGCCCGAGCTCTCCAAGGACTCGGAGCGTCGCTGAGCCTGCCCATGGGGGCGGCCATCGTGATCGAGGCCTTCCCGGTAGCCCGCCGGGGAACCGGCGTGGGCGCATGGTCGGCCAACGGCGCGGTGGCCGCGGCCATGGGACCCTCGGTGGGGGCGCTTTTGGTGCATGTGGGCGACTGGCGGTGGGCGTTCTGGCTGAACGTGCCCTTCGGGGTGATCGCCCTGGCCTTCATCGGCAAAGTGATCCAAGAGCACCGCAGTGCGAAGACCCCGGAGCTGCCTGATCGGCTGGGAGCGCTCATGGTGTTGACTGGCGTCGGCGGGGTGGTGTTCGCCCTGGTGCAGAGCCGGGAGTGGACATGGGCCGATCCGGTGGTGCTGGCGGCCTTGATTGGAGGGCCGATGGTGCTTGTGCTGCTGGCCTGGAGATCGATGCGTCACCGGTTGCCGGTGATCGACCCCAGCCTGTTCCGATTCAGGAGCTTTCGGCTGGGCAACTACGGGATGCTGGTGTTCTCCATGGCCTTTTTCGGGCACCAGTTGGTGGGGGTCAACTACCTCACCATCGTGTGGGAGCTGACCATCTTCGAGGCCGGAATGCTACTGACCCCGGTGTTCGTGTTCACCGGCTTGTTGTCGGCTTTGTCGGGGCGGTGGGCCGACCGCTGGGGACCGGCCAGATTCGTTGTGGCTGGGAGCATAATGTGGACCGGAGGCATGGTGTGGCAGTGGGCCACGTTGGGCGGCGAGGAAGACCTGGTGGCGTGGGTGCTCAGCGTGACGCTGGCAGGAATCGGATCGGGCTTGGTGTGGGGGTCGCTGTTCGCGGTAATGGTGGCCGACCTGCCCAGCGATCTTCTGGCCTCGGGGTCCAGCGTGTCCCAGACCATGATGCGGGTGGGCAACGCCTTCGGGGTGGCCATCGCGGTGACCATCATCGGCGCCACTTTGGCTGGGGGCCAGATCGGCAACCTCGGCAGCAGCTACATCATGCTGGCTGCCGGAGGCGCGGTGACCGCGGTGCTGGGAGTGCGCTGTACTCGCCAGGCGGGGATGCAGCCCGGCGCGGTGCAATAGAGTCACGGGGATGAGCACTGCTGTCAAGGGTCTGGTTGCCTATTCGCACGTGAACATCTGTGTGACCGACGTGGAGGCCGCCGATGCCTTCTATATCGAAAAGCTGGGCCTGGAGAAGCTCCCCCGGCCCGATTTCGGCGAGTTCCACGGGTCGTGGCTGCGAATGGGCCCCTCGCAGCTCCACTTGAGCAAGGTGGACAAGATGCCGGATTCCGCGGGGGCGATGTCCCACTTTGCCCTCTACATCCCGGCCGAGCAGTTCGAGGCCACCATGGCCGAGTTGGCCGAGCGGGGGGTGGAGTTTGCCAGCGAGCCGTCGAAGCGTGAGGACTTCGGCGTTCCGGTGCAGTCGGCTTTCACCCGAGACCCCGACGGGAACCTCATCGAGTTCACCGACGTCGCCCTGTTCGATTGACGGGGCGGACGCCCCGCAGGGAAGCGCGCTAGCCAACCCGGTCTGATGCCCTCAATCCTTGGCCACCCAGTTTTGCGGCGGGAGGATCCCCGTTTTCTCACCGGTCAAGGGGCGTACGTGGCCGACCTGGTTCCTCCCGAGGCTGCCCACGTTGTGTATGTGACTTCGACGCAGGCCCATGCCCGGCTGTCGTCGGTGGAGGTAGGGGCCGCGGCGGCCAGTCCCGGTGTGCTCGGGGTGTTCACCGTCGCCGACGTCGATCCCGCCGTGGTGGTCTACCCCCCGCCGTTTCCCGGAATGAACGAGCAGATGGTTCGCACCATGCTGGCCCAAGACGTGGTCCGCTACGTGGGTGAGCCGGTGGTCGCCGTGGTGGCCGACGATCCTGGCCGGGCTGCCGACGCCGCCGATTTGGTGGTTGTGGGCTACGAGCCGCTGCCCCCGCTGGTCGACTTGGAGGCGTCGCTGCGGGGCGATGTGGTTCTGTTTCCCGACATCGACGACCAGACGGTGTACCGGTGCGCGGTGGACGAGGCACCGGACTTCGACCAGTGCGAGGTGGTGGTGCGGGGCCGGTTCCACAACCAGCGCATGTCGGCCGCGCCCATTGAGGCCCGAACGGGCTTTTCTTACTGGGAGGGCGGCCGGCTGATTCACCACACCGCCACCCAGGGCAGCCACAACGTGAAGACGGCGCTGATGGGCATCTATGGGCTCGACCCCGAGCAGGTGCTGGTGATCACCCCCGATGTGGGGGGCAGCTTTGGGGCCAAGTTCCGCTGCTACCCCGAGGAGGCCCTTCTGGGGTGGCTGGCCCGCCGCTTGGGTCGCCCGTGCGCCTGGGCGGAGACCCGCACCCAGTCGATGACCGGTCTGGGCAGTGGCCGGGGCCAGATACAAGACGTGGCAGTGGGCGGTAGCCGAGACGGGCGGATTGCCGCTTACCAGCTCGACGTGATCCAAGACAGCGGGGCCTATCCGCTCATCGCCGGATTCCTGCCCCGCATGACCATGGCCATGTTCACCGGCGTCTACGACATCGCCAAGGCCGGATTCCAGGCGGTGTCGGTGCCCACCTCCACCACGCCCAACGGGGCTTTCCGAGGAGCAGGTCGACCGGAGGCATCCTCGGCCATCGAGCGGGCGGTGGACTTGTTCGCCGCGGAGATCGGGATGGATCCCGCCGAAGTTCGCCGCCGCAATTTTCTCGATCCGGATGGCTTTCCCCACTCAACGGTGTCGGGCATGAGCTACGACTCCGGCGACTACGACAAGGCTCTGGATCTCGCGCTGGGGGCGGCGGGCTACGACGAACTGCGCGCGGAGCAGGCTGCCCGTCGGGCCAACGGCTCAGGAGTGCTCATGGGCATCGGCCTGTCCACCTACGTAGAGGTCACGGCCACGACTGGGGCGGGGGATTTCGCCTCGGTGGAGCTGGGCACCGATGGCGTGGTGAGCGCGGTGACCAGCTCCACTCCCCACGGCCAAGGCCACGAGACGGTGTGGCCGATGATCGTGGCCGATGTGCTGGGCATCGATCTGGATCGGGTGGTCGCGGTCGGAGGCGACACCGACTGCACCCCTCGGGGACAGGTCACCGGCGGATCGCGATCGGCCCAGATTGTGGGGTCGATGCTGGTCGATGCCTCCCAGAGGCTGATCGAGCAGGTGTTGCCTGCGGCGGCCGAACTGTTGGAGGCCGCGGTTTCCGATGTGGTTCACGATCCCGACGTTGGTTGTTTCCACGTAACCGGAACCCCGGCGGTGTCGGTGGGATGGGCCGCGGTGGCTGCTGCTTTGGATGGCCCGCTGGTCGTGGAGTCGGAATTCGAATCCGGTGGTCAGACCTTTCCGTTCGGCGCTCATGTGGCTGTGGTGGAGGTAGACGCCGAGACCGGCCAGACAGAGTTGGTGCGCCTGGTGGCGGTGGACGACGCCGGCACTGTGTTGAACCCGCTGATCTTCGAAGGCCAAATCCACGGGGGAATCGCCGGGGGAGTCGCCCAGGCCCTCATGGAGGAGGTGGCCTACGACGCCGACGCCAACCCGCTCACCACCAACTTTGCCGACTACGCGGTGATTTCGGCCGCCGAGCTGCCCAGCTTTGAGTTGGTTCGCTCTGAGACCCCCACCGACCGGAACCTGCTGGGGGCCAAGGGAGTCGGCGAGTCGGGCACGGTCGGGGCCACCGCCGCGGTGCAAAACGCGGTGGTGGACGCTCTAGCTCCCTTCGGTGTCCGGCACCTTGATACGCCGCTTTCACCCGAGCGGGTTTGGAAGGCTATGCAGAACCATGGCTGAGCGGAGTCTGGAAGAGCAGGTGTTGGCCATCTGGCAGACTCGGCGGGCCCGGGTCCTCTACCGGATCTTGCGGGTGGTGATCCGAGTGATTGGACGCCTGTATCTGCGGACCAAGGTTGTGGGCGCAGAGCGGCTGAAATCCGAGGGGGCATTCATCATCGCCCCGGTACACCGGTCCAATTTGGACGGTCCTTTGGTGAATTCCCGCTGCCCTCGCATCGTTCGGTCGCTGGCCAAAAAGGAGATGTTCCCCGGCGGGATGGGTACCTGGATCAGCGCCATGCTGGGGTCATTTCCGGTGCAACGGGGGGCAGGAGACCGCCGATCGCTGACCGCGGCCGTAGATCTGCTGAACCGGGGCGAGCCATTGCTGGTATTCCCCGAGGGCACACGCCAAACCGGCAACAAAGTGGGTGAGATCTTCGGCGGAAGCGCGTTCTTGGCTGCTAGGGCCGGTGTGCCAGTTCTTCCAGTAGGCATTGCCGGCACCGAGGAAGCCATGCCGCCGAAGGCCAAGTTTCTCCGACGAGTACCGGTTTCCATTGTGGTCAGCGAACCGCTCCTACCCCCCGTCGGCGAAAACGGGAGGTTGTCTTCCAGTGAGCGCAACGAGTTCACCGCCCAACTGCGAGCG
>JAJDTA010000216.1 GCA_022827405.1 Acidimicrobiia bacterium
TAGGCGAAGTCGATGGGGATCGCCCCCATGGGCAGCGACACCACGTCGCCTTTGGGGGTGAACACCTGCACCTCGTCGTGGTCGAGGTCGGTCTTGAGGTTGCTCAAGAACTCGGCGGCGTCAGAGGTCTCCTGCTGCCAGTCGATAATGCGGCTCAGCCAGGCCAGATCGTCGGTGGTGGCCCCCTCCTTGTAGTCCCAGTGGGCCGCCACCCCCTGCTCGGCCCGGGCGTGCATCTCATTGGTGCGAAGCTGCACCTCCAGCGACTTGCCCCCCGGCCCAACCACGGTGGTGTGCAGCGATTGGTAGAGGTTGAATTTGGGCATGGCGATGTAGTCCTTGAACCGCCCCTGCACCGGCTTCCAGGTGGCGTGGATCGATCCCAGCGCGGCGTAGCAGTCCCGCACCGAATCGACGACCACCCGGATGCCCACCAAGTCGAAGATCTCATCGAAGCTGCGCTCCTTGACCATCATCTTCTCGTAGATGCTCCAGAGGTGCTTGGGGCGGCCGGTGACCTGGGCTTGGATGCCCAGCTCGGCCAGGCGGGCGTCCACGCTGGACAGCACCTGGGTGAGATATAGGTCGCGCTCGGGCGCCCGGGTGGCCACCATGCGGTCGATCTCGGCGTAGCGCTTGGGGTGCAGGGCGGCGAAGGCCAGGTCTTCGAGTTGGAGCTTCATGTCCTGCATGCCCAGGCGATTGGCCAGCGGGGCGTAGATGTCGATCGTCTCGCGGGCCACCCGGTGCTGCTTCTCCAGCGGCAGCGCGGCCAGCGTGCGCATGTTGTGCAGCCGGTCGGACAGCTTGACCACCAGCACCCGCAGATCCTTGGCGATGGCCACCAGCATCTTGCGCATGGAGGCGGCCTGCTCCTCCTCCTGGGTGTTGAACTTGAGCCGGTCGAGGCGGGTGACGCTGTCGACGATCGATGCCACCTCGCTGCCGAAATGCCGCTCCACCTCGGCCAAGTCCATGGCGGTGTCCTCGATGGCGTCGTGCAGCAGCGCGGCGATGACCGACACGTCGTCGAGCCCCAGCTCGATCACGATGTGGGCCACGGCCAGGGGGTGCGACACGTAGGGCTCGCCCGATTTGCGAACCTGACCGGCGTGGGCCTCCTCGGCCAGGCGATAGGCCGTCGCGACCCGCTCCCCGGTGTCGTTGGGGTGGCGCTCGAGATAGGCGTCGATCAGCAGGGCGACATCTTGGTCGGGTTGCTCCAACCGGGGCCGCGCCTGCTCGGCCAGCGTCACTCGTCACCTCCGCAATAGAACAGAGAGGTCACCGGGTAGCCGTTGCCCAGCCGGGCCCGACCGCCGAGAAAACCCAGCTCGAGGAGAACGCCCACCCCGACGACCTCGGCGTCTCCCGACTTGACCAGTTCGACCGCGGCGGCCGCGGTGCCTCCGGTAGCCAGCACGTCGTCCACGATGAGCACCCGCTGGCCGGGGGACAAAGCGTCGGTGTGGGCCTCCAGGGAAGCCGTGCCGTACTCAAGCTGATAATCGACCGACATGGTGTCGTAGGGGAGCTTGCCCGGCTTGCGGAAAGGAACGAAGCCCAAGCCCAGTCGATAGGCCACCGCCGCCCCCAGGATGAACCCCCGGGCCTCGACGCCCACGATCCGATCGGCCGGGGTGCTGGAGAGGCGGTCGGCCAGCGCATCAGCCGACCACCGCAGGGCGTCGCCGTCGTCGAGCAGCGGGGTGATGTCCTTGAACATGATCCCCTGGGTGGGAAAGTCGGGGATATCCCTGATGAGGCTCTCAGGCCAACCGGACTCCACCGTTCCAATCCTACCCGTGAACCCCGTGGGCTACCGCCGCTTGCGCTTTCGGGGGCGAGGGGGGATGACCGTTCCGGTGGGCGGGGGTCGGCGGGAGGCTCCGGCCGCCGCGGGCGGCGCCGCTGGCGACGGGGACGGGCCTACCGCCACGTCTTCCACGTCGTGCACCGTGGTGCCACGCGACTGGGCCCGGGCCTCGAGGCGCTCTCGCAGCTCGGCGAACTCCGGCTGGCGCTCCTTCATCCACGCCGCGGCCGGCGCGGCCACGAACAGCGACGAATAGGTGCCCACCAACAGGCCGATGAGCAGGGCCACGGCGAACTCAGACAAGGTGACCGCCCCCAGCACCAGGGTGCCGATCACCAGCATCGACAGCACCGGCAATACCGAGGTGATGGTGGTGTTCACCGACCGCAAAAGCACGGTGTTGAGCGCCGAGTTCATGATGCGGGTGTAGGTGGCCCGCCCGACCAGGGCCGAGCGGCGCTGGTAGTCGCGGTTCTTGTCGAACACCACCAATGTGTCGTACAGGGAGTAGCCCATGATGGTGAGGAAGGCGATGACGGTGGCCGGGGTCACCTCGAACTGGAACAGGGCGTAGATGCCCACGGTGATGACGATGTCGTGGGCCACCGCCACCAGTGCGGCCAGGGCCATCCGCCACTCCAGGGTCAGCGTGATGTAGATGGCCACCACGATGAAGAACACGATCAGCGCCCGGACGGCCTTGTCGGTGATCTCATCACCCCAAGAGGCGCTGATGGAGCTGAAGCTGATGTCGTCGAGGCTCTGGCCGGTGAGGGTGGCCAGGGCGAGCGACACCTCGGCCACGCTGGAGGCGTCGGTGGCGTCCAACTCGGCTCTCACCCGCAGCACGTCGCCGCCCACGAACTGGATCTTGGCGTCGGCCTGGCCCACCCCTCGCAGGGCGTCGCGCACATCGGCGGTGGAGGTATCGGGCGCCGAGGCCTCCCACACCGTGCCGCCCTCGAATTCGATGCCCAGGTTGACGCCCCGCACCAAAAGGGCGATGACGCCGATGAGGATCAGGGCGGCGGACACCTTCAGCGTGGTCTTCCACGCCTCGGGGAAGTCGACCTTGGTCTGGTTGCGCAACAGGCGCTGGAGGCGGCTCATGATGGGCTGCCTCCACGCGGGCTACGGCCCCCGAATGCCCGGGTAACAGCCAAACAGCTCATGAGGCCTCAGCTCCCGCGGGCATGGCCTCTTCCCTGGTGGGCAGGCCGAGGCGGTGGGGATGGGCCATCAGGCTCGGAGACCGGGCCATGAGCTGGGCGCAGGGCCGCAGGAAGAAGTAGGTGGCCACCAGGTCGAGCACCGAGGCCAAGCCCAGCATGAGGGCGAAGCCCCGAACCGACCCGGCCGAGAGCCAGTACAAGATGACCGCGGCGATGAGCGAGGCGAAGTTGGCCCGGAAGATGGTGCGGAACGCGGCCGCGAACGACTGCTCCAGCGAAGAGCGCAGCATGCGGCCGGTGGCCACGTCTTCTTTGAGGTGCTCGAAGTAGACCACGTTGGAGTCGAGCGACACGCCGATGGCCACGATGAGGCCGGTGACCCCAGCCAGGGTCAGGGCCAGATCCTGGGTCTCGCCCAGCCAGGCCACGATCACCCACAGCAGGGTGGCCGACACCCCCAGGCTCAACATGGCGACCACGCCCAAGAGCCGGTACATGCCCACCATGTACAAGAACACCAGGGCCAGACCGACGATGCCGGCGATCACTCCGGCCCGCAGGGAGTCGCCCCCGATGGTGGCTGACACCGCCCGGCTGGTGCTGTCGCTCTGGGGGTCGGTGGGGTCTTGGAACTCGATGGGCAGGGCGCCGTAGCGCAGCACCAGGGCCAGATCCTCGGCCTCCTCCTCGGAGAAGTTGCCGGAGATGATCCCGCTGCCGCCGAAGCGGGCTTCGTTCACCACCGGGGCCGACTCCACCGAGCCGTCCACCACGATGGCGACTTGGGCGGTGGGGCAGAATTCCGACAGCGTGTTGCACACCAGGGCTAGCTCGTCGAACTTGTCGGCGCCCTCCTCGCCGCCCTTCAGGTTGAACTCCACCACGTACTCGTTGGTGAACCCCCGGTCGGCGCTGGACAGGCCCGCGCCGGTGAGCGTGGACGGGCCGAGCAGATAGCGCCTCGACCCGTCTTGGTGGGGCAATACCACGAAGCGGTCGAGCAGGTCATCGGCTGAGCTGGTGGTGGGCAGAGCCGAGAGGTCAAGCCCGGTGGGGCACGGGGCCAAGCCCCGGTCGTCCAGCTCGGGAATGGGCAGCTCCGGGGGCGGAGGCAACTCGGCCCCGGAGTCGTCTACGGGGGCGGGCTCGGGGTCGAGCGGCGTACACACCGGGCGGAAGCGCAGCTCGGCGGTCTGGCCCACGATGTCGATGGCCCGCTGCTGGTCGCTTATGCCGGGGAGCTGGACCACCACCCGGCCGCCCTGGCGGGTCACGTCGGGCTCGGCCACGCCCAGGCCGTCGATGCGGTCGCGGATGATCTCGACCGCGATGTCTAGGTCGCCCTCGCCGATGGCCACCGGGCGGTCGGGGTCGTCGGCTGGCACCAGCACCACCTCGACTCCGCCCTTGAGGTCGAGTCCGAGAAGCGGCCGGTTGCCCGCGGCCAGCGAGGCGGCCAGCAGCCCCGCGGCTGCGGCCACGATGAGGGCAAGGGAAACCAGCGAGCGGCGGCTCATTGACGCTGGATGTGGGGGCTAAGCGTCAGCGTCGTCGCCATCGACGTCGATGTCGGAGTACACGATCTTGTTGGCAATGGTCTCACGGCTGATCTTGATCTCGACACCGTCGGATATCTCGATGAACACGGTGCCGCCGTCGAAATCGGTGATCATCCCGTACAGGCCGGATGCGGTGATCACCTCGTCGCCCACCTCGAGGGAGTCGAGAAGGGCTCGCTGTTCGCGCGCTTTGCGCTGCTGGGGGCGCACCATGAAGAAGTACATGGCGACGAACATCAAAAGCAGAAGCGGAAGGATCTCCAAGGCTCAGAATCCTACCGGAAGACCTGGCTGGTTAACGACTCGGCGGGCTGGGCCCAAATGATGGCATTCAGCATGTCAGCCCCACGCCTCGGCCACCCGGTGGCGAAGCTGGTGGAAAGTGCCGGCGGCGATGGCCTCTCGGGCGGTGTCCATGAGGGCCAGAAGCCAGGCCACGTTGTGGAGGGTGAGCAGCCGGGCCGCCGAGGGCTCGTCCACGTTGAACAGGTGGCGGAGGTAGGCCCGGGAGTAGCGGGCCGCCGGGCTGGCTGGGAACTGGGAGTCGATCGGGCCATCGTCGGTGGCCAGCGATGAGTTGCCCATATTCACGCGGCCCTCCCAGGTGAGGGCGGTGCCGTGGCGGGCCAGTCGGGTAGGCAGCACGCAGTCGAACATGTCCACTCCTAAGGCGACGCATTCCACCAGCCCGATCGGATCGCCCAGCCCCATGAAGTAGCGGGGCTGATCGTCGGGCAGCTTGGGGGTGGTGGCCTCCAGCGCGGCCATCATCTGCGGGGAGCTCTCCCCCACCGACAGCCCGCCCACCGCGTAGCCGTCGAAGCCCACCTCGATGGTTCGAGCCGCGCTCTCGGCCCGCAAAACAGCGTCGATGCCCCCTTGGACGATGCCGAATTGGTTGGCGCCGGCCTCGTGGCCGTTCATTTCCAGGAAGCGGCGGCGGGCTCGGGCGGCCCAAGCGGCGGTGCGGTCCACCGCCTGGCGCTGGACCGTGGCGGGCGCCTCCGACGGGGGGCACACATCCAAGGCCATCTGGATGTCGGAGCCGAGCTGGAGTTGCACGTCCACCACCCGCTCGGCGGTGAAACGGTGGGTGGAGCCGTCGTAGGTGGATTGGAAGGTGGTGCCGTCGTCGTCCACCTTGGGATCGAGCGAGAACACCTGGTAGCCGCCGGAGTCGGTGAGCACGTGACCCGACCAGCCGGTGAACCCGTGGACGCCGCCCATCTGCTGCACGACATCGGCGCCGGGCCGCATCATCAGGTGGTAGGTGTTGGCCAGCACCACCGAGGGCTTGAGGGCTTCGAGGTCGGCGGTGTCGAGGGTGCGGACCGCGGCCCGGGTGCCCACCGGCATGAAGCACGGGGTGAGGAACGAGCCCCGCGGGGTGGTGATGCGGCCTGTGCGGGCCTGCCCGTCGCGGGCCAGCACGTCGAATCGGAGGGTCACTGGCTGGGGCTCTTGGTGCAGAACATGGCGTCTCCCAACGACAGGAAACGGTAGCCCTCGGCCAGGGCGACGGCGTAGAGATCGCGCCAGCGGGGGCCGACGAACGCTGCCAGCAGGGCCAGGAGGCTGGACCGGGGCAGATGGAAGTTGGTGAGCAGCGCGTCCACCACCGCGAATCGGTGCCCCGGTGTGATGAACAGATCGGTCGGGGCGCAGGCCGATCCGGTGGCGGCGGCCGACTCCAGGGCCCGCACCACGGTGGTGCCCACCGCCACCACCCGCTCGGCCCGGACGCAGGCGGCCAGCGTGGCCTCGGGGATCCGGTACATCTCGGTGTGCATGACGTGGTCGTCGAGGTTGTCGGCCGCAACCGGGGTGAATGTGGCCGTGCCCACGGCCAGCTCCAGCTCGCACACCACCGCCCCGGCCGCCCGGCAGCGGTCGAGCACCGCCTCGGTGAGGTGAAGCCCGGCAGTGGGCGCGGCGGCCGACACCGGTCGGTCGGCATAGACCGTCTGATAGCGCTCGAGGTCGGAGAGCTCCTCGGTCACATAGGGGGGCAGGGGCACCTCACCGGCTTGGTCCATGAGGGCGTGGGGATCGCCGATGGGCCTCACCCAGCGCCGCCCGTCGTCGCCGATCCGCTCCCCCACCTCCATCACCGGCTCGTCGTCGAACCACAGCTCGGTGCCCGGCGGCACCCGGCGGCCGGGACGCACCAGCGCACTCCACCAGCCGCCGTCGCCCGGTTCCAGCAACAGCACCTCGACCCGGCCCCCGGTGGCCTTGGCCAACCGCAGCCGGGCGGGCATCACCCGGCTGTTGTTCACCACCAGTACGTCGCCAGGGCCCAACAACTCGGGCAGATCGCGGGTTTGGCGGTGCTCGGGCGGGGTGGCCGGCCCCCGGTCAACCAGCAGCCGCGAGCTGTCCCGGGGCTCGGCGGGCTGCTGGGCGATGGCGGCTTCGGGCAGCTCGTAGCTTAACTCCGCGGTCCGCACGTCTTGTTTCTACCCGACCGGCGCCCTTATCCCGAAAACTGTCTCCTGTGGCCGGTAGTTTGGGGCTGATGCTGGTGATGGGGATCGACCCCGGCTTGTCTCGCTGCGGCTATGGCGTGGTGCGCCAAAAGGGCCGCGACACCGAGGCGGTGGCCGCCGGGATCATCCGCACCGACAAAGACGACCCCGTCCCCCAGCGGCTGCATGAGCTCCAGAGCGAACTGGTCGAGCTGTTGAGCGAATACCGCCCCGATGCGGTGGCCATCGAGCAGGTGCTGTTCCAGGTGAATGTGCGCACCGCAATGGGGGTGGGCCAGGCCAGCGGGGTGGCCATGGCCGCCGCGGCCGGAGCAGGCGCCGAGGTGTTCGAGTACTCCCCCACCCAGATCAAAAAGGCGGTCACCGGCTGGGGCGCCGCCGACAAAACCCAGATGGGACAGATGGTGCAGACCCTGCTGGGATTGCCCCAACCGCTGAAGCCGGTGGACGCGGCCGACGCCATTGCCGTGGCCCTCTGCCATCTGGCCCACCGCCCGGCCGCATCCCGGATCCAGGCGGCGCTGTGATCGGCCTGCTGCGGGGCACGCTGGCCCTGCGGGATCACGATGAGGTGATCGTGGAAGCCGCCGGCATCGGCTATCGGGTGGCCGTATCGCCCGACACCTCGGCCTCCCTGGGAGAGTTGGGCCAACAAGTGCTGCTGCACACCCACCACCACATCCGAGAGGACGCCCAGACCCTCTACGGGTTCGACACCGTTGACAAGCGCCGGGTCTTCGAGGGGCTCATCTCGGCTCACGGCGTGGGGCCGGCGATGGGCATGGCCATCATGTCGGTGTTCGGGCCCGAGGAGCTGGCCGGGATTCTGGCCACCGACGACATCAATGCCCTGTGCCTGGTGCCCGGAGTGGGCAAGAAGACCGCGGCCCGGCTGCTGGTGGAGCTCAAATCCCGCCTCGACATCGGCGACGTGACCACCGCGGTGGCATCGACCGAGGCGGTGGGCGATCAGCCCGCCGATGCCCGCAGCGTGGTCCGCCAAGCATTGGCCGAGTTGGGCTACAGCGCCGAGGAGATCCGCAGCGCCATCGCGGCTGTGCCCCCGGGCGACGACTCCTCTGCCCTGCTCAAGGCGGCCCTTCGCCACTTGGCCTCCGGGGTATGAGCGGGCCATGAGCGAGAGAGAGGAACTGCTGGCCGGGATCTCGCTGCCCGAAGACGCCGCGGCCGAGTCGGGGTTGCGGCCAGCTCGGCTGGACGAGTTCGTGGGCCAGTCGGAGCTGAAGGAGCATCTTCACATCATCTTGGGCGCGGCCCGGGCCCGATCGCAGCCAGCCGACCACCTGCTGTTCGCCGGGCCTCCGGGCTTGGGCAAGACCACATTGGCCCACATCGTGGCCAAGGAGATGGAAGCGGGACTGCACGTCACCTCGGGGCCGGCGCTGGAGCGGGCTGGCGACCTGGCCGCCATCTTGTCCAAGCTGGAGGACGGCGACATCTTGTTCATCGATGAGATCCATCGGCTGCCCCGCATCGTCGAAGAAGTGATGTACCCGGCCATGGAGGACTTCAACGTCGACATCGTGCTGGGCAAGGGGCCCGCGGCCCAGTCGGTGCGCCTGGATCTGGCCAAGTTCACCCTGGTGGGGGCCACCACCCGCACCGGTCTCATCACCGGACCACTGCGGGACCGGTTCGGCCTGGTGTCGCGGCTCGACTACTACACCACCGTCGACTTGGAGGCCATCGTCGTGCGGGCGGCGGCCATCTTGGACATCCAGGTCGACCCGGCCGGAGCGGCCGAAATCGCCTGTCGGGCCCGGGGCACCCCCCGCATCGCCAACCGGCTGCTGCGTCGGGTGCGCGACTACGCCGAGGTCCGGGCCGACGGAGTGATCGACCAGGCGGTGGCGGCCGCCGGTTTGAACCTGTTCGCCGTGGACCAAGCCGGCCTCGACAAGATCGACCGGGCGATCCTGTCGGCCCTGTGCGAGCGCTTCGGAGGCGGCCCGGTCGGCCTGTCCACGCTGGCCATCAGTGTTAGCGAACCGGCCGAGACGGTGGAAGACGTCTATGAACCGTTCCTCATCCAACAGGGCCTGCTCATGCGCACCCCCCGAGGCCGAGTAGCCACCCCCTCCGCCTGGCACCACCTGGGCCTGGCACCACCAGCCAGCGCTGCGGACCAGTCCAACCTGTTCGACTGACTCAGCCGGCGGCGGCTTGGAGGATTTCGTCGGGGATGTCGAAGTTGGCGTAGACGTCTTGGACGTCGTCGTGGTCGTCGAGGGCGTCGATGAGGCGGAGGACGGCCCGGGCGGCCTCGGTGCTGTCGACGCCCACCACCGAGGTGGGCAGCATGGTGGAGTTGGCCGACATGAAGGCGATCTCCACATCAGCCAGGGCGTCGCGCATGGTCGATAGGTAGGAGGGATCGCAGGTGAGCCGCCAGGTGTCGCCCTCGTCGGCCAAATCCTCGCCGCCGGCGTCAAGGGCGGCCAACATCAGCTCGTCCTCGTCCACCGAGCGGTCCAGAATCACCACCCCTTTGCGCTCGAATTGCCAGGCCACTGCGCCGGGCTCGGCCAGCGACCCGCCGTTGCGGGTGAACAGCGTGCGCACCTCCGAGCTGGTGCGGTTGCGATTGTCGGTGAGCGTCTCCACATAGAGGGCCACGCCGCCGGGGGCGTACCCCTCGTAGAACACCGACTCATACGACACCCCCTCCAGCTCGCCGGTCCCCCGCTTGATGGCCCGCTCGATGGTGTCGAGGGGCACCGAGTTGTCCCTGGCCTTCTGGAACATGGTGCGAAGCGTGGGGTTGGCGTCGATGTCGCCGCCCCCCTCGCGGGCGGCCACCTCCACTTGGCGGATGAGCTTGGCGAACAGCTTGCCCCGCCGCTTGTCAGCCGCCCCCTTGCGGTGCTTGATGGTGGCCCATTTGGAGTGTCCAGACATGGGTGCTCTCCCCTATTCCTGCTCCACAAACCAACGGTGGATTCGATCGTCGTCGGCCAGCTCGGGATGGAACGACGACACCACGGCCGAGCCTTGGCGGCACAGCACCGGCACCCCGTCCAATTCGGCCAGTATCTCCACCCCCGGGCCGGTCGACTCGGCCACCGGAGCCCGGATGAACACCCCGGGGAAGGCTGACTCCCACCCCTCGACCTCGATCGGCGCGTGAAAGGACTCCGATTGACGGCCGTAGCCGTTGCGCCGCACCGCCACATCGACGGCGCCGAAGCAGCGCTGGCCGGGATAGCCGTCCACCACCTCGGAGGCCAGAAGGATCATTCCGGCACAGGTTCCCAGCACCGGCAGGCCGTCGGCCAAGCGGTCGGCCAGCGGGTCGGCCAGGCGGTTGGCGTCGAGCAGTTTGGCGATGGCGGTGGACTCGCCGCCGGGAATCACCAAGCGGTCGACCTCGGCCAGCTCTTCGGGGGTGCGGACTTGGACCGCGGCCACCCCCAGCCGGTTCAGGACCTGCTCATGCAGTCCGAAGGCGCCCTGAAGGGCCAGAATCCCGACTTTCACCCGGGGGCTCCGGGTCTCGGGGCGAAGCTTCGATCTGCTGCACAGCTAGGCGCGGCTACCAGCCGCGGTCGGCTAGCCGGGTGTCGAGGCCGTCGATCTCCAGGCCGGGCATGGGCTCGCCCAGGCCGCGGCTGACTTTGGCCAGGATGTGGGCATCGCGGTAGTTGGTGGCGGCCTCCACGATGGCCTTGGCCCGGGGTGCCGGGTCGGAGGATTTGAATATCCCCGAGCCCACGAACACCGCCTCGGCGCCGAGCTGCATCACCAGTCCGGCATCGGCTGGCGTGGATATGCCCCCCGCGCAGAACATCGGCACCGGCAGCCAGCCGGTCTCGGCCACCTCCCGTACCAGCGGCAGAGGGGCCTGAAGCTGCTTGGCCCAGTCGAACAGCTCGGCCGAATCGGCCTGGGTGATCTTGCGGATGTCACCGATGATCGAGCGCAGATGGCGGACGGCCTCCACGATGTTGCCGGTGCCGGCCTCGCCCTTGGAGCGGATCATGCACGCCCCCTCGGAGATGCGCCGCAGCGCCTCGCCCAGATTGGTGGCCCCGCACACGAACGGCACGGTGAACGCCCACTTGTCGATGTGGTGGGCCTCATCGGCGGGGGTCAGCACCTCGCTCTCGTCGATGTAGTCCACATCGAGGGCTTCCAGAATCTGGGCCTCCACGAAGTGGCCGATCCGGGCCTTGGCCATGACCGGGATGGTGACCGCCTGCTGGATGCCGGTGATCATCTCGGGATCGCTCATGCGAGCCACTCCGCCGTCGCGGCGGATGTCGGCGGGAACCCGTTCCAACGCCATGACTGCCACTGCCCCGGCGTCCTCGGCGATCTTGGCCTGCTCGGGGGTGACCACGTCCATGATCACGCCGCCCTTGAGCATCTCGGCCAGTCCTCGCTTGACCAAAGTGGTCCCCGTCTCGCGCCCCGACATCGACTCAGCGGTCATGAGTGCAGTCTATGGCTTCCGGCATCTAAAACGCGGTGTCGGTTTCCCGCATCGCACCGAGCTAGCGCTTCTTGAGCAGGTTCTCGGTGAAATCCTCCACCATCACCAACACGTCTCCTCCGGGTAGAGCAATGAAGGTCTGGCCGGGGGTGAGCCTCACCGGGTTGCCGTCGTTGTCGGTCACCTGCCAGGGCTGGGCGGCCGACGAGCGGGTCCACTGGCCCCGGATCAGGTGGCCATCGGTGAACACCAGGGCCACGCCGCCGTTGGCATCGACGGTGATGGCCTCGGGACTCCGGGGGTCGGAAGCGCTGCCGGTATATCGGGTTTGGAGCACGACCACGTTGGCCGGCGCCACCTGAACAGGGTCGACATCGGTGTTGGGGGTGCCGTCGGGATGGCGGGGCATGACCATGTGGGCGGTTCCGTCTTGCCAGCGGGCCCAACCGCCCAACTCCTCATCCCAGGCGAACTGAGCCAAAAGCCCGAGGCCGCCGCTGCCGCTCAGGTAGCGGACCTCAACCCCGGGCACCGGCTGAGCGCTGGACGGGAGGCTTTCGCCTGCTTGGCGGTATTCGAACAGCGGCTCGGGCGCTTCCAGACGGCTGGGGGCGGCATTCCAGATGGCCGAGGTGGTGGTGTACAGGTTCCACGGCGGCACCCGATCGGCCACCCGCCAATAGTCGTCGGGCAGGTTGTCCCAGCGCAGCTCGTAGAGCTTGCCGTTGGACTGGCCTTGGGAGATTTCCCGCAGCACGCCCGGATTGGCCCCGGAGTGGCCGAATATCGGCTGGCCGAAGTTGGCCAGGATGTTGGGGTCAGAACTGCGGGCCGACCGGACCGGGCCCAGCGGGATGGCCTCTTGGCTGTGGAAAACGGCCGTCAGCCGGGTGATCCCCTCCACCCGGGCCTCGATGATCATGTCGGCTTGGTTGATGCCGGTTTGGGGACGGCCCACGCTGCTGGTGCCGATCTTCACCGCCAATGCAGGCCGATTCATAATGGAGGGATCTTCTAGCGGCTCCCCGGTGAGCGGCTCGGTGGGGACCGGTGGAGGGGCGGGGGCGGTTGGGTCGGCATCAGGGGTACCGTCTTCTCCCGGCCCCTGGGTTGCCGACGGATCGGGGTCGGTGCCGCCCGAGTCGGTGCCGCCTGAGTCGGTGCCGCCCGAGTCGGTGCCGTCGGGATCGGTGTCCGAAGGGGCGGCGGTGGGGTCGCCCGGGTCGGCTGGCGTTCCGTCGCCGCCGGGCGTACCCGTAGCCTCGGTGGCTGGTGCGGCGGTGCCGGTCCCCGCCTCACCGTTGGCGGGGTCGCTGTCGTTCGAGGTGCCGCAGGCTGCGGCGACCAGGGCCGCGGCCAGCAACAGGGCGCCGATTCTTGCGCGCCAGAGGGCGCGCCGAGCAGCGGACAGGCTTCCCATCAGAGTTCGTTCAGCGCGGCGATGCGGGTTTCCAGCCGGGGATGGCGGATGGAATCGGCGACCCCCCAATCAGGCTCATCGATCCACATGTGCAACGCAGCCACTGTGGCCGATGGTACTTCAGCGGTTTGGCTTGAAAGTGTCATCAGCGCAGACAGCAGGCCGGGCGGATACCGGGTGAGCGATACCGCCTCGAAGTCGGCTTGAAGACTCCGGCCCGCCGGAAGTACCCCGCTCATAACCCGGCGGCGCAACCAGCCGGCTGCCCCCAGCGGCCAGGCCAAAAGGATGCCGGCCAGCGTCTCGAAAGCGGCATCACCCCGGCGGATGCGGCACAGATGGTGGGCCATGAGTCCCTCCAATGCGATGCGCTCGAGCTGCTCGACCGCGCCGGTGGTGACGACGATGGCAGCATGGGCGGGGGTACGGGCCACGGCCAGGGCATTGACGGAGTCGGATCGGATGACGCGCAGCTCGGGAGTGGGAATGCCGTGGTTCATGCACAGGCCCTCCAGCACATTGGCGAGAGTCTCCTCGGCCTCGCCATGGGGGGCTGTGGCGCCGGTCAGGCGTATCAGCAGCCGCCAAGCGGCTAGGCGCAGCCCACCAACGACGGCCGCCCCCGCCACCACCGCGATTATGAGGGCAACCAGCCAGGGCAGACCCACCAGGGTGAGGACGACCACCCCGACCACCCCGACCAATGCGCCCAGAGTGACGAGCACCGCGGCAGTTCGACGAAGTCCGTGACTCACGGTCCCTCCTTGGTCGGCCTCGACAGGTGTTTGGGGGCGCGGACCGGGCGGCGGGCGGCCAAGTCGGCATAGATATCGATATAGCGAGTGGCCAGCTTGTCCATGGAGAACTGCTGGGCCCGATCCAACCCCGATTCCACCAGCGAGCCCGCTGTATCGGGGTCGTAAAGCACTCGCTTGAGGGCGGCGGCCAATGCGGCGGCATCACCGGGATCTGAGAGCAGCGCGTCGCGTCCGGGACGGGCCACGATGGCGTAGGCGTCTAGGTCGGAGGCCACGATCGGGGTCCGAGCAGCCATGGCTTCCAGCAGCACCACTCCGAATGACTCGCCGAACAACGACGGGGCGCAGAACACGTCGGCGCCCTGCAAGCGGGCCTGCTTCTCCGCGTCGGAGATCCGGCCCAGCCACTCGACGCGGGGGTCGTTGCCAGACTGCGCTTTCAGGGCCTCGGTCTCGGGGCCGTCGCCCCCCACCCACAGCCGCACCTCGGGCGGAAGATGCTGAAGGGCTTCGATGAGGATGCCCAGCCCCTTGCGGGGCTCGTGGCGGCCCACGAAAAAGATGGTGGGCTGCGATGTCTCAATCGGCTCGGTTGAGGGCGCATCCAACTCCACGCCGTTGAACACCAGCTCGTACTGGCCGCCCAGCTGCTCTTGGGCCAGGCGGCGGGCGTCCTCGGACACCGCGCAGCGATGGTCGAGGCGGTTGGCCACGGCCTGCACGATGGGGCGCAGGTACTGATAGGCAGTGCTGTGGCCCGCCCGGTGAAAGGTGCCCAAAAGAGGCGCCGACTTCATGACTGCGGCCGTGTTGGTGGGGCCGGGGGCCAATGGCTCGTGAATGTGGATCACGTCGAAACGCTCGTCTCGCAGCACCCGGATGGTGCGGAGCTGGGCCGGGGGGTCGGGGGCCAAAGGAGCGATGGAACCATTGGCCGCGGTGGGCAGGCTGTTGCCAAGCGGCGTGACCGACTCGTCGGGGGGAGGGCCGTCGCACGGGGCCAGCACCCGGGCTTCCACCCCCATGCGGCGCAGGGAGCGGGCCAGTCCCATGACCTGTCCCTGGACGCCGCCGGGAATGGTCAGGGAGTAGGGGCACACCAGCCCAACCCTCATCCCGGCACCCGCTCTTTGCCAGCCTGTTTCTTGCTGGGCTGGCGGAGGGAGTCATCGTTGCCAGAGTGGTCGATGCCTCGGCGTTCTTGGTGGAAACGCTGCAGGGCCTCGGTGTCGCTGGGCCAGTTGGGCTGCATGAGGTGCCACTGCTCGGGGGCGGCGCGGATCAGATCTTCCAAAGCCAGCGCCAGATCTTGGGTGATCCGGGCCACGTCGGCCCGCAGCCTGCCTTGACGCTCGGCGGGGACCGGGGGCAGCACCACACCGCGGTGGTTGGGGCCATCCTGATAGACCGCGGCGGGCAGGATTGCCGCGCCGGTCCGCAGCGCCAAAGCGGCCGGACCGCCGGGCAGCAGCGTGCGCTCTCCGAAGAACTCCACCTCAACTCCCCCGCGGCCCACCTGTCGATCAGCGAGCAGGCACACCACCTGCCCAGAGCGCAGCGACTTGATGAGCGTCGAGACGGAGTCGGGACCCAGGGCCACGATGTCGATGCCCATGCGGCGGCGCTCCTCCACCATCCAATCGAACAGCCGAGCGGTTTTGAGCGGTTCTACCACCGAGATAACCGGGTAGCCGGGGATGCGGGCCATCCATGTTCCGGCCCACTCCCAGCCCCCGAGATGGGGAAGCGCCAGTATCGGGGCCGTGCCGGTGTCGATGGCCTCTTGAATGTAGTGAAACCCCTGGTGGCTGAATCCGGATGCCACCTCGGCGTCGTTTAGATCGCCGATCCGGGCGCCGTCGAACCAGTACCGGGCGTACGACTCGAACGAGGCCTGCACCGACTGGGCCAGCGCCTCGCCCTGCAATTCGGGGCCGCACACCCTCTGGAGGCGGCGCTCGGTGATGAAGCGGCGCTCGGGCAGCAATCGGTAGGCGCCGCGGCTGATGGCCCGGGTGAGGGCGGCACCCACCGTTTGGGGCAGTCGGCGGGCCAGGGCCGCGCCGCTGCGGTACAGCACGACGTCGGCCGAGAGTCGGTGGGTTCGAGCAGCAGGAGGAGCGGTCCCCTCGGCGACAGTCATACGGAGTGCAGGGTGTCGGCTTGACGCCATACCTTGACAAATCGGTGCACCGCGGTGGCCGCGGTGAGGCCGAGCATGGCCCACAGCACCGGGATCAGAACGAAGCTGAAGGCCAATCCGGCGCCGAGCACAACGAACCGCTCGGCCCGCTCCATGAGGCCTCCTTTGGCGTCGAGCCCCAGCGACTCGGCTTTGGCCCGCTGATAGGAGACCAGCAAGGACACTCCCATGAGGCCCACCGGCAGCATGAAGATGTGACCGGGTTCGGTTGACCCCAGATGCCAGGCCAACCCCCCGAACAGCAGGGCGTCGCACACCCGGTCGCTGACGGAGTCGAAGAAGGCGCCCCTAACCGAGCTGGTGCCCGATGCTTTGGCGATGGGCCCGTCGAGGGCGTCGGACAGACCGGCGAGGATCAAAAAGACCAGGCCGAGGATGAGTTGGCCTCGGCCGATGACCACGGCGGCCACCGCGGCCATTGCGATGCCGAAGAAGGTAACCCCGTCGGCGCTCACGCCCAACCGGCACAGGACGGCGCCGATGGGATCGAGCCCACGATTGACCGCCGTGCGCCAATTGCCGTCGAACATGTGACCTCTACTGTACTTCTCAGTCGTTTCCCAGGTGGGCCCAGTCCTCGGGATTGGGCTGGACCAGTTGGTCGATCACCTCACCGGTGACACCGTCAACGAACACCAATCCCCGCTGGTCAGGCTGGGGCTCGTTGGAATAGAGCAGGATGCGCCAGGTGGGGCGGCTGAACCAGCCTCGCCACCCCATTTGGGCCGATGCGTGTCCCACGGGAAAGCCCACTGCGCCGACGGCGATCACCAGTGCATCCGACTCGTCGATCTTCAGCTCTTTGCCGCAGATGAACCCGTAAACGGCGAAGACCGCCAGGGCGATGGCCGCGCCCAGGAAACCTCCATTGACCAGGGGGCTGTCGGAGGCCACCGCCCACACCACCGTGCAGACCACCGCAGCCGACAAGTAGATGATGGCTGGGATCCGGCGGCGGCTGTTGTTGGGAAACAGGTAGGGGCCGACGTAGTCGCTGATGTTCAGCTCCTGAGGCAGCTCGTCGGTTATCTCCGCGTCGGACACCGTCTGGCTCTCGGTATCGCTCACTTCCGCGTCGGACACAGTTTGAGGCTACTGGTCTGCCCAGGCATTTCTCAGCTTGGACCACGATTCGGTGAGGGGCTCGGGAAGCACCCGGGTCTCGGCCACGGTGGTCATGAAGTTGGTGTCGCCCTGCCAGCGGGGCATGCAGTGAACATGCAGATGGTCGGGAAGACCGGCGCCGGCGGCGGCCCCCAAATTTATGCCCACGTTCACGCCTTCGGGGTTGTAAGCCCGGCGGATGGCGGCCACGGCCGCTCGCACGGCGGACCACAGCTCCTCGCTCTCGGCGTCGGTGAGATCGGCCAGGTCGGCCACCGCCCGATTGGGGACCACCATCAGGTGGCCGCTTCCGTAGGGATGGGCGTTGAGCACCGCGAAGCACGTGTTGCCTCGCCACAAGATGCCGGTCTCTTCGTCGGGTTCGGTAGCGGCCAAGATGCGCTCAAACAGCGTTCCCTCTTCAGACTCGGAGTCGGCCGCGCCCAGTCCGGCCACATACCGGCTGCGCCACGGGGCCCACAGGCGCTCAAGCATCAGCGGTGGGCATCCACTTCGTCGCGCAGTCGATTGGCGAAGTCGCCCAGCAGCACGCCTCGCTCATCGCCGTCTGAGCCCCGGGCGTTTACCCCCACGGTGCCGTGGGCCACGTCGTCGTCGCCCACCACCAGCACATAGGGCAGCTTTTGGAGCTTGGCCGCCCGAATGCGCCGGCCCAGCGGATCTTGGGAGTCGGACACCTCCACTCGGAATCCGGCTTCGCCCAGGTGAGCCGCCACCTCGGCCGCATAATCGCCATGGGAGGCGGCCACCGGCAAGATGGCGGCTTGGACCGGGGCCAGCCAGGCCGGGAAGGCGCCGCCAAAGTGTTCGATGAGCACCCCGAAGAAGCGCTCGATCGACCCCATCAGCGCCCGGTGAATCATCACTGGGCGGTGGCGGTTGCCATCGGCGCCCACAAATTCGAGGCCGAACCGCTCGGGAAGCTGGAAGTCCACTTGAATGGTGGAAAGCTGCCAGCTCCGACCGATGGCGTCGCGCACATCGATATCGATCTTGGGCCCGTAGAAGGCACCGCCCCCCTCGTCCAGCTCGTACTCCAGATCGGCGGCCTCTAGAGCATGGCGAAGGGCATCGGTGGCCAGATCCCATTCGGCATCCTCGCCGATCGACTTTTCCAACGGGCGGGTGGCCAGCCTGGCCTCGAACGACTCGAACCCAAAGGCCCGCAGCACCGACAGCACGAACGCCACCAGCGAGGCGATCTCGGCCGGGGCCTGCTCCCGGGTGGTGAAAATGTGGCTGTCGTCCTGGGTGAACCCTCGAGTGCGCATGAGCCCGTGGACCGCCCCCGACAACTCATTGCGGTACACCGTGCCCAGTTCGAACATGCGGATGGGCAGATCCCGGTAGGAGCGCTGGCTGCTCTTGTAGATCAAAACGTGGAAGGGGCAGTTCATCGGCTTGAGGTGGTAGGACGCGTTGTCCATTTCCAGAGCCGGGTACATGCCCTCCTCGTAGAAGTCCAGATGTCCGCTCGTCTCCCACAGCTCGGAGCGGGCTATATGAGGGGACACCACGAACTGGTAGCCCCCCTCGTCGTGGCGGCCTTGGCTGTAGCCCTCGATGATGCGGCGCACCGCAGCCCCTTTGGGATGCCACACCACCAGTCCCGGTCCCAACTCGGCGGGCCACGACATCAAGTCGAGCTCGCGGGCCAAGCGGCGGTGGTCGCGCTTCTCTGCTTCGGCCAGCCGGTGCAGATGGGCGGCTAGATCCTTGCGCGACGCCCAAGCGGTGCCGTAGACGCGCTGGAGGGAGGGGCGGCCGGCGTCGCGCCGCCAATAGGCCCCGGCCACACTCATCAGCTTGAAGTGCCCCAACCGCCCGGTGGACGGCACGTGGGGGCCGCGGCACAAGTCGATGAAGGAATCCGAGTTGCGGTAGTAGCTGATCTGGCCGTCGCCGGCCACCTCTTCGGCCAGCTCATCGTCGGCCAATCCACCGGATGCCTGCCCACTGGCATCGGCATCGGAGGCCATGGCCACCGTTTCGATGATCTCCCGCTTGTAGGGGTGGTCGGCAAACAGCTCAAGCCCCTCGGCGGCCGACGCCTCGTGGCGCTCGAAGGGCTGGTCGGCCTCGATTATCTCCCGCATCCGGTTCTCGATGGCCTCAAGGTCGTCATCGCTGATGGTGGCGCCGTCGGGTAAGTCGAAGTCGTAGTAGAAGCCGTCTTCTATGGGCGGGCCCACCGCGTAAGTGGCGCCGGGGTACAGCTCCAACACCGCCTGGGCCAGCACATGGGCGGTGGAATGGCGCAGCGTTTCCAGGCCGGCGTCGCTGTCGGCGGTGATGATCGCCACCTGCTGGCCGTCGGCCAGCGAAACGCTCAAATCGACCTCGGCATCGTCCACGGTGGCGATAAGGGCGGCTTTGGCCAGGCCGGGACCGATGTCGGAAGCCAGGTCACCCGCGGTGGCACCGGCAGGAAGCGTGCGGGTGCTGCCGTCGGGAAGGGTGACGCAAATGTCAGACATGACAAGCCAATTTAACCATTCGCCCTGCCCCGGCTCGTTCCATTATCAGCGTTAGATTTGGACGCCCAGCAGCCCGGCGGCGGCTCTGGTGCCCCCAGTGGAGGCCACGTTGTCTATGGCCGCCACCGCCGATGGGGTGTCGAGATCATCGTCGAGGCAGGCTCGCACCCGGTCGAGCACCTCCCCGGCCGATTCGGCGCGGCCGTCGGCCCCCGCCTGCCATGCGTCGAGGCGCTCGGCGGCGGCGGGCATGATCGAGTCGTCCCACTCCCATGAGTCCCGGTAGTGGTGGGTCACGATGGCCAAGCGGATGGCCCGGGGGTCGTACTCCTTTAACAGGTCGGAGACGAACACCAGGTTGCCCAGCGATTTGGACATCTTGGCCCCGTCCATCCGCACCATGGCCTGATGCATCCACAGGCGCACGAACTGCTTGCCGGTGACCACCTCCGACTGGGCGGCCTCGCACTCGTGGTGGGGGTAGATCAGGTCGGATCCGCCCCCGTGGATGTCAACGGTCTCGCCCAACTCCCGCATGGCCAGCGCCGAACACTCGATGTGCCAGCCGGGGCGGCCCGGACCCCACTTGGAGTCCCAGGCGGGCTCGTCGGGGGCGGACTTCTGCCACAGCACGAAATCCAGGGGATCGCGTTTGTGGGGGTCGTCGGGATTGCCCCCGTGCTCGGCGGCCAACGCCAGCATGGTGTCGCGGTCGAAGTGGCTGACCTGGCCGAAGCGGTCGAAGGTGGAGATGTCGAAGTACACCGAGCCGCCCGATTGATAGGCGTTGCCCCGGTCGAGCACCAGCCCGATCATCTTGCGGATGTCGGCGATGGCCGAGGTGGCCCGGGGCTCCGACCAGCACGGCAGCATGTCCAGGGCCTCCATGTCGGAATCGAACCGGGCGGTCTCGGCCGCGGCCAGATCCAGATAGTGGACGCCGATCTCCCGGGCCTTGCGCAAGATGTCGTCGTCCACGTCGGTGATGTTGCGCACGCAGCGGGTCTCGTGCCCCCGGTCGCGCAGCCGCCGCTGGAGCACGTCGTAGGCCACATAGGTGGCGGCGTGCCCCAAGTGGGTGGCGTCGTAGGGGGTGATGCCGCAGGTGTACATGGCCACCACCGGACCGGGCTCGAACGGCACCACCGCCTTCTGGGCCGTGTCGTAGAGGCGCATCGGACCGTCGGGATCGGCGCCGGCGGGCAGGGACGGCATCGCTCAGCCGTCTTCGAGGTCCAACCCGGTGAACCGGACCGCCACCCGGGTCTTATAGCGGACGTTGAGTTGCAGCAGAACCGCGGTGAAGGCCTCTACCGGGCTGGCACCCGACAGCGGGCCGGCGTCGAGGGCTCGGACACCGGGGAGCTTGTTCAGGATCTCCATGGTGGTGGCGGTGGCCGCGGGGTGGTCGGAGCACACCAGCACATCGCAGTCCACCGGCTGGTTCAGATCGCCCAGATCGTGGGCCGGCACATGGTGGAGGGCGCCCGACACCAGGGCCTGGGGCACCGCCGCTTGCACCGCGGCGGCGATCGAGCCTCGAGACGGCACCAGCGGCTGGAACTCCCGGCCCATTTTGGCCAGGGCGTTGGCCATGCTGATGACCACTTTCCCGCCCAGCTCGTCGGCCACGGTGGCCGCGGTGGCCGCGGCGGCATCCCACGGCGTGGCCACTACCACCACCTCGCAGGAGGCGGCCCCGGGGTTGGCCGCGCCGGAAAGGGGGAGATCATGGTCGGGCCATTGGGCCAGCAGGCCTTCGCAGATCTCGTCGGCCCGCTCGGCCGAGCGCGACCCCACCACGGTTTTGATCCCCACCGATGCCAATCGGACGGCCAAGGCGCGGCCCGCCGGTCCTGTGCCTCCGAGAATCCCGATCCGCATCGGCCTAACGGTAGTAGGAGGTGTCTTCTCAAACCCACATGGGACCTCCCTCCGGCTCGTTCTCGGGAACGGTCGTGCGCGCAGTTGCCCCGAACCCACATGGGGCCACCATGGTGACCGGCGACGAGTAGCCTCAAACGATCATGGGACTTCTCGACGGGAAACGGATTCTGGTCACCGGCGTGCTGACCGACGCCTCGCTGGCCTACGGAATTGCCTCACTGGCCGCCTCTGAGGGCGCTGATTTGGTGCTGACCGGCGCAGGGCGGGGCCTCAGCCTCACCGAGCGCACCGCCCGCAAGCTGCCGGGTTCGCCCCCGGTGCTGGCCTTCGACGTGACCGACCCTGACCACCCCGCCGCCTTGCGCGACGAGTTGGCTGACCGGTGGGGTTCAGTGGACGGTGCCGTACACGCCATCGGGTTTGCTCCCGAGGTGTGCCTGGGCGACGACTTCATGGCCGCGGGATGGGACGACGTGAAGGTGGCTTTGGAGATCTCGGCCTACTCGCTCAAGACCCTGGCCGAGGTGGTGGTGCCGCTCATGGACAATG
>JAJDTA010000036.1 GCA_022827405.1 Acidimicrobiia bacterium
ACTGCACCTGCTCGATCCCGTAGACGCCCGGCGCCATAACCCGGGTGATCATTGGGAGAATGCCGCCCAAGCCGGGAAAAGCCCCCGCGTCCACCAGTGCAATCACCTCTAGCGACACCATCCGGCCGTCGTCGGTCACTCCCAGTCGGGCGTAATGGACCTGATCGCGGGCCTGCATGGAGATGAGGTTTTCGGCCCGAGTCTCGGTCCACACCACCGGACGGCCCAGTTGCTGAGCGGCCGCGGCCACTGCCACGTGCTCCACTCTCCATCCGCCCTTGGCCCCGAAGCCGCCGCCCACCCAGGGGGCGATCACCCGCACCTCGTCGGGGTCCAATCCCAGCGACTCGGCAATGCCCGCTCGGGTGTTGTGCGCCCCCTGCGTGGACACCCACAGGGTGAGCTGCTCTGCGGTGGGATCAGCTAGCACCGCGTCGGCTTCCATCGGCACCACCGCCATCCGGTTGTGGACGATACGGCCGGTGACTATCCGGTCGGCTTTGTCGTGCAGGCCCTCCACCGGGTCGAAGGCCCTGAACATCGAGTCCGAGCCCCGCTCGGGGAACAGCACCGCCTCACCGCTGGCCACCGCGGCCTCGGCATCCATCGACACCGGCAGCGGTTGGTAGTCAACCATGATCTCATCGGCGGCGTCTTGGGCCGCGGCCACGGTCTCGGCCACCACCATGGCCACCGGCTCGCCCACGAAGCGAACCCGATCACTGGCCAGCGGCCCCCGCGCAAAGTGAGGATCGAGCGGAAACCGGGGCTTCACCTGCTCCACCCCGATGGTCTCGGCAGTGAAAACCGCGGCCACCCCGGGGAGATTGGCAGTTTCTCCCAGGTCGATCTCCCCGATCACCGCATGGGCCACCGGCGACCGCACGAAATAGGCGATCAGCAGCCCGTCGGGCCGCAAGTCACCGGTGTATTGCCCCTCGCCGGTGAGCAGAGTCCCGTCCTCCCGGCGGATAACTTCGGTGCCCAGAATCGATCCAGCCATAGGGTGCCCATTATGGGGTTTGCCCAGTCCAAAGTTGTCACTGTGCTTCCGTAGTCTCCCACCGTGGCTTCTGACCCCCAGTCCCGCGATCTCCCACCTCGCCATCCCAAGAAGCAGGTAGCCGAGGCGGTGGCGAGCGCTCTACGCCAAGGCTGGCGCTTCAAAAAGGGCAGGCCACGAGGCCATGTGTGGGGATTCTTGCTGTGCCAGCAAGCTGACCGCGGCGGTTGCCGTATCAGCGTCTTTTCGACTCCCCGCAATTCTGACGATCACGCTGCTGCCATTCGTGCTGATTTGGCCAGTTGCCCTCACGTTCAAGCCGAGGAAGGAGAAGACTAAAATGCCTGTGATGATCGAATTCCAGTTCACTTTGGAGGTTGTCGGGCCAAGTGGCCACGACGATGACTTCGCCGAGTGGGTCGCCGCCCAATCCGGAGCTTCCGGTCACGTCAGTCGCGACGAGCGTCACTACATCCACTTTGCTCAATCCGCGGATTCTCTTGATGATGCGGTCAGGGAAGCTGTCAGAGCGTTGAATGGCTGGGACGGCCTCGACATCCTCTCCTTCCAAGCCGCTTGTTCAAATGCTGGTGTGCTGGCTCGCGCTTGACCGTCCAATTGGCCAGACTGGGACCCTATGGAACTGCGTGAGGTAATCGATCCGGGGACTACGGCTTTGGTGCTCCAAGAGTGCCAGAACGGGGTGATTGGGGAACTGTCGGCGCTGCCGGCGCTGGCTGAGGCGGCCAAGGAGGGGTTGATCCCGAATGTGGCGGCGCTGGCGGCCGCCGCTCGGGCCGCGGGGGTTCGGGTGATCCACTGCACGGCCCAGCATCGGACCGACGGCTGGGGTGGCAATAGCAACGCCCGCTTGTTCCGGGCCATGCCCAAGATGCCGGTGCAGTTGCACGTGGGCACCCCGGCGGTGGAGGTGGTGCCCGAGATCGGGGTGGCCGACGCCGATGTGGTGCTGCCCCGCCACCACGGCCTGTCGCCGTTTGAGGGCACCGAACTCGACTCGCTGCTGCGCAACGAGGGCATCCGCACCATCGTGGCCGTGGGGGTATCGGTGAACGTGGCCATCATCAACCTCACCTTCGACGCGGTCAACGCCGGTTATGTGGTGGTGCTCCCCCGTGACGCGGTGGCCGGCACCCCGCCCGACTACGTCGACGCCGTGTTCGAGCACACCCTCGGCATCGTCGCCACCGTCACCACCACTGCCGAGGTGGTGGATGCCTGGTCGGGCTAGGTCAGCCCAAACCGCCTCGGACGTAAGCCACAACGCCGGCAATCTCCTCATCTCTGAGCTTCGAGCCGAACTCGGGCATCTCGCCGAGCCCGTCGCGCACCAGCGCTTCCATCGCCACGGCCGAGGCGTACTTCTCCAGAACCTTGCCGGGGCGGATGTCGGGTCCGACTATGCCGCTGCCGTCGACGCCGTGACACCCGACGCAACGGGTGAGGTACACGTTCTTGCCTAGGGTGAACGACTCGGCCGACAGCGGGGCGTCGGCTGATTCCGCCGGGACCGAATCGCTACAGGCAGCCGCAGCGACCAGCATCAGCAGACCGCCCGCCAGCAGTACTCCGAACGCCCTTCGCCAACGGGAACGGGGCAGGGTCAAGCTCCCACCGGGGCGCTGGGGGTGAACGTCACCGGCATGGCCTCGGGGCCGACGATGAAGTTGGACGCCCTCCACGGCAGCGGCTCGTCGTTGGCCAGCTGGATGTCGGGCATCCGCTCGGCCAGCCGCTGGAACATGATCTTGAGCTCCAGGCGGGCCAACGACGCGCCCAAGCAGAAGTGCGTCCCCCATCCGAAGGCCAGGTGCTGGTTGGGGTCGCGCTCCAGGTCGAACTTGAACGGGTCGTCGAACACCCGGTCGTCCCGGTTGGCCGACGGGTAGAACAGGATGATCTGGTCGCCCTCGCCGATGGTCTCGCCGTGCATCTCCACATCCCGGGTGGCGCTGCGGGACATGTTCTTGATGGGGGTCACCCAGCGCAGCAACTCCTCCACCGCCCGCTCCATCCAGGCGTCGTCGGAGGCCCGCTGGTTGAAGAGCGCCTTCTGGTCGGGATGCTCCATCAGCGCCAGCATCCCCCCGCTGATCACGTGGCGGGACGTCTCGTCGCCCCCGATCAAGATCAGCAGCCCCTCCTGATACAGCGACTCGTCGTCGAGGCTGTCACCGTCCACCTCGGCATGGCACAACACGCTCACCAGGTCGGACTGGGGCGGGCGGTCCCGGCGGTCGGCGATCACCCCCATCAGGAACTCCCGAAAGGCCACCCCGGCCATGATCCCCTTCTCGAGGGCCTCCTGGTCGGTCTCGGTGGTGGCCCGCATCATGTCGTCTGACCACTCCAGCAGGTCGTCGTAGCTCTCCCGAGGAAAGCCCAGCATGTCGCCAATCAGGATCAGCGGCAACGGAGCCGCGATGTCCCAAATGAAATCGCACTCGCCCCGCTCGCACACCCGGTCGAGGATCTCGTCGCAGATGGCGACGACGTCGGGTGTGTGATCCCGCACTCGCTTGGGGGTGAAGCCCCGGTTCACCAGCTTGCGGCGCTGCTTGTGCTCGGGATCGTCCATGGAGATCATCATCGGCAGCGAGTCACCGTGGGGCCGGGGGCTGCGGAAGGACGAGAACGTCTTGGGATCCTTCTCGATGGCCAAGATGTCGTGGTAGCGGGAGATGCCCCACACGTCGCTGTTGGCGTCGTAGTACACCGGGGCGTGCTCCCGCATCCAGGTCCACGCATCGTGGGGCTCGTGCTGGAACCAGAACCCGTCCATGAAGTTGACCCCGTCGAGGGTGGGGTGATTGGGCATTGCTCCCCCTTGTGCTCGTAGTGCCGGACTAACCCTCGCCCATGAGCCGGGCGATCATTCGGCTGCCCTGCTCTGGGTCCCAGGCCGCCACCATGTCGTCGACCCCGTCCTGCCAAGACACCGCGCACGGCCCGGTGATCGAAATGCGCTTGGCGCTGTCGAAGGCCCGGCTGTGGGTGCCCACCGGGTAGTACTCGAAATTGGGCTCCACCCCAACCTGCTCGCCCATCCGGCGGCACATGTCCTCGATGCTCACGTTCTCGTCGCCGCCCCAGTTGACGATGGTGGCCGGCACGGTGGCCCCCTCCAAGAACGCCTCGGCGTGGGCGCACATGTCCTTCTCGTGGACCGGGGAGAACATGTTGGGCTCCGAGTCTTTGAGGGGCACCGGCATGTTGTTGGTCATCATGGCCAACAAGATGGCGGGCAGTCCCCCGTTTTGGCCGTAGGCCACGTTGATGCGGCCGATCACGGTGGGCAGGTCGTAGAGGCGGCACATGGTGCGGGCCACCGCTTCGGCGGCCATCTTCGTTACCCCATAGGTCTCCGAATAGGGCTGTTCGCTGTCGCCCAGCGGATCGCCCTCGGCGTAGGCGTGGGTGTGATCGGGGTTGTTCTTGTAGGAGGCGGCAGTGGAAGCGTGCAGAAAACCCCTGGCGTTGCGGCAGTGCGCCATCAGCAGGCCGGTGGCCTCAGCGTTCTGGGTGAGGGCGAAGTCGTAATCCGGGGTAGCCGCCATGAACGCGGCCATGTGGATTACATAGTCGAAATCATCCGGCAGCCCGTTCAGTTCGCCGGAGGCCAGGTCGGCTTTGTGGGGAACGGCCCCGGCCTCCTCCACCTGCTCCTTCGATCCCGGCTGGCTGAATCGGGCCAGCCCCCACACCTCGTTGTTCTGGGCAAAGTGTCGGGTCATGGGCAGGGCTATCTGCCCCGCGGTCCCGGTGATCAGAATCTTCTGGCCTTCCATCGTCGAACCTCCTCGATCCTTGCTCTCCCTGTACTAGCACGGCGAGCCTGCGGCGTTGACATGATAGGGATAGAGACATGATTCGCACCGAGCCCCTCGACGCGCCGCTGGGTTCGCTGGCCTCGGGCTGGGACCCCGGGGTGCCGCTGTCCAATGGCGATCTGGCGACATTGCGCCAAGCGTTGGCCGACCGGCTTGTGGTGGTGCTGCGGGGCCAGCGGGAGTGCGACGCCGAGGAGCTGGCCGCCCTGGCCCGCCAGCTGGGCGAGCCGTTTCCGGCCGACGAGCTCTACAACATCCCCACCGAGACACCCGAGGTGCTGGCCGTGTCCAACGAGCTCAACGACGACGGTCACGAGATCGGCACAGCGGGAAGCGGCCCTTTGCCGTGGCACACCGACTACGCCTTTTTGGACACCATCGCCCGGGAGTCGGTGCTCAATGCCCAACGGGTGCCGCCCGACGGCGGGGCCGACACCTCGTTCTGCGACATGTACACCGCCTATGAGACCCTGCCCGACCACTTAGGTGAGAAGCTGGCGGGACGGACCGGCCGGTACACCATCACGTCAGAGAACAACACCCGGCTGCGCCAGAACCAACACGACGAAGACCCCGCCGCGGCTGCCGCCCGCCGGATGCAGGCCAACCCCGACATCATCTATCCCGGATCAGGCGAAGTGGTCGAGCACCCAGTGGAGATGCCCCACCCCGACACTGGAAGGGTGGCGCTGTACGTGTCGTCGTTCTCCTGCGGTTTCGACGGCATCGACGATCCCGAGGAGGCCTTCGCCCTCACCCAGTCGGCCATGGATCACGCCATCGTCCCCGACCACACCTACACTCACCGCTGGCGCCAAGGCGACGTGGTGATCTTCGACACCGTCGGCACCGTCCACCGCCGAGAGATGCCCCACAGCCCCGGCCCCCGCTCCCTGCGCCAGCTGTCGATCAAGTACCCCTGACCGCACAACGGCGGCCTACTGCCCGGGGCAGCCCATCGTTAGTATGGCGCTATGCCTACTCAAGCTCGTGTCGCCGTCGTTTCGCAGGAAATGGGCCATCCCCTGCGGATCGAATCGGTTGAACTGCCCGACCCCGGTCCTACCGATGTGGTGGTCCGGCAGTTCGCCAGCGGGGTGTGCCTCACCCAGATTCACGAAATGCACACCCCTCGCACCAGCGACGTAGTCCTCGGCCATGAGGCCACCGGCAAGGTTGTGGCGGTGGGATCCGAGGTGAGTCATGTATCCCCCGGCGACCGGGTGTACGTCACCTGGCTGCCCCGCGGCGTACAACCTCCCGATCGCCGCCCTGCCCCTGCTCAAATCACCCAGGGCGACGGTACGCCGGCGGTCAGCCAAGGGATCTTCACGTGGGCCGACCACACCATTGCCGATGAGATGTTCATCGTTCCCATGCCCGACGACGCCCCCGACGACGTGACCGCCATCGTGGGCTGCGCGGTTATGACCGGCGCCGGTGCAGTCATGAACACCGCCGGGGTCACAGCCGGTTCGTCGGTGGCTGTTTTTGGCGTGGGCGGTGTGGGCTGTTCGGCACTGTCGGCTGCCAAGGCCTTGGGCGCCGATCCCATCATCGCCGTAGACCTCAACCAGGAGAAGCTGGACTTCGCCCTCCGCCATGGCGCCACCATTGGAGTGAACGCTTCCGACTGCGACCCGGTGGCCCAGATCCACGATCTCACTCCTCAAGAGGGCCTCGACTTCATGGGCATGTCCTGTTCGGGGGTGGATTTCGCCTTCGACTGCATCGGCGCGGAGACAACTCTTGGCCAAGTGGTGCTGTCGCTTCGGAAAAAGCGCTGGGCCTCCGACGAGCGGGCGAAGGCAGTGCTCGTCGGGATACCCATGTCTGTGCCTGCGGTCGACATCGCCGACATGCTGTTGCACGAAAAGCAACTCACCGGAAGTATCGGGGGCACCTGCCACCCCGAGCGGGACTTCCCCATCTTCATGGACTGGTATCGCCGAGGCGACCTCGACCTCGATGGCTTGGTCACCCAGAGATTCGCCTTGGATGAGATCAATGAAGCAGTGGATGCTCTGGAAAACGGACGGATCACGGGGCGGTCCATCTTGGTATTCGACTGAAAGGCAGGTGTCATCCATGCCCGACACCGTGCTGTATGAGCAATCCGGCCATGTGGCCACCATCACGCTCAACCGCCCCAAATCGCTCAACGCCATCAACGGCGAACTTCGCCAAGACTTGAACGCCGCCTGGGACCGGTTCCGGGGCGACAACGACGCCTGGGTGGCCATCATCACCGGAGCGGGCCGGGCCTTCTGCGCCGGGGCCGACATGCGCGACGGCGAGGGATCGGTGGGCGTGTTCGAGGGAACCTTCTGGGAGAAGCCCACCATCAACTCCTTCGAATCGGGCCTGGAGCTGTTCAAGCCGACCATCGCGGCGGTGAACGGCCACTGCCTGGGATACGGACTCACCGGTGCGCTGGCCTGCGATTTCCTCGTCGCCAGCGATCAGGCCACCTTCGGATTCCCCGAGGTGCGCTTGGGGGTGCCCACTATCGTGGGGGCCATCCGGCTGCCCCGTCGGGTGGAGTGGGCCGACGCCATGGAACTGCTGTTGACCGGCGAGCGGGTCGACTCTGAGCGGGCCCGGGAGATGGGGTTGGTGTGGCGGGTGGTTCCCCACGACAACCTGATGGACGAGGCCCAGAGCTTGGCCGAACGGCTGGTGGCCTCAGCGCCGCTGGCCGTGCGGGCCACCAAGGAAGTGGCCGCTCGCACCCGTACCATGTCGTGGGTGGAGGCGGTGCGGTTCGGCGAGACCATGCGAATAGTGGCCGGGGCCACTGAAGACGCCGTCGAGGGAATGACCGCCGCCGCCGAGGGCCGTCCGCCCGACTGGCAGGCCCGCTAGCTCGATGGGCGTACGCGCCATTGTCTTTTGCGTGGCGGTGGCCGGTTTGGCCTTCGTGGCTCTATCCCTGGCCGGCTTCGTGTCCACTTGGGGCTTCGACTGGGTGACCATCGAGTCGGAAGAACCTGAGCCCGAATCCACCCCCGAGCCCACCTCCACTCCCACCGAGGCACCCCCGCCCGCGCCCGTGGTAGCCGAACTGGAAATCGACCCCCGCTATCCCCCCGACACCCAATGGAGGGTGTTCGACGTGCCCTCGGCCCTCAACGTGCGGGCCGGCCCCAGCACCGCCCACGAGGTGTTGGGAACAGCTAGTTTGGACTCCACCGTCACCCTCACCGGCCAAGTGGTGGAGTCGCCCACCAGCGGCACCTGGGTGCAGGTCCACGCCAATGCCGTCTCCGGCTGGGTCTTCGCCGCCTATCTGACTCCCGCGGGCTAAACCAGGGTCAAGAAGTTCCCAGGGATTCCACTACTGGGATCTCATCATCGGCCAGTGGGACCAAGGGGGTGCGGCGGGCTAGGGCGGCTTCGATGTGGGGGGCGAGGCGCTCGGCTTTGGCTGCTTCCCGCTCGTCTTCGCCCTCTTTGAGGGCGGGCATTACCTCTTTGGCGAACATCTCCAGCGACTGGCAGATGTGGTCGTGGCGGTTTCGGCCCGACTGCTGGATGAACATCACCTGGTCGACGCCGACATCGGCATAGCCCTGGAGCTGGCGGGTCACCTGGTCGGGGGTGCCGATACCCAGCGTCTCCCCCAGACCCTCGAATGACTCCCTGGATTCCTGGAAGTTGTCCCACACGTTGGTCCGGCCCGGTTGGTGCTGGCCGATCACGTAATAGTGCAAGAGGCCATGGCCGAAGAAGTGGAACCCCTCGAGGCCCCGGCGCTCGGCTTCGTCTCGGTCGTGGTGCATCGACAACCCCACCACCATGGCGATGTTGGCGTTGACGGTGTGGCCGATGGGCACGCACTCCTCCGACAGGATGCGGTAGTAGTCGTCGACCCAGAGGGCGGCCTCGTCGGGGTCTACGAAAGCGAACGTCAGCGCGCCCATGCCCAGTCGGGCCGCCAGCTTGATGGTCTCCCGGTTTGAGCACGCCACCCACAGCGGCGGGTGGGGCTTCTGCGCCGGCTTGGGCACCACGTTGCGACACGGCATGGAGAAGTACTCGCCCTCGAACCCCGGATAGGGCTCCATGACCATCATGTTGCAGCACTGCTCGGTGGCCTCGGCCCAAGCCGGGCGCTTGTCGGCGTGCTCGATGTTGAACCCGCCCAACTCCACCGCGGCCGACGACTCGCCGGTGCCAAAATCCACCCGGCCATTGGAAATTAGATCGAGGGTGGCGATCCGCTCGGCCACCCGAGCCGGGTGGTTGTACTTGGGGGGCATCTGCACGATGCCGTGGCCCAGCCTGATCCGCTCGGTGCGCTGGCTGGCCGCGGCCAAGAACACCTCGGGGGCCGAGGAGTGGGAGTACTCCTCCAAGAAGTGGTGCTCCACCTCCCAGGCGTAGTCATACCCGAGTCGATCGGCCAGCTCCACCTGTTCGAGGGCCTCGTGCAGCAACCGCTGCTCGTCGCCGGGCTGCCATGGCCTAGGCAGCTGATGCTCATAGAAAACGCCGAACTTCACGCCCCTGAGCCTACGCAGCCTGGCCTCGATCAGCAGATCGAAGGCGCTTCTGTCATAGCATCGCCGCGGTGAGCAGCGACCGGGCACCTGTGTTTGTGGGCGTGGCCCAGTTTGTCGGGCGAGAGACCGACCCGGCGGCCGCACCTGACCCATTGACCATGCTGGCCGATGTGGCCACTCGGGCCGCCTACGACTCTGGCGTGGGCCAACCCCTTTTCGCCCACGTGGATACGTACTTGCAGATTCCCTTGGCCTATTGGACCCCGGTGAACGGCGCCGGGCTGGTTGCCGAGCGTCTGGGCATCGACGGCCGAGCTCGGGTGCAGCACACCGGAGGCGGTGGGGAGATCGGCGTGCTGGCCGCCAATCACCTAGCCGCGGAGATCATGGCTGGTCGCACCGAGGTGGCTTTGATGACTGGCGGTCAGATCTGGAAGACGTTCGAGCGGGCCAAAGCAGCCGGAGTGGAGTTGGATTGGCCCAGCGGCGGCGACCCCGCGGGGGCCGACGTGCAGTTCGCCCCCGTCGCCAAGCCCATGGTGTCGGAGATCGAGGAGCGCCATCGCCTCACCCGGCCCATCCAGGCCTACCCCTTGTTCGAGAACGCTCTGCGGGCCGCCCAGGGAATGACCCTGGGCGAGCACGCTCAGCGGCTAGGCGACATGATGACCGAGTTCACCGCGGTGGCCGCGGCCAACCCCTACGCCTGGTTCCCCACCGAGCGCAGCGCCGAAGAGCTGTCGACCCCCACCCCTGAGAACCGGTTGATCGGCTTCCCCTACACCAAGTACCTGAACGCCGTCTTGAACACCGACCAAGCCGGGGCCTATGTGATGACCTCGGCGGCCAAAGCCCGGGAGCTCGGAATCCCCGAGGACCGCTGGGTGTACTGGTGGGGCGGCCACAACGCCGCCGAAGAGGCCTGGTTCGCCAGCACCCGCCCCAACTTCGCCGAGTGCCCGTCGATGAAAAACTCCTCGGTGGGTGCGCTGGGTCAAGCCGGCGTGGGAGTGGACGACATCGCCTTGTTCGACTTCTACTCCTGTTTCCCCGTGGCGGTTCGGATGGCCTGCGCCATGCTGGACATCGACGAACTCGATCCTCGGCCGTTTACCGTCACCGGCGGCCTGCCCTATGCAGGGGGGCCGGGCTCGGCCTACAACATGAACTCGCTGGCCGCCATGGTCGAGCAGCTGCGCGAAGACGACCGCTCGATCGGAATGGTCACCGGCAACGGCTTCTTTTTGACCAAGCACGCCGCGGCCGTGCTGTCGGCCCGGCCCAAGCAAGGGGGCTGGGAACGGCCCGACGGCCCACCCCCGTCAGCCGCCATGGCCACCGCCCCCGCCGTTCCCGACGATTCGGCCACCGGACGGGGCCGAATTGAGGCCTACACCGTCATGCACGACCGCGACGGCCAGCCATCAATGGGATACATCTGCGGCCGCCTCAACGGCAACGGCAGCGAGGGCCGCCGCTTTTTGGCCAACACCCCCGAAGACCCCGACCTCCTCCGCGACCTACTGGCTTCCGAGGCCGTCGGCCGTACCGGCGACGTTCATCTGGACAACGCCACCAACCGCAGCATCTTCACCCCGGCCTGAGCTCATGTGGGCTTATTCAAGACTTCTTCCGCAGTAGGCCACTAAACAATATTTATTCTTCAATTAGCTAAAAACTGCGTAAAAACCCATAGATAAGGAGCCAACACCGCCAAACCGCAGTCGTGCACTTGCCTACATCGCGATACTGTGTAGTTATGAGTGTGATGTCGCTTCGCTTCCCCAATGAGTCAATCCCCGATCGGCTGCGGGAGCAGGCTCGTCGGCGTGATTCGTCGATGTCGTCGTTGGCGGCCCGCTTCATCGAGGAGGGGCTCCGTATGGATGCGCACCCCGCCATCTGCTTTCGTGACGGACCCGCCGGCCGGCGACCAGTTCTCATCGGAGGCCCAGAGGTAGCCGATGTGGTGTCAGCCCTCACAGGTGGAGAAGTGCCAGTGGAACAGCGCCGAGCCAGGGTTGCGGAGATGATGTGCCTCCGTGAATCGCTGGTGGACGCGGCGTTGGGTTATTACGCCGAGTACACCGCGGAGGTCGATGCCGAGATCACCGCCCGCCAACAATCCGCTGACAAACATGAACAGCTCTGGACGCGCCAACAAGCTCTACTTGCCCAGTGAGGCTGCTGCTCGACGAAATGCACAGCCCAGCCGTCGCTCGGGCATTGCACGAGCGCGGTCATGATGTCTTGGCGGTGGCCAGTGACCCGCTATTGCGAGGCATGAGCGATGCAGAACTGCTCCACCATGCCGTCCAGTTGGACACAGCCATCGTCACCGAGAACATAGGCGATTTCGCCAGACTGACCTCACAATGGGCAGCGAGCGACATCTCACACGCCGGGATCATCTACACCAACCCCAACCGATTCAGCCGCAACACCGGCGCCTACCCCACCAAACTCATCGACGCCCTCGATCACTTCCTGCAACATCCACCCGTCGAAGGAACAAGCTGGGTGTGGTGGCTCCAACCGCCTCCTTAGTCAGTCGGCCACTAGGCCGACGGGGCAGGTTACGCCGGTGCCGCCGAGGCCGCAGTAGCCGTTGGGGACTTTGGCCAGGTACTGCTGGTGGTAGTCCTCGGCGTAGTAGAAGGGCGGGGCGGCGATGATCTCGGTGGTGATCTCGCCGTAGCCGGCGTCGCTCAGACGGGCGGCGAACATGTCACGCGACGCCTCGGCGGCCACCTTTTGGTCGTCGTCGAAGTAGTAGATGCCCGAGCGGTACTGGGTACCGATGTCGTTGCCCTGGCGCATGCCCTGGGTGGGGTCGTGGTTCTCCCAGAACAACGCCAGCATTTGCTCGTAGCTGGTGGCTTGGGGATCGAACACGGCCAGCACCACCTCGTTGTGGCCGGTGAGGCCGGAGCAGACTTCCTGGTAGGAGGGGTTGGGGGTGAAGCCCGCGGCGTAGCCCACCGCGGTGGTGAACACGCCCGGCGCCTGCCAGAACACCCGCTCCGCCCCCCAGAAACAGCCCATCCCCACCACGATCTGCTCCATCTGATCGGGGAACGGCGGCTTCAGCGGGTTGCCGTTCACAAAATGAAGCTCCGGCACCGGCATCTCTTCGTCCCGGCCGGGGAGCGCATCGGCAGGGTCCACCATCATCGTCTTCTTCATCCCGAACAAAGCCATGCCCCGAAGTGTAGAGGCTGTCGACCTCATCCCCACCGAGCAACATCCGCGAGACTGTCGAGCCATGGCTGCCCGTTTGACTGGCCAAAGCGTCGATCGAGTCGAAGGGCCCCGCTTGCTGCGGGGCGAAGGCCGATTCACCGGCAACATCCGCCACCCCGATCTTCTCTACACCGCCTTCGTCCGCAGCACCATGGCCCACGCCAGAATCCTCAGCATCGACACAGGAGAGGCCAAGGCTATTCCCGGCGTGGTCGCCGTGTTCTCCAACGACGACTTCACCGGGGTGGTGAACCCCATCAACATCGTCGGGCCCCCCGAGCTCTTGGGCAGCCCGTTCACCGCGCTGGCCTCTGACAAAGTCCGCACCGTGGGCGAGCCCATCGCCATCGTGGTCGCCCGTTCCCGCCAGGCCGCGGCCGACGGGGCCGCTTCAGTGGCGGTGGACTACGAGCCGTTGCCCGCGGTAGTCGACATGCACGCGGCTTCGGCATCAGACGCACCGCTGTTGTTCGAAGAACTGGGCACCAATGTGGTGTACGAAACGGCCCAGTCGTGGGGCGACGACATCGACCAGACCTTTGCCGACGCCGGCCATGTGTTCACCCGCACCTTCACCCAACACCGCTTCGGCCACGCACCGCTGGAGGGCCGGGTCATGTTGGCGTCCTACACCCCCTCGGATGGGCGGTTGGAGATCGAGATCGCCACCAAGCGCCCCCACGCGGTGAAGCTGAACCTCGCCAGTCTCCTCAACATCCCCTTCCAGAACATCCGGGTGCGCACCGGCGACATCGGCGGCGCCTTTGGCTCCAAGGGCCAAGTAGGCCGAGAGGACATCTCCGTGGCCGCCGCAGCAAAGATGCTGGGGGCCACGGTCCAGTGGACCGAAGACCGCACTGAGAACCTCCAGATGGCTGGCCACGCCCGCGAAGAGGACCTGACCGTAGAGGTGGCGGTCAAAAGCGACGGCACGCTCTTGGGCATCCGGGCCGACATGGTCATGGACCAGGGGGCCTATCCCATGCCGCCCTACCCGTCGTCGTTGTTCTGCAACCTGGTGAAGATGCTGATTCCCAACGCCTACCGGCTGGAGGCCTACGCCTTCCGGGGCCGGGTGGTGGCCACCAACAAATGCAGCTACATCGCGTACCGAGGGCCTTGGGCCGCAGAGACCTGGGTGCGAGAGCGGATGCTGGATGAGATCGCCGCCGCCCTCGACATCGACCGGGTGGAGATCCGCCGCCGCAACCTCATCGACGAGGACCAGCCCACCAAGATGATCACCGGCCCCACCGTGTCGGGCATCACCGCCCGCCAGACATTGGATCGGACAGTAGAGCTGATGGACCTGGACAGCTTCTCGGCTCAGCAGGCCGCGGCCCGAGCCGAAGGGCGGCTGTTGGGCCTGGGGTTCGCAACGTTCATCGAGATCGCCCCCGGACCGCCCGATTTCGCCCAGTCGGCCGGCTTCGACCTGCGGGGCGAGCTGGCCTGGGCCCGCCTAGAACCCACCGGCGATCTGACCATCGCCAGCGCCCAATCGCCCCACGGCCAGGGCCACGAGACCACCATCGCCCAGGTGGCGGCCGATGAGCTGGGGGTGAGCCTCGACCAGGTGCGGGTGGTGTTCGGCGACACCGATGCCACCCCGTTCACCGTGCTGGGCACCGGTGGCAGCCGGGCCTCGATGATGGGGGCCGGTGCAGCCATGGCCGCGGCCGCCGAGGTCAAGGCCAAAGTGCTGGCCATCGCCGCCGAACGGCTGGAGGCCAACCCGGCCGACTTGGAGATCGCCGACGGAAACATCTCGGTGCGGGGCACCCCGGGCCACGGCGTCCCCCTAGCTGCCATCGCCCAGCAAGCCTGGTTCGCGCCATCGTCGCTGCCCGAGGGCATGGACCAGGGGATCGAGGTGACGGTGGAGTACCGCACACCCCCGGGCGGCTGGGCATCGGCCACCCACTGCTGCTGGGTGGAGATCGACGCCGAAACCGGGGAGATCGCCATCCCCCGCTATCTGGTGGTGGAGGACTGCGGGGAGATGATCCACCCGGCCATCGTGGACGGTCAGATTCAGGGCGGTGTGGCCCAAGGCATCGCCGCCGTGCTGTTTGAACGACATTTCTACGACGAAGACGGCAACCTGCTCACCGCATCGCTCGCCGATTACCTGGTGCCTTCGGCCGCCGAGATGCCGGTCATCGAGGTGGAACACCTCGAAGTCGAACCGCTGCATGACGCCGACTGGCGGGGGGTGGGCGAAGGCGGTCTCATCGGCGCTCCTGCGGCGGTCACCAACGCGGTGGCCGACGCCGTCCGCCACTTGGGGATCGACATCGCAGAGCAGTATCTTCCACCCCGGCGTATGCGTGAACTTCTGGCTAATGTCGGCTGAAAGAGAAGGAACGGTGTGATGCAGGTTTCGACAGCAAAATCAAGACTGCGAGTCACAGCGATGGCGGTTGTGGCCATCGCGCTGACCGCCGGTGGGTTGGCCCTGGCTGGAAGCGGAGCGGCCTCGGCCCAGGACCCGGAGCCGGTCCTCATATCGGAACCAGCCCAAGGCACATCGGATTGCGAGATTGTCGACCTCGGGACCCTGGACAACACGCCGGGCAGCTCGTTGGCCGCCAGCGGTCGCTGGAGCACCGAAGACTGCGATTCGCGCTTCCGCAGCAATAGCGATGCCCATACCTATCGGTTCGAGATCGCCGCGACGGGGCGAATCAGGATCGACTTGAATTCAACCGATGCCGATTCATACGTCTACCTGCTCGACGGCGAGGGCATCCGGATTACCGAGGACGATGACGGCGGGGTGGGAGCTCTCGACTCACGTATCGAGCGGGAGCTGCAAGCGGGTACTTATCTGATCGAGGCCACTACCACTGCCGGCCGAGCCCGCGGACCGGCCGACTTCAAGGTCGAAGTCACGCAGGTCGCCACCTGCGAGCCCCAGATTCTCGGCGCGTTGACAGCCGGCCAAGATCTAGAGGTGGCGGGTTCCTGGACACCCGGATCCTGTCAGTCGATTTTCCTTACCGGACACCCCTCCCAGTACTTCGTCTTCGCCCTGCCCGAGGGGGCAAGGGTGCGGGTCGACCTGACATCGGAGACCGGTGATCCGGTACTCATCGTCGCCCCCATCGTCGCCCTGCGGGCAGTGGTTCCCGGCCAGGTTGCCCACAACGATGATGCCGGCGGCACCCGCAACTCTCGCATTGAGCAGTACTTCCCGGCAGACGTGTACGGAATCGAGGCGACCACCTTCCGGACCCGAGACCTCCAGGGGCCTCAGATCGACTTCACGCTCACCCTCACCATTGTGGAAGAGGAGGCCTATCAACGCAGCCCCCTGCTCAAGATCGAAGAGGTCGACATCCCCACCGAGGTGGTGGCCGGTGATCCCCTCCCCATCAACTTCCGCATCGGCAACGTGGGCGGCGGCGAGTTCCCCGATCCGGCCAGCAACGCCATCTTGTATGCCATCGGTCCCCGGGTGTTCGACCGCATTGGACCGGTGTTCGCTCGTAACTGGCCCGCTGGTGTCGCCTATCACACCAATGAGGAGACGGCGAGCGCCACCAGTACAACCTCGCCACTGGTGACCCCGCACTCGGTGACATTCAACCGGGCCGGCCCTGCGTGGGTGTTTACCGCGGTCATCACATTCGACGGCAACGACGATGAGCTCGGTTTCCACGGTCTCTGGCACGACCTGGTGGTGCTGAGCGGCCCGACCTATGGGCCGGTTTTGGTTGAGGTGGATGGTGTGACGTACACCGTTTTGGCGGAAGCCGGCAACGAAGGAGAGGTGGCCACCACGGTAGCCTCGGTGGCCGACCCTGGGTCAGAAATCGACCCGACCATCCGAGCCAAGGCGATCTATACGGCCGGCGTGCGAACACAGCTATTGGAGGGCATCTTCGACCGGCCAGAAGTTGCCGCTCTACCGCAGTCGGAGACTCCAAACCCGGTCACTGTGCCAAGTCCTACATCTGCCTCTCTCCTCAAGACGGCCGCGGGCCGATTTGCAGTCGTTCTCAAGGCATCAGGTCTGCTCGATGTGCAAGCCAACGGGGAGGCGGTCAGCCCGATAGCGGTCGCAGACCTGGTGTTGAGCGTGGCAGAGCGAGTTTCGGAGACCTATGCATCGCTGGCCGCCTCCTGGCAAACGCTCTTGGCGCAGATCGACGGCGGCGAGGCGATGTCGTTCGCCGAGGCGCTTGCCGTCCAATCCGAACTGGCCTATGCCGAGAGTATCCTCTCCCCGGCTCTGGAACCCAGCAAGATCGTCACCGCAGCCCGCGCTTCAGAGCTGGGCTGGGACGATCCCGAGGTCCAGGCGATGTTGGCCGCCCAATCGAACTGCGGCCCCGACCCCGAGGTATTGCGCGACGCCTTTGAAGCCGCTGGTGTCGAGAACGTCGACGAATTGATCGCTCTGGACACCGAGATGCGGGCAGCTCTACCTGTCTACGGGCTGGTCGTGGACGGCGCCCTGTGCGCCGCCGCGGCGACCGATGCCACCAACATCCGGTTCTTGGAACGCCTGGCCATCGACGACAACGACGAGCTTGGCGAGCTCTTCGAGCCCGAGCCGCTCGTGGAACCGGAAATCGAGCCGGAGCCCGAGCCCGATCTGCCGGTTAGCCTGCGCATCACGGCCCGGCTGGGCGATGACGGCCGCATCGAACATGGCGTCGAGCTATCCAGCGGCCTCCAGGTCCTGCCGTCTCGGCGCCATTTGCCCGCCGACGCAACGGTCGATGTCTGGCACACCAGCGGAGCCGTCGAATTGGACGAAAGCCCGATTGGCGAGATTCGGGCCCGCCGCCTGGCCGACGGCCGAGTCGAGATGGCCTTCCGCACTCCCGACGGCGAGACGATCACCCCCGACATCGCCTATCTCCCCGCAGCTCTCGACCAAGGCGTCTGGTACCGCAGCAGCCTGATCGACGTGCCGCGGCCCCCGGACCCAGAAACGGAGGACGACTCCGCCAGCGAAGACGAGTAGCAGCCTCTCCATAGGAACCAACCCGCGGTTGGCAGGTAGGCTCAGCGGCCTACTGCTGAACGAACCCAGAATCCATTAGGGGGATATCGATGGCTGTCGCACCGGAGAAGATCCGCAACGTCGCGCTGGTGGGGTCGCAAGGATCAGGGAAGACCACGCTGGCTGAGGCGATGCTGTACCGGGCCGGGGTCATTGACCGCACAGGCCGGGTGGAAGAAGGCACCACGGTGTGCGACTTCAGCCCCGAGGAGAAGGCCGCCACCCACAGCCAGTCGCTGGCCCTGGCCAGCTTCGAATGGCACGGCCACAAGATCAACCTGCTCGACACCCCCGGCGCCCCCGACTACGCCGGCGAACTACACGCCGCCCTCCAGGTGGCCGACCTGCTGGTGTTCGTGATCGACGCCTCCAGTGGAGTGGACCATCGCACCACCGCCATCTGGCGCCAGGCGGCCGACGCCGGCCTGCCCCGCATCGTGTTCGTCAACAAGCTCGACCGGGAGCACGCCAGCTTCGACAACGTGCTCTCGGAGCTGCAAGATGCCTTCGGCACCGGAGTGGCCCCCTTGGAGCTGCCCATCGGCACCGGCCCGAGCTTTCACGGCATCGCCGATCTGCTCACCGACAAGGCCTACATCTACGACAGCGGCGCGGCTGAGGAGGCCGAGATCCCCGAGGAGATGGAGGAGCAGGAGGCTGAGGTCCACGAGCAGCTCGTGGAGAACATCGTGGTGGCCGACGACGACATGCTGGAGCAGTACTTCGAGGGCAACATCCCCAGCCCGGCCGAGCTCGAGGTGGTGCTCGGACGGGGCGTGGCCGACGGCTCGGTGTTCCCCGTGGTATGCGGCTCGGCCACCGGTCCCATCGCGGTGGACCGCCTGGCCAACTTCCTTGTTGAAATCGGCCCGCCCCCCACCACCCGGACCATGACCGTCACCATGAGCGACATCGACACCGAGCCGGCCTGCGACCCCGGCGGCGATCAGCTCGCCTGCGTGTTCAAGACCATCAGCGACGACTACGTGGGCCAGATCTCGCTGTTCCGGGTGCTCTCGGGCACCATCCGCCGCGACGACAACCTCACCAATTCCACCACCGGCGACAGCGAGCGGCTCCGAGGTCTGATCAGCCTGGTGGGCGGCAAGCAACAAGACATCGATGCCATCTCCGCCGGTGACATCGGCGGGGTCACCAAGCTTCAGCAGACCCGCACCTGTGACACCCTTACCAACGCCGGCCGAGCCGTTGTCCAGCTCGAGGCCTGGCCCGAGCCGGTGCTGGCCTACGGGCTGCTGCCCAAGACCCGGGCCGCCGAGGACAAGCTGGGCACCGGGTTACGACGGCTCACTGACGAAGACCCGTCGTTGATTCTGGAGCGCAACGAGGAGACCCACCAGACCCTGCTGTGGGGCCTGGGCGAGGCCCATCTGCGGCTGGCCATCGCCCGCCTCGACCGAATGGGCATCGAGGTGGAGACCGAGGATCTGCGGGTTCCCTACCGCCAGACCGTGACCGGCAACGGCGACGCCGAGGGCAAGCACAAGAAGCAGTCCGGCGGGCACGGCCAGTTCGGGGTGGCCTACGTGCGGATCGAGCCCATGCCCCGGGGCAGCGGATTCGAGTTCGTGGACGCCATCAGCGGCGGCGCCATCCCCCGGTCGTACATTCCCGCAGTGGAGGCTGGCATCCGCGATGCCATGGCCGACGGAGGCGAATTGGGGTTCCCCATCGTGGACGTCAAGGCCACGGTGTACGACGGCAAGCACCACTCGGTTGACTCGTCGGAGTTCAGTTTCAACATGGCCGGCAAGCTGGCGTTCAGTGCGGCCTTCGCCCAGGCCAATCCCGTGGTGCTGGAGCCCATGGCCCGGGTGGAAATCACCGTGGCCCCCGAATACCAGGGCGACGTGATGGGCGACCTGTCTTCCCGGCGGGGCCAGGTGCAGGGCACCGACGCCGGACCGTGGGGCGAGCAGGTGATCCACGCCATCGTCCCAGAGGCGGAGTTGGTTCGCTACGCCATCGAGCTGCGGTCGCTCACTGGCGGCCGGGCCCGGTTCAAGTCAGAGCGGGTGGCCTACGAGATTCTGAGCGGGGCTCTCCCCGAGGCAGCCACCGCCTAAATCGGTACAATTGAAGGATGCCTGAGCCAGAAAATGCCGAGGAACTGGCGGCTGGTTCAGAACCCGGAGGTTCCGAGAATCTGGCGGCAGGGTCCGAGCCCGGAGATGCCGAGGATCTGGAGTTCCAGTGGTCTGACCCTCGCGACTATCAGCCGCCAGAGGGGCTGATTCGGAAAGTCACCGGCTCGGCGGGCGGCTCGGCCATCGGCGCGGCCATGGTGGCCCTAGGGGAGATCTTGGAGCCCGAGAAGGTTCGGGTAGAGATTCAGCAGGAAGACGACGAGCCCGAGCCCGACATGCCCTTCACCATCGACTTCGGCGACCTCCCTCCGCTCACCTAGAGGTCCTCAGCTTCGGCGACCACCGGGCCGAGAAGGCCGACATCAAGGCGATGGCCGCGGACAGCAAGAAGATGGCGAAATACCGCTCGGATGAGTCGCTCGACCCCAGCACCGTGATCATGATGGTGATGCCGGTGGCTGCTCCGATGTGGCCGATCATCTGCAAGGCACCCGAGGCCACTCCGAGGTCGGCATCGTCCACCGAGTTGGCCACGCCAGCCACTGCGGCCGGTCGAATGGCGCCCTGGCCCACTCCGGCCACGAACAACAGCACGATCACTCCGGCCAGCCAACCAGCGAGGATGGATGCCCCGGTCCCGGCCAGGGCCACTGCCATGATCACCGCCCCAGCAACCATGATCGTCCTCCCGCCCCAACGAGAATCCACCCGTCCGGCGTACCACGCCCCCGCGCTGAATCCCACCGGTCGGGCGATGAGGGCTGCCGAGATGCGGCTGACATCGGTAATCCCGAAGGCGCCCTCCAGCATGAAGGGGGCGACAACGAATGTGCCCATGTAGGCCATATGGCCCAAGAACGTGACCAGATTGGGGATGACGAATCCCCGTCGGCGAAGAAAGTCCAGGGGAAAGAGCGGGTCGGCAGTGTGGCGCTCGATGGCGGCAAACGCCATCAGGGCTGTGGGACCGACCGCCAGGCCAGCCACTACCAGCGGATGGCCCCAACCCCATTCCGGACCTCGGTTGATGGCCATGAGCAGGCCGGCCACCGCCACTCCGAGGCTGGCTGCGCCGCCGATGTCGAAGCGCACCTCGGGTTTGCGGGCGGTGTCGGGCAACAGCGGTATGGCAGCCAACAGAGCGATCATCGACGGCACCGCCTGAATGAAGAAGATGGTCCGCCAACCGAAGGCGTCCACCATGAATCCGCCGAACGTCACCCCGATGGCCGGCGACATGGCGGTGACCGCCGACCAGTAGCCCAGAGCCAGCGCCCGCTCCCGCCGGGCGAACACCGTCATGATGATGGCCATGGACGCCGGCAGGGTGGCTGCCCCGAAAAACTGGCCCAGCGTTCGCATCGCCACCAGCGAGCCAACATCCCACGCCAGCCCGGTCAGCACGGCAAGACCGGTGGCCAACGCGTACCCCCACAAGTACAGCCTGCGGTGGCCGTACAGATCGCCCACCTTGCCGGCGATGGGCGTGCCCATGGCCATGGCGATCAGCGGAGCGGTCTGCACCCAGCTCACCGCGCTCTCCGTGGTGGTGAGATCGCCGGCAATCTCGGGCAGCGAAGCCGAAAGCACGGTGATCGGGAAGCTGGTCGAGGCGATCCCGGCCATGGTGAGACCGAGCACCGCCCAGCGATAGTTGGGCCAATCCTGAAAGTGCTGGCGCCGGTCAGTGAATTGGGACTTGGTGCTCACTCCCTGGGCGCGGAGCCGGCGTTGGGCCCTAGCTTGGCTCGCAAATCGTCTTCCACAGCCTTTATCAGCTCCCCGGCGTGCTGGTTGCGCAGCTCGGCCAGTTGGGGCGCGCCAGCGGCCGATTCGGCATCCCACTCATCGGCGAACCGGCCTGAGGTGATGTCTTCAACCAGCTCTCGCATGGTGGTGGCCACGTCGATGTGGTCGAACCGGCCCCGCCGGGAGAGCTGGCCGTATTGGCTGGCCGGGGAGTGGTGGTCGAGTTGGGCCACGAAGCCCGTCTCTCGCAGCAGCCGGTAGTTGCGCTCCACCTCGCCGGAGAAGAACAGCTCGGTGGTGATGGCCTCCAGCGGAATGCCCAGCTCCAGCATCACGAGCACAAAATTCGTGTTCACATGGGTCAGCACCGGTGACAGGAGCTGCTCGACGGCCAAATCCAGCACCGCCTCCTGAAGGGGGGTCATTTCGATGGCCCCCTGGCGCAGCCCGCCAATGGCTTGGGCCACCGCCAGCATCCGGGACTGGGCGGTGCCGGTGGCATCACGATGCACTCCGACCGCAGTGATGAAGCCAACCCCTTCCTCATAGCAGCGCCGCACCTCGGGACCCAGCATTCGGGGGGCGACCATGGCGATGTCGCCGTCGGGGGTGAACCGGTCGAAGGCCAGGGTGTAGCCGCTGGCCACAATGGTGAGCGCATCGGGCCTCGGGGCCAAGCCCAAGTGGGGTATGGAGTCGTCGGGGATCAGCACGCAGATGACGTCGGCCGACGAGGCATCGGCGATGTCTCCGGCATCGAACCCGTCGGCGATGGCCTGCTCTCGGGTCTCGTCGGCCCGCACATGCACCGACACCGACAGGCCCGAGTCCCGCATGTTGAGCGCCCATGGCCGCCCTTGGTTGCCATAGCCGACCACCGCCACCTGCTGGCCGTCCAGAGCGGCGAGATCGGCGTCTCGCTCGTAGAAGAAATCGGTCATGGCCCTACTCTCCCAAATCAGCCGTCAATCAGCCGAGGCGGGCCGCCCCGATCACTGGTCTTGTGCCAGTATTTAGCATGAACGCCGCCGCGTCTTCCTCCGTTGCCTTGGAAGCTGGAACGGTGATCGATCCGGAAGTCTGGGCTGATCCCTATCCCTTCTACGAAAGGCTCCGTCGAGAGCATCCGGTATGGCTGGTGCCGGGGCTCGACTTAGCCTTTGTGGCCACTCATGACCTGATCGTGGATGCCCTCCGCCGGATCGACGATTTCTCCAATCACCTCGACGTTCTGTTGATCACCGATGACAATGGCAAGCCCGCGCTGTTTCGCACCGAGCAATTCGGCGAAGGCACGACCACCCTGGCCACCGCCGACCCGCCTGAGCACACGGTTCATCGCAGCGTGGTGTTTCCCGAACTGGTGGCCAAGCGCATGGAGGCCATGCGGCCCGAGATCGAGGCATTCATCGACGAGCAGTTCGCAGTGGCCCGTTCCCAGGGGAGCCGGGTGGAGTGGGCGTATACCGTGGCCCATCCCGTGCCTGCCCGGGTCATCGGACGGTTAATCGGGCTGCCCGATGAAGACTGGCCCAATGTGATGAAGTGGGCGCTTCACGGCGGCCTGCTGCTAGCTGGTTTCATCACTCGGGAGTCCATTGCGGCCGTCACCGAGGAGACGATCGGGGCCGGCGGCTTCCTTTTCGAGAAGCTGATAGAAGCCGGCGAAGATCCCGGCGACGACCTCGTCGGCGTGTGCGCCAAGGCGGTGGCCACCGGCGATCTGGACGTGTCCCATGCCATCGGCACCCTCACCGTGTTGCTGGGTGCCGGAGGTGAATCCACCGCGTCGCTGATCGGCAATGCGGTGCGAATGCTGGCCGATGACCCCGACCTTCAAGAGCAGATTCGGGCCGACCACAGCCTCTTGGAGAACTTCATCGAAGAGGCCGTGCGGCTGGAGTCTCCGTTCCGAGGCCACTACCGCCAGGTCAAGCACGATTGCGAGCTGGGGGGCGTCACCCTCAAGGCCGGCACCACCGCGTTCCTACTGTGGTCGTCGGCCAATCGCGATCCCGCGGAGCATGAACGGCCCGACGAGGTGGTGTTGGATCGTCGCATCCCCCGCAGCCATCTAGCCTTCGGCCGGGGCATTCACCACTGCGTGGGCGCGCCGCTGGCCCGCTTGGAAACCCTCTGCTCGCTCGAGCGGCTTCTCCAAGAGAGCTCTTGGTTCACCCTGGCCGACGATGACCCGCCCCGATGGGAGAAGAGCGTCTTCGTCCGTCGCCACGAGCACCTGCCGTTGGACGTGACCTGGAACTAGCCGACCCCACAGCCTGCGGCCCTAGGGTTGCTGGCCATGAGTGATTTCTCTGGCCGGGCTGGCGGGGCGCTGGTCACCGGGGGCAGTGGTGGCATCGGCGCTGCCATCTCCGAGATGCTGGCCCAGCGGGGCTGTTCGGTGGCCTTCACCTACCGGTCGAACGCCGAGGCCGCTGAAACGGTGGCCGCCGCGGTGCGGGCCGCCGGTGGGGATGCGCATATGGGAAACCCTGCGCTGGAAGATGCCGATGCGTTGCGGGCGTTCACCGACGAGGCCGCTGAGCGTTTAGGCGGGCTGCACACCGTGGTGGGCGCGGCTGGACCCCACGTGCCCCAGATGTACCTGTCGCAAACCGATCCCGCCCTGTTCGCCAGCCAGATCGAGGCCGATGTGATCGGTGCATTCAACCTGACCGTCGCTGGGTTGCCCCATCTGCGGGTCTCGGGCGGAAGCATCGTGTACGTCACTACCGCGGCCACCACCGTGTTCCCCAAGCGGGACGCACTGTCGTCGATCCCCAAGGGCGCAGTGGAGTCGCTCATGCGGGCGGTGGCCGTGGAAGAGGGCCGCTTCGGGATCCGGGCCAACTGCGTTGGGCCAGGCATGCTGGAGGACGGCATGGCCGCCCGGCTCATGGCCGACGGCGATCTGGACGAGCGGGCCCTAGAGGTGGCCCGCACCAACATCCCCTTGGGCCGTTTCGGCAAGGCCGTCGACATCGCCGAGGCCGCCTGTTTTTTGGCCTCTGACGCCGCCAACTACATCAGCGGCCAAAAGCTCGACATCGACGGCGCGTTCACCATTTGACGGTCGGCCCATTTCGACATCGACGGCGCTTTCACCGTCTAGCGGCTAGTCCCACTCCTCTACCGTGACCCGGTGCATGAGGCGGCGCTCGGTGTAGTCGGGCACGGCAAAGTGCTGCACAGCCCGGTTGTCCCAGAAGGCAATGGAATCGGTGGCCCAGCGGAAGCGGCACTGGAACTCGGGCGAGCGTACGTGGTTCAACAAGAACCCCAGCAGCACGTCGCTCTCGGCCTCGGTCACTCCTACCAGGCGGGTGGTGAAGTTGCTGTTCACGAACAGTGCCCGCCGCCCGGTCTCAGGATGGACCCGTACCACTGGGCGAATCAGCTCCGGGTATTCAGCTTGCATCGGCTCCAAGTGCTCTTTCGCGAAGCCCTCGTCGATGGCCCGGGTGAGGGTGTAGGTAAGGTCGTGGCCTGCGTCCAGGCCGTCGACCAACTCCCTCATCGGCTCTGACAGTGCTTCGTAGGCCTTGTACATGTTGGCGAAGCAGGTGTCGCCGCCCACCTCGGGCAATTCCACCGCCCGGAGAACGGAACCGAGCGGGGGGTTGGGCATGTAGGTGTTGTCGCTGTGCCATCGGGCGGCCAAACCGCCCACCGGAGCCACCTGGTCTAGCACGGTTATGGCTGGGTGGGTGTCCAGCTTGGGGCCGAACGGAGCCACGTTGATGGGGCCGAAGCGCTGGGCGAAGGCCAGGTGCTGGTCGGGAGTGATGGACTGGTCGCGGAAGAACACCACCAAATGGTCGAGCAGCGCCTGGCGGATGGCGGCCACCACCGCGTCGTCTAGCTCCTCGCGCAGATCCACGCCGTGGATCTCAGCCCCGATGTCGGAGGTCAGCGGTCGGATGTCCAGGCCGGTCATCGGGCTACTCGGCGAAGTCTCCCGCATCTTGGCGGAGCGTGCGGATGGCATCGTCCAGGGCACCCAGCGTGTCCGCCGACAGTCGGGCCAGGCCAAATTCGATGTCGGCCAGCGCATCGGCGGCTTTGGCTACCACCCGGCGGCCCTCCTCAGTGATCTCGGCCAGCACGGTGCGGCGGTCGTCGGTGTGGGGCACCCGTCGAACCAGTCCGTCGCGCTCCAAGCGGTCGATGGCGTTGGTGACGCTGGTGGGATGGACCATCAGCCGATCGCCCATCTTCCCCAGCGGAAGCGAACCGCGTCGGGAGAAATGGAGCAGGGCGAGGGCCTCGAATCGGGAGAAGGTCAGGTCGAACGGCGCAAGGGCTTCGTTGATCCGTCCGATCACCAGCTGGTGGGCGCGGGTGATCGACGTGGCCGCTGACATGGCGTCAACCGCTCGCCAGTTGTTGGCCTCCCAGTTGCGCCGGGCCTCACCGATGGGATCGAACGGCAGCATTCGACCGCCACTCTAGGTGACCGCTGCTCGACGCACTCTTGTCAGCGGGCGATCCGTTGGCCCACTTCCCCAATGGCTACTGTGTGGCCGGCTGCCACACCCTGAGGAGCTTTGATGATCGTCGTTGCTGGTTCCGTGTCCGTTCCCCCCGAGAACACCGAGGCATTCATGGTCGCGGCCGCCGAAGTCTCCGCGGCGTCGCGAACCCTGGACGGCAACATCGACTACTGCATCTCGATGCAATCCCCCGGCGTATTCCGCTTCTTGGAGATCTGGGAGACCGAGGAAGCCATGATGGCTCAATTCGCCGGTCCCCACTTTGGTGCGTTCCAGGGCGCGGTCAGCGAACTGGGCATGGCCGGGATGGACGGGAAGAAGTACGAGGTCTCCTCGGTCGGCCCGCTGTTCGGTTAGCGGCATCGGCACCGGCAACCTGCCCGATCGCGTTTTTCGCAGCCCCCCTGGCTACGCTGTGACCGCTCATCACCACTCTGAGGAGATTCCATGATCGTCATAGCCGGCACTGGCTCCCTTCCCCCCGAAAACACCGAGGCGTTCATGGCGGCCGCCAACGAGATGGCCGCCGCTTCCCGGGCCGAGGACGGCAACATCGAGTATGTCTTTTCGGTGGAAGCGCCGGGCAAGATCCGCTTTTTCGAGATCTGGGAGAGTGAAGAGGTGCTGGGCGCCCACTTCACCGCCCCGCATATCGCGGCATTCGGCGCGGCGATTAGCGAATTGGGCATCACCGGGATGGACGGGAAGAAGTACGAGGTTTCTTCGGTCAGCCCGCTGTTCGGCTAGCCCGTTCCGCCACCCTTCGTCGAGGGTGGCGTGAAGAACCAACTGGAGACGGGCAGACTGAACACAGTGGAGGACTATTTCCAGCAATTGGTGCGCTCTTGGCGCAGCGTCACCTCCCGAACGGTGCGCGAGGCCGTGGCCGTGCTGTTGCTGTTGATCGTGGTGTTCGGATCGGGGTTCTCCGCGCTCACCACATACGCCGATCTGGTGGTGTTCGACGAGGATCGCTTCACCGAGGAGCTCGCCGGCATCTTCGACGACGAAGACGTGCACAAAGTGGTGGCGGCGTCATTCATCGCCACCACCGTGGAGATGGCCGATCTGCCGGTCACCCCCGCAGGATCGGCCGGCGCCCAGCAGATCATCCAGCAGGAGGTCCCCGCGGTGGTGGGCGAGCTGCTTACCAGTGCGGACAACAACGGTCTTTTGGAAAGGGCAGTGCGCCAGGCTCATGGCGATGTGCTGGCTGTAATGGGAGGCACCCTGGTGGCCAACCCACCCATCCGGAGTGTCGAGGTCGATTTGGGACCGATCTTCAATCAGGCGTTGGACGAGATCGTGGCCAATGAAGAGCTGGCCTTTCTGGGCACGGTGACGCCGCCGGCCGACGCCGGGGTGGTGACCGTGCTCCAGCGCTCCGAGCCGGGCGACCGATTCTGGGAATTCCTCGGCCAGCTCCAAGACCGGCGGTCCTCCACCATCACCCTGATCCTGCTGTGCGGCCTCGGCGCTTTGTTGATAGCGCCGTCTCGCACTCGGGTGCTGTGGAGCATCGGCGCCGGCATCGTCGCCATGGCCGGCATCCTGGGGGTGGGAATCTACGGCACCCGGGCGCTTCTGGCCGTGCTCATCGACAACACCGACACCGTGCGAGCGGCCCAGTCGATCCACGAAGCCCTGCTGGGCGACCTGAGCGGCCGGCTTATTGACATGGCGCTCATCGGGGTACTCATGATCGTGATCGGCGCCGCCCTCGGCTGGCTCTGGCGCAAATTCGGCCCCACACCCCCCGAAGAACAAGCCCTAGCCGCCCCCGACGCCAACCCTGTCCAGTGAGCCTGACGATTACGAACCGGTGAACTCTGCTTTGCCGGGGCCGTTTTCTAGGAAGCTGGCTACGCCGGTGTGGGCGTCTTCGGTGTCGAAGCAGGCGGCGAAGGCTTCTACC
>JAJDTA010000146.1 GCA_022827405.1 Acidimicrobiia bacterium
GGTGATCCGACGGGACGACGATGGCCGGGGCGGTTTGGTGTCGTTTCGGGCCGCGGCCATGGGCCGCAGCACCAACTACCTGCTGGAGTACTACTACGGGTCCAACCCGCTGCGGGTGTCATGGCGTTTGGTGCAAGGCGATCTGACCCGGCGTCTCGACGGGGAGTATTGCTTCAACCCGGTCTCGGGCGAGCCGGATCGCACCGAGGTCACCTATCACCTCGCCGTCCAGATGGTGATGCCTCTGCCCGGCTTTGTGAAGCGCCGAGCCGAAGCTCGTGTCATGCGAACTGCTCTGGAAGACCTTCGCCGCCGAGCCGAGTCCGGTGCCGGGAAACCCAGCTAGATAAACCCATTTAAATCCACCTTTTGGAATGTAGATTGAATCCGTGGAGTTTCGCCGCATCAACAACCTGCCCCCGTATGTCTTCACCATCATCAACGACCTGAAGGTGGAGGGCCGCCGAGCCGGTCACGACATCATCGACCTGGGGTTTGGCAACCCCGACCTTCCGTCGCCCGATATCGCGGTGGAAAAGCTGGCGGAGGCCGCTCACAACCCCCGCAATCACCGCTATTCGGCCAGCCGGGGAATCCCCAAGCTGCGCGAGGCTGTTGCCGGGTACTACGCCCGGCGGTTCGGGGTGTATCTCGATCCCGATACCGAGGTGATCAACACCATCGGGGCCAAGGAGGGGTTCTCCCACCTCATGTGGACCCTGCTGCAACCCGGAGACGCCGCCCTAGTCCCGTCGCCGTCTTATCCGATACATCTGTATGCCCCGCTGTTCACCGGCGCCGAGGTGCGGGAGATTCCGCTCAGTACCGGGACCGACTTCTTCGGCACCATGCAGGAGCGGTGGCAGTACTCCTGGCCCAAGCCCCGCATCATTGTGCTGTCGTTTCCTCACAATCCCACCACCGCCTGCGTGGACTTGGAGTTCATGGCCGGAGTCGTGGCCTTCGCCAAAGAGCATGATGTGCTGTTGGTCCACGATTTCGCCTATGCCGACTTGGGGTACGACGGCTATTTGCCGCCGTCGATCATGCAGGTCGAGGGGGCCAAGGATGTGGCCGTAGAGCTCTACTCCATGACCAAGTCTTTCTCCATGGCCGGTTGGCGGGTGGCGTTCATGGTGGGAAATCCCCAGGTGGTGGCGGCGTTGGCCAAGCTGAAGTCCTATTTGGACTACGGCACCTTTCAGCCCATTCAAATTGCCGCCACGGTGACCCTGAACGAGGCTCCCGGCTTTCCCAAAGAGGTGTGCGACATCTACCAGAGCCGCCGAGACGCCCTTTGTTCAGGGCTGAACCGCATGGGCTGGGATGTGGAGCCTCCCAAAGGGACAATGTTCGTGTGGGCCAAAATCCCCGAGCCCTACCGGGAGATGGGGTCGGTGGAATTCGCCTCCTGGCTGGTTCGCGACGCCCGGGTGGCGGTGTCTCCCGGCGTTGGTTTCGGCCCCGGTGGAGAGGGCCATGTGCGGTTCGCCCTCATCGAGAATGAGCAGCGAACGGCACAGGCCGTCCGCCAGCTCCGCCAATCACTGGCCAAGCTGGGTTAGCGGGCTAGGCCCCCATGAGAGTCGGCGTGCTGACCGGAGGCGGTGACTGCCCCGGACTGAATGCGGTGATACGGGCCATCGTGCGCAAGGCCGAGCGCCATTACGGCGACACCGTGCTCGGCTTTCTTGATGGCTGGCGCGGGGTCCTCGAGGGCGACTTCATCGAGTTGGATGTGGAGCGGATGCGGGGCACTCTGCCCCGAGGGGGCACCGTTTTGGGCACTTCTCGGATGTCGCCCCGGATGTACGAGGACGGGATCGAGCGGGTGCGGTCGACCATTGGGGCGACGGGCGCCGACGCTTTGATCGTCATCGGTGGTGAGGGCACTTTGTCGGCGGGCGTCGGGGTCAATGAGGCCGGAGCGGCCAACGTCGTGGGTGTTCCCAAGACCATCGACAACGACATCGGTCTCACCGAGCTCACATTTGGTTTCGACACCGCGGTGGGGGTAGCCACCGCGGCTATCGACCGACTGCATACCACCGCCGAGTCGCACGATCGGGTGATTGTTGTGGAGGTGATGGGCCGCCATGTGGGTCATATAGCCACCTGGGCGGGTATCGCTGGAGGAGCCACGCTTACGCTAATTCCCGAGGAGCCCTTCGATATCGACTCGGTTGCCGAGGCCATCACCCGGCGCCATCAGCGGGGCCGATGGGCGTCCATTGTGGTGGTGGCCGAGGGTGCCCGGCCCAAAGAGGGGACCTTGGAGATGCCCGAACCGGAGATCGATCAGTTCGGCCATGCCCGGCTGGGGGGGATCGGCCAGTTGGTGGCCACCGAGATCGAGGCCCGCACCGGTTTTGACACCCGGGTGACGGTATTGGGCCACGTCCAGCGGGGCGGCACCCCCTCCGCTCTGGATCGGGTTCTGTGCTCGCGGTACGGCATCGCGGCCATCGACGCCGTCCACGACGGGGATTGGGGATCGATGGTGGCCTTCCGCGGCGGGGAAATGGCCCGGGTGCGATTGGCCGATGCGGTGGCCGAGCTGAAACCGGTCAGCCCCGCCCTCTATGACGTGGCCAAGGCGTTCTTTCCCTAGTTGAAACTCGCCATCGGGGTCGCGGCCTCAGGAGAGGTCAAGGGTGAAATCTGGCGGAAGCCCGGGTGGCAGCGTGGGCGTGGGCTCGGGGGTAGGAGTCGCTGTGGCGGTGGGCGTTGCTGTCGGCGTCGGCGTCTCGGGCGGCGCGGTGGGCGTGGGGGGTTCGGTGGGTGTCAGGGTCTCGGTCGGTGTGGGTTCAGGCGTGGGTTCGGGCTGGTAGTCGGGGTCGACCGACTGGAAGCCGCCGCGGGTCACCGGAACGTCGCTCTCGCCATTGTCGGTGGGAAGCGGCACCGGGTTGCCGTTCAGCAACAAGGAGAAGCGGGCGGTTCCGGTGGTCTCGGTGGCCGTGAACACCAACTGGGCCACAGCCAGCTGGCGGTTCTCACCTTCGATGCGCTCTTCGAAGACCTCTGATTCCAGGGCCACGGTGACGAGGTCGTTGGCCTGGTCGATGTCGACGGAGGCCACTTCGACGTCGGCCGGCAAGGCGGTGGACAAGGCTAGTTCGGACTCCGCTTCGTTGGGCGCGGAGAACAGGGCCTCCAGCACCGTGATGGGGCGGGCCGGGCTGGCTACGTCGCGGGCTACCGCGGACAGCAGGTTGTTCTCGTCGATCAGGTAGATGAGCACCTCCTGGGTGACCAGCGGAGTCGGCTCTGGAGTGGCGGTAGCTGCCACCAGGTCATCGGGGAGTAGCGAGTAGTCCAGCGCTCGGGGTCGGCTGTCCTCGGGCACCGAGCAGGCTGCGGCCAAGAGCACGGCTGCGGCCAAGCCTGCCCAGAAGCGCCAGAGTGCCGCTGGGGGAGTCATACGACTGCGATGGGCAGGTGGACGACGAAGCGGGCACCAGGGAGGCCGTCTATCCGGTCCTCACACCAAACTCGACCCTGGTGAAGACGCACATGCTCGGCTACCAGCGCCAAGCCCAAGCCCACTCCGGTGCTGACCCCTCGCTCGCCGGCTTCCCGGCCTCGGGAGAACCGGTCGAAAATGTGTTCCCGCTCGTCGGCGGAAACGCCCGGCCCGGCGTCTTCCACGACGATCTCGATGTTCTCTCCCTGATGCCGGAGGAAGATGCCGGTGGCGCCCCGAGCGTATTTTTGAGAATTGGTCAAGAGATTGTCGATGACCTGCATCAGCCGGCGCTTGTCGGCTTGGACCCGCACAAGTGCGGTGGCTGGATCGCAGTGGATGGGGATGTCCACCGGGCTGGTGGCCGACACTGCGTTCTCAACGAACTCGAGCAAGTTGAATGTGTCGAGATCCAGCTCCGCGGTGCCTACATCGAATCGGGAGATTTCCAGCAGGTCCTCTACGAGGTGCTCGAATCGGTTGACGTCTTCGGTCAGCAGGTCCAGCGCGGTTCGAGCCCGCTCGGGCAGTTCGGCCCGGCGGGTGTTCATGACCTCCACCGAGGCGGAGAGGGTCATTAGGGGCGAGCGCAGTTCATGGCTTACTTCAGAGGCGAACCGCTCGTCTTGGGCAATTCGAGTTTGGAGGGCGCCCACCATGTCGTTGAATGAGTCGGTGAGCGCGGCCAACTCTCGGGCGGCCCCGGCCTCCAGACGAGTGCTGAGATCCCCCTGGGCGATGGATTGAGCGGCTTCACCGATGCTTACCAGTGGGCGTAGCAGGCGGCGGCTGGCCCAAGAGCCGACTCCGGCCGACGCCAGGGTCACCCCGGCGCCCGCGCTGGCCAGGATGATTCCCAGTGACCCCAGGGTGTCCTCAATCTCGTCTAGCGGGGTGGCCTCGTAGTAGGAGGCGTTGCGGTCGGGGATGGGGATGCCCACCACCAAGAATGGTTTGCCCCTGACCCGGTAGCGCATCTGGGCCGGCCTCCCGCCTTCCACCGTGCGGCGCAGGCTCTCGTCGATGTCGCCCGACTCGAACTCGAAGGACTGTTGGAACCAGTCGCCGCCCACCCGAAGAACCGGGCGGGAGCCTTCCGGTGTGGCCAGCGTGCTGATCAAGTTCTGGAGGGCTTCCGACTCGATGTCGGGATTGAGGCGGCGGCTGACCGTGGAGGCGTTGAACCCCACCGTGGCCAGGGCGTCGTTCTCTCGCCCGTTGAGCAAATTCTGGCGGGTCAGGGCAAATACGGTCACGCTGAGCAGGGCCGACAGCAAAAGGGTGCTGAACACGAAGGCCAAGATGATCCGGGTGCGAAGCCCGAGCCGCCGGGCCCGGTAGCCCGCTCGGTGCCAAATGCGGGAGCGGGGTCCCGGCCGCGCCTGCATCAGCTTCGTCCCTATGCCTGGAGCTTGTACCCCAGGCCGCGGACGGTGACCACGTAGCGCGGGTTGGCCGGATCGGTCTCGATCTTGGTGCGGAGCCGCCGAATGTGCACGTCCACCAAACGGCCGTCGCCGAAGTACCCAAGATCCCACACCCGCTCGAGGAGCACCTCTCGGCTGAGTACTTTGCCGGAATTGGTGGCCAACTCGACCAGGAGTCGGAACTCAGTCTTGGTGAGGTGGGCCTCTTCGCCGCTGACGGTCACCATCCCCTGCTCGGGCATGATCTCCAGTTGGCCGAACCGGAGATCGCTCATGGCGGTGTCGGTGATTCGCACTCGGCGCAGCAGGGCGCGGATCCGGGCGGAGAGCTCCTTGGGAGCGAAGGGCTTGGTCAGATAGTCGTCGGCCCCCGCCTCCAATCCGGCCACCACGTCATGGGTGTCGGCTCGGGCGGTGACCATGATGATGGGCACGTCGCTGGTGCGGCGCAACGTGCGGCACACCTCGAACCCGTCGATGTCGGGAAGCATGATGTCGATGAGCACCACATCGGCGGGCGTCTCGGAGAACGCCGTGAACGCCTCCTGTCCGTTGGCTGCTTCTTGAACGTCCCAGCCCTCGTCTTCGAGGGCCAGACGGACCGCGGTACGAATCCTCTCGTCGTCCTCAATGGCCAAGATGCGGGTTTCCACCCTTGAATGGTGCCCGATTTTCGGCCCAAATGCGTGGCAGGGACGCCTATATTTGGTCGGCCTCGGCGTCCCGCAGCAGTTTCAGCAGGGTGTCGGCCACTCCCGGAGAAGCCGCGAACACGAAATCGCTGCTCGGAGGGCCGCCATTCAGGTCTTGCACAACCGCACCGGCCTCTTCGGCAATGAGCGCCCCGGCGGCGTAGTCCCACGGGTTGAGCCCCACCTCGAAAAAGGCGTCCACTCGGCCGCAGGCCACGGTGCAGAGGTCGACCGCCGCCCCACCCACTCGCCGGATGTCGCCGATGAGGGGCAGCAGCTGCCCGAGGATCTCGGCTTGGCGGGGGCGCCGCTCGTGGGCGTAGGAGAACCCGGTGGCCACCAGGGCCAGCGCAGGGTCGCCGTCGGGCCGGACGGTGGTTGGATCTCCGTTGCGCCGGGCCCCTCCTCCTCGGTGGGCGGTGAAGGTTTCGTTGAGCACAGGATCGACCACCGCGCCGGCCACCACTTGGCCGTCTACTTCGGCGGCCACCGACACTCCGAATCCGACGTGGCCGTAGACGAAGTTCACCGTTCCATCGATGGGGTCGATGATCCAGCGCACTCCGCTGGTGCCGTCGCGACCCGAGCCCTCTTCTCCCATCACCCCGTCATCGGGCCGATGAGCGGTCAGGAATTCGACAATGGCGGCCTCGCAGGCCACGTCCATGTCGGTCACCAAGTCGGTGCGCGATGACTTGGCCGTGATCTGGCGCTTCGCACCGGTCTCGGCTCGCAGCAGAGATGCCGCTACTTCGGCGGCTTCGGCGGCCAGCTTCTCCAGGTAGTCCCACGCAGGAGTCCCTGGCATTGGAGATGGTTCAGGTTCTGACACAGCTGAACTCTACGCTGATGGGGATGGTTTCTCGCGGAGTGGTTGATCTTCGGTCGGACACGCTGACCCAGCCGACCGAGCCCATGAGGCAGGCCATGGCCACCGCGCCGGTTGGGGATGACCGCTACGGGGAGGACCCAACGGTCAATCGCTTGGAGGAGCGGTTTGCCGAACTCGTTGACAAGCCCGCCGCGGTCTATGTGCCGTCGGGCACGATGGGCAACCAGATCGCCCTGCGGTTGCACGGAACGTCGGGAAGCAATGTGGTGGTGGGCCGGCGGCAGCACTTGATGTCTTACGAGAGCGGTGCAGCCGGGATGAACAACGCCTTTCAGATCTACGCCGTGGATGATGTCGGCGGAGTGCTGGATGCCGATGCGGCGGCCGAGGCAGTGGCGGCTGGAAACGGCGGTTTTTGGCCTCCGGTGTCGCTGATCTGCCTCGAGAACACCCATTTGGCGTCGGGAGGTCTTGCCATCGGTGCCGAGGAGTTGGGGGCGATTGCCGCGCTGGGGCCGCCCGTGCATCTGGACGGTGCCCGCCTGTTCAACGCGGCAGTGGCCAGGGGAACCACGGCCGCCGAGTTGGCCAGCCCGGCGGCCACCGTCATGTCTTGCGTGTCCAAGGGATTGGGGGCACCGGTAGGCTCGCTGCTAGCCGGGCCCGCCGATCTGGTCACCGAAGCTCGGCTGCACCGGCGGCGGCTAGGCGGAGCCATGCGGCAGGCCGGGGTGGTCGCCGCCGGCGGGCTATTCGCCCTAGAGCATCACATCGATCGGCTGGCCGACGACCACGCCCGGGCCCAGCGGTTGGGCGACGTGGTTGCTGAGCGGTGGCCCGGCGCCCGATTAGGCGAGTCTGAAGCGGCTGGCGGACGCCCGCTCACCAACGTGGTGGCCTTCCGCCACCCCGATTCCCTAGGCCTGCTGGACCACCTCCGCCAGGCCGGAATCCACGCCGGATTGCTGGCTCCCGGCGTCGTCCGCTTGGTCACCCATCTCGACGTGGACGACGCCGACATAGACCGAGCCGTTGCCGCTCTCTCTTCGGCTCCCGAATAGTCTGGCCCGAATAGTCTGGCCTGAATAGTCTGGATCGCGCCTAGTAGGTGCCCCGGTCTTGGCGGCGACCGCCGAAGCGGCGCCACTCGTCCATGGCCCGCAGGGTCAAGATGGCCACCACGGCCAAGCCCACCGCGCCGGCCACCGCCCCCACCAGAGCGCCGAGCCCGGTCCACAGGCCGCAGTCGCCCTCGCACTGGAGGTCGATGTAGGCAAACCCGATCAGCCCCCCGCACAGCCCCCCGAGCAAAATCGCCACAAAGGCCAACCACCGCGCCCCCTTGGGAGGCAGCGCCGAGCGCTCCTCAGACGAAGCCGGATCTACCATTCGCCCATGTTACGGGGGCGTTTGGCTATGTACCGACTCTCCGTTTGAGAAGGCACCGAATCAAGCGATTCTGCGCCTTCTCGCGATGGACGAACGGCATGAGTCCGATAGGTCCGCTGGCACCGTTGTGCGTGTGACGCGGGCAAAGCAGATCAAAGTGCTTGTGGCCGCGACGCTGGCCGCCTCGGTCCTACTGGGAGGTTTGCCGCGCGACGTACTGTGGAACGGGGCGTAGCCTAGGTGGTACGAGCACTGGGAGGAGAGGGAGTGACCGGGACGGCTAGTCGCAGTCGTTGGGACTGGCTGGGAACTCCCACGACGATGCGGGGAAGAATCGCTTCTGGCGTTGGTGTTACCTTGGCCTTTGCAGCTACCTACGTCCCGACTGTCGTGTTTGATCTCTGCCTAGTGGCCGCCTACGCCATATTCGTGCCACTGTGTATTCCCGTGTTCGTAATTATCCATCGGATCGACAAGAGGACGGCCCAGACATACCCTGCGGCACGGGTCGGGCGGGGCGGTACGGACGCACCGTAACCGGGCTCGGCCCAGATTAAAGCTGAGCATAGAGCATTGTTGGGCCAGCGGCTTTACACCACACAGACAGGGTGAATCACTCTTGGGGGATTGTGGGTGTTGTTACTTATGTTCAGGTCTAGTCCAATGTGTTACAGGTTTTGTTCGTTTATGAGCGGTTATTCGGATGAATGTTGTCACTGGGGTCGGTATACTTGCATGCATGGAGTTTAGGCCCTTTGAACAGGGGAAACGGAGAGGTTGCGGGCCGTCGGGGGCGGTATGGCCGGAGGCGGTTGACGTGGCTGGGCTGTCTCTTTTGGAGCTGCGGGAGCGTCTGGGGCTGATCAAACGAGCCGAGGCTCGGCTGGCTGCGATGAAGACGGCCGCTTTGGGGGAGTATGCCAGCCGGGGAGGCGAGGGTTTGGCCCGCCGGGTGGCCCTCGAAGAGCTACAGGCCTCCAAGCAGCAGGCCCGCCGAGAGGTGGAGACGGCTTCCCAGTTCTCGCAGGTTCCTGAGACCTTTGATGCTCTGGGTGCGGGGGAGATTCCTGAGGCTCATGCCAAGCAGATCGCTAAGGCCGCTTCTTTGGGGCCGGTCAACGAAACCGTGCTGGTGGAGGCGGCTCGACGCGAGGACTTCGGCACCTTCTCCCGGACGTTGCGCGATCACCAGCACGAGCAGTCGGGCGACGACAGCAAGTCGTTGATGGCCAAGCAGCGCCAGCGCCGGGAGTTGGGTTTTTTCAAGTCGCCCGATGACGGCATGTTCATTTTGAACGGCCGATTCGACCCAGTTGCCGGCAACCGGATTGAGGCTGCGCTGGCCGACGAAGAACGCCGTTTGCGAAACAACAGCGGCAATTCGGCGGAAGATCAGGCATCGTTTGGCCAGCGCCTGGCCGACGCTTTGGAAAATCTGGTCTGCGCCGAAGCCGAAGATCGCAAGCCACAGGGCACCACGCTGATCGTCACTGCCGATTGGGACGCTTTGAACCAGAAACTGGCCGGTGCCCGCCTGCTCGACGGCACCCCCTTGCCAATTTCTGAGGCTTTGCGGCTGGCTTGTGACGCCGACATCTTGCCAGCCGTGTTCGACACCAAGGGCCAACAGCTTTGGGTGGGGCGCAAGCACCGCTCGGCCACCGACGCACAGCGGGCTGCTCTCATCGTCCGGGACAAGCATTGCATCGGCTGCGGCCGTTCGGCGGCATGGTGCGAAGTGCATCACATCGTCGAATGGTTCCGAGGCGGGCTCACCGACATCGACAACCTGGTGCTGGTGTGCACCAGTTGCCACCACAGCATCCACGATGACGGCTGGGTTGTGCATCGAAACAAGAACGGCACCTACGAGTTGCGACCGCCACCCGAGCCTTGCGCCGATCTCCCACCCTGGAAATCCAAATCCAAATCGCCGCCCCACGAGTGTGACCTCTTCCCCGATGTAGGAGTGAGCAATCATCGGCCCTGCAACGTTGAACCTGTACTCCTGAGTTGACCTCGGGGCTGAACTCTGGGTTGACCTCAGAGCAGGTTGTCGCTGGGTCGGGCCATACTGGGGAGGTGCCGGGGCGAGTTCGGGATTGGGAGGTGGCCGGGGGAGTGGTCTTGCGGGGAGAGCAGCTGCTGCTGGTGCGGAACCGACGCCGGAACGATTCAGTGGAGTGGAGCACGCCCGGCGGGGTGGTCGATCCCGGAGAGACCCTGTTGGAGGCGCTGGGCCGGGAAGTGCTGGAAGAGACTGGCATCCAGGTGAGCCTCTGGGAGGGGCCGCTGTATGAGATAACCGTGGATTTCACCGATCTGGGATGGCGCCTCCGAGTGGAAGCCCACCGGGCGGTGGACTGGAACGGGGAGATTGTGCTGGAGGATCCCGACGGCATCGTGGAGCACGCTGATTTCTACGATCACGAAGAGTGCGAGGCCCACTTGGTGCAGAGCCCTCGCTGGGTACGCGAGCCGCTGCTGGAGTGGTGTCGCCGGCGTCCCAGCCAAATGCTGAGCTATCGCTATCAGGTGACCGGCACCGAGATCGACGGCCTCACCGTGGCCCGCCTCTCGTAGTCCCATCCGGCAATGGCGCAGAGCACTCAAAGCAGCGCTACCCAATCGGGCACCATCCTGCACGTGGACATGGATGCCTTCTTTGTGTCGGTAGAGATGCTGCGGCGTCCTGAGTTGCGGGGCTTGCCGGTGGCAGTAGGCGGTTCGGGGAGTCGGGGAGTGGTGGCGTCGGCCTCCTACGAGGCCCGATCGTATGGGGTCTCATCGGCCATGCCCGCAGGGCAGGCCCGCCGACTGTGCCCCGAGATCGTCTTCTTGCCCGGCGACCACCAGCTCTACCAGGAGGTGAGCGGGCGCATCATGGTCATCCTCCGGTCGTTCACTCCGCTGGTCGAGCCCTTGTCGCTTGACGAGGCCTTCCTGGATGTATCCGGGGCCCATCGCCGCCCAGTCGAGATAGGCCATTTGATCCGAGGACAGGTCCGCGAGGAAGAGGGCATCAACTGCGCGGTGGGGGTGGCTGCAATCAAGTTCTTGGCCAAACTGGGCTCCAAGCTGGCCAAGCCCGAGCCCACCCGGTCGGGACCGTCGGAGGGGGTGGGCGTGTTCGAGGTGCAGGTGGGCGAGGAGCAGGCGTTCTTGGCGCCTCGCCCGGTGAGCGACATCTGGGGGGTGGGCCCGGCCACCTTGGCCCGCCTCAGCCGGATTGGGATCGCCACAATCGGGGAGTTGGCCCAGTTTCCCCTTGAGCGCCTTGAGCAGGTCGTCGGCAAGGCCCACGGCCAGCATCTGCACAGCTTGGCCAATGCGGTGGACCCCCGTCCGGTGATTCCCGAGACAGCACCCAAGTCGATGAGCCATGAGAAGACGTTTCCCCGCGACGTGCACACCCACGAGGACCTCGGAGCGGAGCTGGTGGCCTTGAGCGATTCGGTGGCCTCCCGGCTGCGGGCCGCGGGAAAGGCCGGGAAGACGGTCACGGTCAAGATCCGCTTCGGGGACTTCACCACCATCACGCGGTCTCACACCCTGGCGAGTCCGGTTGATTCGGGGGTGGTGTTGGCCCGGGAGGCCAAGCGGCTTTTGGAGGAAGTGGATGTGGACCCAGGTGTTCGCCTCATAGGGGTAGGAGTGTCGGAGCTTGAAGACCCTGGTCAGCGCCAGCTTTCCCTGGAGGATGCTGGCGCTCCTTCATGGCACGACGTGGACCGGGCTGTTGACCGCATCAGAGACCGTTTTGGAACCGAGGCGATTCACACCGGAGGAATCGCCGACGCTGGCCCTCGACAAACCGGCTGGACCCGGCCGGGTTGAGTCTGACAAACCCTTTGGCACAGATAGCTGGCATTGTCTAGAGAGCTGGCCTGTGAGACACTAAACGGGTGCCACTTTCCGAGGACGAGCAACGCATCCTCAGTGAAATAGAGGAGCAGCTTTATGAAACCGATCCGGCACTGGCCCGCGAGGTCGGCCGGACCACGGTCTTCACCCACCCGGCCCGCAATCTGCGGCTGGCCATCCTGGCCTTCATCGCCGGGCTGGTGTACATGATTCTGACTCTCTCCACATCGTTTTGGTTGTCATTCCTGGGGTTCCTGGTCATGCTGGCCGCATCGCTTTGGGGCTGGAGCAACCTGCGGCAGCTCGGACGGTTCGGGCTACAGCAGATCAGCGACAGCATCAGCCGGGGCGAAGTGAGCAGCTATTTGCGGTCTCCGGGCCGACGCATGCTCAATCGCCTGCGCCGCGGCGGTGCCGAGCAAACCGGGCGCGACTAACCCGAGCTCTACGCACACGGACCACCAGATCAGGGGTTTTGCCCGCGCCAATCCCGCCGTGAACTGAAGAGAGGTCGAGGATTGAAGGCGGCCCTCAGTTTCTGCTGGCGGCTTACCCTGAAATTGACTTCAGCCCTCACCGATAGCGACCAGGTCCGGGCTAGCCACTGGTTGCGGTCGGTGGGCTCGGTGGGAGCGAAGGTGGCGGCCGCGGCCAACTCTCCCAGTTGGCGCAAATCAGGGCTGTGGAGCGGGACTTGCTCAATGGCCCGGCGGGCGAATTCGGCGTATGTCTCATCGAGCCGGGGGGCCATATTGATAAGGGCCAATGACTCCACCGTCTCCTCCCAGAGCAGCCGGATCTTCCCCCGATTGCCCCGCACCCCCAGGAATCTCCGCTGATTTCGGATTCGCTTGAACCAAGGAATGAGCAAGATCAGCATGACGACCAGAAGGGGAGCGGCGATGACAATCCATGTCTTCCAGGTCAATCCGCCGCGGCCGCTATTGGCCGGTAGCGGTGCGCCGCCAAGATCCTCCAGCTCAGAGGGGATAAGACTCTCGAAGTCGATCGGGGGTTCGACGGCGTCGGGCTGGTCGGTCGCCGATTCCTCCTCGAGCATCGCCAGATCGGAACCGCTGACAGCTTGGTTCTCGGCCAAGCCGGTGTAATTCTGGGCGCCGGGGGCTCCTCGACCCGGAGTGGGCTCGAAGGCCACCCAGCCAACGCCGGACAGATAAACCTCGGGCCAGGCGTGGGCTTGCCTTCCCCGCACCACATAAAGGTTGGGGTCGGCCGGGTCGGCTTCGCCCACAGTGAAGCCCACCGCCACCCGAGCCGGCAGTCCCAGCGACCGGGCCATGGCGGCAAATGTCCCGGCAAACTGCTCGCAGTATCCCCTTCTGGTCTCCAAAAACTCTTCGATCCGGTTCCCGGAGTGGCCGGGGGACACATTGGCGTCGTAGACGAAGCTCCCGTTACGGAAGAAGTCCTGGAGAGCCAGGGCCTGTTCGTAGCCTGATCCAGCCTCCGCGGTCAGCTGGTCAGCCAGGGCTTTCACTTGGGGGCTGAAGTCGGAAGGCAGCGCGGTATACGAGGCCACCTCGGCGGTGGTGGCTGCGTCAAGGGGAATGGCCTTGAGCACCTCGGGGTCGAATCGGGGCAGCGCCGACGAGACGGTGTAGGTGAGACCGTTGGAGCTGGCCAATGAGGGACCCACGATGAGTGTTGAAGATGAGGGCTCGTAGCTGATGTCGCTACTGGCGATGTCGCCATTGTCGATGTCGCCACCAGTGACGTCGATACTGCTGAAATCCGCATTGTTTGTGCCGCTAGTGGTCGCCACCAGGGACCGGGGTTCGAACGCGGCGGGCAGCCACACCGCCCCCAGCCGTTCGATGCTGTACTCCTGGACGGATTCCTGCACGCTGGAGCCCGACTGGAACAGCGACGGCAGCTGCGTGGGCCGAGCTGCGTAGTCGGCCCGGGAAGTCCACACCCGTCCGTCGAACTGGTCAAGAGAAGTGAGGCGCCAGTAGGCCCGCTCATCTGCCCTCACGCGGAACATCACCGTATCGGCCTGGCTCACCAGTCGGCCCCTGATGTCCACTAGGGGGCTTATGACCACTCTCCCCGCACTTCTCCTGCCCCGCTCAATGGTCTCAGTAAGGTCGATGATCGGGTCTTCGTCGCTGCCCAGGACCGGTCCGGCGGCGATCCCGGCGGCCAACGCCACGGCGGCTATCGCCGCGCTCCCGGCCAATAGTGCCCGGCGCCCGGTTGACGCCCGGACCTCGCCACCCAACCAAACGGCATCCGCGGTGCGGGCAGCCACCCGGTGGACCGTGGTGAACAGCAGCAGGGCCGCCGTGAACACCCCAATGGTCAGAACCCGGCGCTGGTCGTCGCCCACCAGCCCCACGAAGCCGAAGGCGGCGATCGGCAGCACCATGGGCTCGAACAAGGTCCGCGTTCGCATCGCAGTCCAGTCGCTGATGAAAGCCAGCAGCCACAATGCGGCCATGGCGCTCACGATGAAGCCGTCCACCGGCTCCACTGGGGGACTGAGGTCGCCGAAGGAGATCCAGGCTTGCTCTACGTCGTCGGCCAATGCGGTCCAGGTGTCACCGACGGGCAAACCCCAGAAGGTGGTGGCCCAGTAGTGCGACCATGCAACCGTCAGGATCAACCCGACGGCGGTGGCCAAAGCGGAGATCAGCAATCCCCAGCCGATGCGGCGAACGGCCAGCGCCAGCAGATGGCTGACCGCGGCAGCTCCGAAGACGGGCAGTATCCATGCGTCTCCTTCGAAGACACGGACCAGGCTGAAGGCGGTGGCCGCAGTCAGAATCGGCCCGACGGTTTCCAAGGCGGTTGCCCACCCGGGTAGCCATCGGTTGTTCGATCCTGGGGGGGCGATCATGGACGGGGATGGAGGGCGTTTGATTCGGTTGGTCTGGGCAAGGTCGAGGGATCCTCGTTGGAAGCCGCATGCGCAGCCCATACCTCGGTGAATCCCAAGGGTTGGTCCACGGTCAGCAGGGTGGCTCCGGGGGTGAACGCTGGGGGCAGCTGCCCCGGTGGGGCTGGCTCGGCCCCGGCAA
>JAJDTA010000161.1 GCA_022827405.1 Acidimicrobiia bacterium
ATAGCCTCGCCCCCTTGCCTTGCCTTGAGCCGTGAGGTTGCTGATGTGGGTCGCGACCGATGAGCGGGTGATGCCGACACTGTAATGCGGTGCATAATTGGCCAGAGGCTGGGGGAGGATGTGGCGATGAGCATTCCGGTCGTAGACCTGAGTGGCCCACGCGAAGCGGTCGTACGCCAGATCGATGACGCTCTACTCGTCACCGCGTGGCTCTCCCTGTTACCGAGCGGGCACGGCGCGAACACCGCTATGCGATTGCGTTCTTCCATCAGCCGAACTGGCACGCCGAGGTGACGCCATTCGAAACCTGCGTCAGTGCAACCAACCTGGCCAGGTATGGCACCGTGGAAGCCGGTCCGTGGCTTCAGGCAAAGTTCGATTCTGCGTACGGGGGTGGGCCCCTAGCTTGATGTTGCGGGGTTATGGGCGTACTGGTTGTGGTCTTGGCCTCTAATGAGGCGGATGTCTAGGCGGGGGTTGAAGTCGCCGATGGTCTTGGTTTCCCCGCGCCAAATGTCCTCGCAGTGGGAGCTGGCGTAGTGGACGGCAATGGCCCGACGAAGGTCTTCGGTGCGGTTGTAGCCGGAGCCATGGACCAGTAAGGGGTGGAAGAACAAGGTGTCGCCGGGATCCATCTCCAAATGGACTCGCTGGTCGACGTCGATGCCCTTGGCCCCGAAGAACAGGAAGTTCTTGTGCTCCCAGTCGGGGTAGTCGTGCTCCAAGAGCTCACCGGTGTGGGTGCCGGGGATAACCACCAAGCAGCCGTTCTCTCGGGTGATCTGATCGAGCGCCGTCCACACCCCGACGATGCGGTCGGCGGGGCGGAGGGGAAAGTAGAGCAGATCCTGGTGCATGGGGTGGCGGCCGTCGACATCGGTGGGCTTGTTCAGGTACATGCTGTTCAAGGCGATCAGGTCGTCGCCGATGAGCTCGGTCACCTGGTTGATGATCGGCTCGTAGAGCGCATAGCGGGACAGCACCGGGTCGCCGTTGACGAAGTTCACTTTGGCGATGCCATGGGCTGGGGTGCGGGGGGTGACCAGACCCTTGGCAACCTCTACGTTGCGGGCCACCTGCATGTTGGGAGCTTGGGCGACGGTACCGTCGGCAATATCAGCGAACCGCTGGTTGAGGGTGTCGATCATCTCTCCGGGCACCAGCCTGCGCCGAATGAGGTAGCCGTCTTTCCAGTAGTCGGCGTCCATTACGGGCCATGCTCCCACAATCCTGATTGAGGGACGACGAGGCGGGCCGCTGTAAGTTCAGCTTGTGGGCATGATCCGGACGCTGCGGTCGGTGGCGCGGTTTCGGCGCTTCGAGCCCAGTCGGGCCAAGCGGCGGCTGAGTCGGGCAGCGTCGGTGGCCGACCTGCGGGAGCTGGCCCGGCGGCGGCTGCCCGCGGGGGTGTTCGACTACATCGACGGCGCGGCGGAAGACGAGCTGACCATGGAGCGCAACGCCGCCGCGTTCGACCAGAGGGAGTTTGTGCCCCGGGTGCTGCGGGACGTGTCGGCGTTGGACACCTCGGTGGAGCTCTTGGGCCGGTGCCACCCGGTGCCGTTCGCCCTGGCCCCCACCGGGTTCACCCGCATCGTGTGCCCCGACGGGGAACTGGCCGTGGCCCGGGCCGCGGCCCGCAAGGGCATCGCCTACTCGCTGTCCACGCTGAGCACCCGCTCGATTGAGGAGATCAGAGAGGTGAGCGACGGCCCGCTCTGGTTCCAGCTGTATTTCTGGCGGGACCGGGGCCTGGTGGCCGACTGGCTCCAGCGGGCCGCCGACTGCAACTACGAGGCCCTGCTGGTGGCGGTGGACACCCCGGTGTTCGGCCGCCGGGAACGGGACGTGCGCCGGGGCTTCACTCTGCCGCCCACCCTGGGCCCCGACACCGTGATGGACGGTCTGCGCCGACCAGGCTGGACGTGGTCGCTGCTGCGGTCCGACCCCATCACCTTCGCCAACCTGACCGGGGTGCAAGGCTACGACGGCAGCTCGGCGCTAGGCCTGGCCGAGTTCGCCCACAACCAGTTCAACCAAAAGCTGTCGTGGGACGATCTCGATTGGCTCCGAGAGCGCTGGACCGGGAAGCTCGTGCTCAAAGGCGTGCAATCAGTGGCCGACGCCCAGATAGCCGCCGAGCAGGGCGTAGACGGAATAATCCTCTCCAACCACGGCGGCCGCCAGCTCGACGGCGCGCCCTCAATTTTGGAACTGGTCCCCCAGGTGGCCGACGCCGTCGGCGGCGAATTGGATGTGATCTGCGACGGCGGCATCCGCCGAGGTAGCCACGTCGCCATGGCCCTCGCCCTCGGCGCCACCGCCGTAATGTTCGGCCGTCCCTACCTATACGCCCTAGCCGCCGCCGGCGAACCCGGCGTAGACCACCTAATCGACCAATTCACCGAGGACTTAACGCGCACCCTCGCCCTCCTCGGCGTCCCCCAAGCCACCGCCCTAACCCCCGCCTCCGTCCGCCAACGGACATGAATTGCACGTAATATTGACCAAATTAGTCTGGTCTAGTCTGACCAACATGGGGTAGGGTGGGTTTATGGTGATCAACGTTTACGAGGCCAAGACCCATCTGTCGAAGCTGCTCGAACGGGTTGCTGAGGGGGAGGAGCTCGTGTTGGGCAAGGCCGGCAAGCCTATGGCTCGGCTGGTGCCCTACCGGGAGCGGAGGAAACAACTCGTTCCTGGCCGTTTGGCGGGCAAAATCTGGATTGCCCCTGATTTTGACGAAACACCAGAGGACATCATCGCTGCCTTCGAGGGTGATCTTGACGATGAGAACTGGGAGTGAACCTCCTGCTCGACACCCACGTTCTGCTGTGGTGGGTTCATGGAGAGAGGATTCGGCGGGAAGCTGCCGCGGCAATCGCTGACATCGACAATGTCAAGTTCGTCAGCGCGGCCAGCATATGGGAGATCAGCATCAAGACGACCCGGGGCAAGTTGAGCGTTGACGAGGCCTTCGACTCGGTTGTCGAAGACGATTTCGAGCCACTCCCCATCACCTATGCCGACGCCCGACTGGCCGGCTCTTTGCCTGATCACCATCGTGACCCGTTCGACCGGATGCTTGTCGCCCAAGCGCTGAATTACGATCTCCTGCTCGTCACCCGAGATCCTCAGATAGGGCTCTACGGTGCCAACATTCTCCCCGCTTGACTCCGAATCCGATAGGGGAGGCGCGAAATCACTTCTGGCGAAGCCCGTAGCTGTTGCCGAGGTCGTCTTGGAAGGCGGCGAACTTCCCCCAGGGCATGTCTCTGAGCTCGATTTCGATGGTCACACCCTGCTCGACGAGCGACGCGTAGGTGGCCTCGATGTCATCGCACTCGAAAACAATGCTGGCCCGCTGGGATTCCCAGCCCTTCATCATCTTGCGGGGATACAGCACCAACGCCGTGGCCGCACCCGGCGGACCAACCTCCACCCACCGCTCCGATCCCATCGCCCGATTCACCCGCACCTCGAATCCCACCTTCTCCACCCAGAACCCCAAAGACGCATCGGTGTCTTCCACATAAACAGCAACCGTCGCAGCCGCAGCGATCATGAGGCCTCCTTCCTGTCCCTGCTAATCGTCAGTTCTCGCAGACTAGAAGCGAATGAATTGGGAAGGAACTTTGGCCGTGGAGTTCCGCTACCATTTCCTCCGTACGCTCCAGGCAGGCCTCTCGCCGTTGGCGATGCTCCTGGCAGCAGACTTCAGAAGGTGGGGTGGCGCTGAACCCGGTGCCACCCCACCTGGCTGTTTAGGGTGCTTGTTCGCTATCCCGCTCTCATCCCAGCAGTGACTGCTGGATTTCGGTGCGAGGTGGCCAGAAGACTCCCAACTGGTTATTCAGACGGCTTGGAAACCGAGTCCAGGGTGCTCTTCTTGGACTGTTTCGATAATGCAAGAGCGGTGACACTGGCTGTGGTCCCGCTCGTAGCAAAGCAATGCTATCCGCGTGGTCCGAGCAAGTTGGACCAGATTTTCGAATGCGTCCGAGGCGCCGTTGCGGAGATGGCGGAGATAGCTGTCACGGGCCGATTTCAGCCCTTGCCGGAATGGGTCGCGGTTCTCTTTCGGGTTGCCAAGCTCCCGTTCGTGTCGGTAGTCGATCCCGGCTTCAGCCAACGCATCCGTGAGCGCCGTCTTCGAAAAGCCCCTCTTGCGAGAGATCGCGTTCATGCGAACGTCAACCAGAACCCTCACTTCGTGGTGTTGCAGAACCGCGATTAGGTCGTCGATAGAGCGCTGCTCGTACCCGATAGAGAAGATGGTGCTGCCCTCAGGTGCCGTCACGCCGGTGATGCTAGCCATCGAAAGGCCACCAGCACATATGGATCAACGGGCTGTTCCCGCAATTGTCACTGCTACGGGGTAGCTTGCTGGCGTGAGCGATAGGGGCGGCGGGGAGTTGATCTTTGGCGATATTTGCCGGAGTATGTTGGTTCTAGTGGAAGATGTGTCGTGGGCGTAAACCTAGTTCCATCTGCGTTGGATTCGTAGGAACAGGTCTCTAAGCAGGTCGCTTACTTGTCCATCAGGCATTTCCCTAATTTCGAATTTGTAATCGTAGCTGCTATTGGGACCAAAAGTGTCATAATCAATTGGGGAGGCATCAAGCTGTTCTTCGATGTCTTCTATGTCAGAATGGCCTAGCCTTCTTGCACGGACTCTCACTAGTTGCTTCATGGGTTTGAAGGATATGTAGTTCGCAGCGATTCCGTTTCTCGCAAGTCCAATATAATATTTGTTGTACTTTAGTGCTATTCCGGGATCGATCTCTTGAACAATTGAGAACAGATGATCTACTAATTCAAGAGTTTTTGGAGTTGCCTTGTCCTCCCAGTATGTCCTATCTGCAGGGAAATCTGCTTCATCTTCCTCGCGAGCCAAAGAGGTATGATCAAGCACAGTGGCGAAATCAAGAGTGATTTGGTTGTGGCCTAAATCTAGTGCTTTCGCTTGTATCGCCACAATCGGGATGAATCCGTTGAATAGGCTTATGACATTGAAGAACCTACTGGTTATCTTCTCAGCTACAATTACTGCTACATGCTCATATTGGGGATATCTCCTACGCTCAATGTCCCAATATTCCAATGTTCGAATAATATGAGATTCGTCCGTTGCCCCTAGTTGAACTTCTACTTCATAGCGAGTCTCGGCATTGCTGTCGACGAACAGCAGGTCAAGCCGGCCCCCTCCAGGCAGGGTCTTCTCGCTGGTGATCAAATCAAGTTCCCCTAGCCCCAGTAGTTCTGGCTGTTCTGAAAGTCGGCTGTGTAGCCAAGCCTCGTTCAATACCGGGTGGTTCTTCATCGAGATCTGCTTAAGTTGCACAAATTCGGGCGCCATCGAGAAATCCTCCGCAGCTAAGTGCACTTGAAACTAGGCGTTCACACCTGGGGAGTCAACCGGCTAGACGTTGTACATGTCGGTCGGGTGTTTCCTCCCTATCGGCAATTTGGGTAGGGTCGGGCGGTGGTTGAGGCGGCTTTGTTTGATTTGGGTGGGGTGATTGTGGAGGGGCCTTGGGAGGGGTTTGCGGCTTATGAGCGGGAGAATGGGTTGCCGGAGGGGTTGATTCGGCGGATCAATTCGACTGATCCCGATAGCAATGCTTGGGCGCGGATGGAGCGGGGGGAGATTGGGCTGGAGGAGTTTGCCGCGGCGTTTGAAGCTGAGGCGGCGGTGCTGGGGTATCGGGTGGATGGGATGGCGGTGCTGAACGGGCTGAGTGGGGAAATGCGTCCTGCTGTGGCTGAGGCGGTGCGGCGGTGTTCGGAGCGGCTGAAGACGGGGCTGTTGACCAACAACTACTCGCCGATGGCATCGTCGGAGCGGTCGGCGGAGATGGCCGAGCTCATGGGATGGTTCGACGTGGTGGTGGAGTCGTCGGTGGTGGGAGTGCGCAAGCCTGATCCGGCGTTCTACACGATGGCCTGCGAGGCGCTGGACGTGGCGCCGTCGGCTTGTGTGTTTCTCGACGACTTGGGGGTAAACCTCAAGCCGGCTCGGGCTATGGGGATGACCACCATCAAAGTGGTCGACCCCGATGAGGCTTTGGCCGAGTTGGAGGCCGTGGTGGGGTTTTCGCTCAGGGGTTGAGCCGGAGGGCGGAGTTGATCTCGGCCCGGAGCTCGGGGATGCCCTGGCCTTTGGTTGCGCTGGTCCAGATGACGTCGCCGGGGGCGACGCCGAGGCCCTTGGCCAGTTCAGCTTTTCGGGCGCCCCGTTGGGAGGACTTCACTTTGTCGGCTTTGGTGGCCACGGGTTGCAGGGGCACGCCGTGGTGCTCCAGCCACTCCACGGTCTGGATGTCAATGGGGGTTGGGCCGATGAGGCCGTCCACCAGTAACAGCACCTCCACCAGGGTGGGCCGGTCGATCAGGTAGCCGTCCATCATCTTCTGCCAGCCGACCCGCTGCGCTTTGGGCGCTTTGGCGAAGCCGTAGCCGGGTAGGTCCACCAGCCAGCGGCCGGGCTCACTCTCCAGCTCGAAGATGTTGAGCAGCCGGGTGGCTCCCGGGGCCTTGGAGGTACGGGCCAGGCCCTTGCGGTTGGCCACCGCGTTCAAAAGCGACGACTTGCCCACGTTCGACCGCCCCACCAGCGCCACCTCACAGCGGGACTCGGGCAACTGGCCGGCATCGCTGGCCGACCGCAAAAAGCGCAGCGCCAGCGGCTTGGACATTCTGAGATGCTACCGGCCCCTTCGTCGGGCCTAGTTGAGGGTTGCCAGCGGCTAGCTGTTCAAGACCTCGATGTCGAGGAGGTCGCCGAAGCGCTCGAGGGCGGCGGCTCGGCGGGTGGGGATGTGCTCGGTGGGGAAGCCGTCCACCGCGGCGTACTCCTTCAGGGTTCGCCGGGCGATGGACACCTTGTGCACCTCGTCGGCGCCGTCCACCAGCCGGGAGGCCCGCGCGTTGCGGTACATCTCCTCCAAGGGCATGTCGGCCGAGTAGCCCAGGGCGCCGTGGACCTGGATGGACCGGTCGATGGCGTTGTAGAGCATCTTGGTGCCGTACACCTTGATCATGGCGATCTCGGTGCGCGACGCCGATGAGCCGTGCTTGTCCATGTGCCAGGCGGCGTGCAGGCACAGCAGCCGGGCCGAGGCGATGTCGATGCGGGTCTCGGCGATGAAGTCCTGCACCATCTGCTTCTCGGCCAGCAGGCTCCCGTGGGCGTACCGGGACAGGGCCCGCTCACATATCATGTCCAGGGCGCGTTGCGACTGGCCGATCCAGCGCATGGCGTGGTGGATGCGGCCGGGGCCGAGGCGCTTTTGGGCCAGCACGAACCCGTCGCCGGGGTTGCCGATCAGGTTCTCGGCGGGCACCCGCACGTCGCGGTAGATCACCTCGGAGTGCCCATGGGGTGGCGGGCGAACTGGCCGGGATAGGGGTGGTGCATGTTGGGCACATCCCGCACGATCTCCAGGCCGGGGGTGTCGGTGGGCACCACGATCATGGACGACCCCTGATAGGGGTGGACGTCGGGGTTGGTCACCACCATGGCGATCAGGAAGTCGGCCCCCGAGCCGCCGGAGGTGAACCACTTGTGGCCGTTGATGACCCAGGTGTCGCCGTCGCGCACCGCCGAGGTCTCCAGCAGGGTGGGGTCGGAGCCGGCGGTGTCGGGCTCGGTCATGGAGAACCCCGAGCGCAGCTCGCCAGCTAGCAGCGGCTCCATCCACTGCTTTTTCTGCTCGTCGTTGCCGCCGATGGCCAACAGCTCGGCGTTTCCCGAGTCGGGGGCGTTGTTGCCGAAGATGGCCGGCGCGATCGACGACCGGCCCAGGATCTCGTGCATCAATCCGAGCTTCACCTGGCCGAAGCCCTGGCCCCCCAACTCGGGGTCGAGATGGCAGGCCCACAGCCCCCGGTCCTTTACCTGCTGCTTCAGCGGGGCGGTCAGGGCCTTCCACTGCTCGTCGGTCACCTCCAGCTCGATGGTCTCCAGCGGCAAGATGTGCTCGTCCAGAAATCCCCGGGTCCAATCCAGTTGCTCCTGGAACTCGGGCTCGGTCTCAAAATCCCAGGCCATGGTGCTGTTTCTTTCGGTAGGAGATGAGGGTTCGCTGGTGGGCTAGACGGCCAGCTGCGACAGGCCGGCGCCGTTGTCGCACATGATGCGGCGGATGTCGGCGTCGCTGAACCCGTCTAGGTCGTCCACGAACGACACCGAGTTGGCCAGTCCCTCGGCGTGGGGGTAGTCGGAGCCGAACAGCATGTGGTCGGTGCCGATCAGCCCGGCCAGCTCGTGCAGGTCGTCCTCGTAGTAGGGCGACACCCACACCTGGTTGCGGAACGTCTCCACCGGGTCCTCGTCGAAGGCGTAGCGGTGCTGGCCGT
>JAJDTA010000217.1 GCA_022827405.1 Acidimicrobiia bacterium
ACCGTTACCCTGTGGGTGGGTTTTACAATTGGTTTCGGGTTTTAAAATGGCCCCCCCCCCCCCCCCCCCCCGTCAGAGAACCTCGTTGATGTAGCGGAGCACGGCGTCGATCTCGCCCGCCGACAACAGCCCTCCGAAGGCCGGCATGCGGTCTTTCCCGTCAGCCACCACCGCAGCGGCATCAGCGAGATCGGGATACGCCTCCACCAGCCGGCCCTGATTCAAGCGGGGGCCATTGCCAGTCCCGCTGCCATCGCCGTCGTGACACGATGAGCACCGGTCGATGTACACCGACCGACCGGCCACCATTACCGGATCCGGAGTTCCGTCAGGTCCGAGCCCCACCTCGGGAGAAGATGCCGACCCGCAACCCGCGGCGATGGCTAGCAGCAAAGCCAGTGCCGCCAGCCAATGGGCAATAGCTTTCCCTCTGGCCACCAGTGGGAACATACTGGGATATCGGCTTTGACCCCACACGGAAGCATCGGCGCACCCGATTCGACTACTGGTATGTGGTCGTCGGCCTGCTGGTCTGCGTGGGACTGATCCTGTGGGCACTGCTGGGCTAGTGGCCACCTAGAACGCGGCCTCAAGCACCCGCAGATCTCGGCCCACGACCTCGGCAACATCAAATCGAAGCCGCACTGCTCCCGTGCGCTCCTGCTCAGACAGCCACTGAGCGGCCAACCGGCGTATTCGCCGCTGCTTCTGCCAACCAACCGCTTCGGCTGGCGAACCGAAGGCGTTCGAAGACCGGGTCTTGACTTCGCACACGACAACCACAGGCCCACGCCGCACGATCACATCCAACTCGCCGCGGCTGCACCGCCAGTTGCGTTCAAGAATCTCGAACCCGTGGCGGAGATACCACCGCACCACACGGTCTTCTCCCCAACGGCCCAGCGCCTGCTTGTATGCCATGCCCCCACCGTACGCATGGGGAGTGACAGTTGGGCTAGAAGCGCTTTTCCTTGACCCGGGCGGCCCGGCCGATGCGGTCGCGCAGGTAATAGAGCTTGGCCCGGCGCACATCGCCGCGGGCACCGACATCGATCTTGGCGATAATGGGCGAATGGACTGGAAAAGTACGCTCCACTCCCACTCCGAAGCTCACCTTACGCACGGTGAAGGATTCCCGGATCCCGCTGCCCTGGCGGCGGATGACCACTCCCTCAAAGATCTGAACTCGCTCGCGGTTGCCCTCAACAACCCGGACATGCACCTTGACGGTGTCGCCGGAACTGAAATCAGGAATGTCGGATCGTCTGGTTTGGCGATCAACGATGTCGGTGGGATTCATGGCACGCCTCGTGTGAGTACTTCAGCGCCCAACTCAGGCTTTGGGGCGCGACTAGTAATCATATCCTCATCGCTCAGGCGAGGCCGAACTCTTCCAAGAGCGCTTGCTCGTTTTCGGTCAAACCACCGCGGGCGTCGATGAGGTCCGGTCGCAGGGCTTTTGTTCGGGCCAGCGACTGGGCCTTTCGCCAGCGATCCACCCGACCGTGGTCTCCCGACCGCAACACTTCGGGCACGGTCCAGCCCCGGAACTCGGCGGGTCGGGTGTAGTGGGGGTATTCCAGCAGCCCATCGCTGAACGACTCATCGGCGGCGGAAAGCTCATTGCCCAGCACGCCGGGAACCAGCCGTCCTACGGCCTCGATAACCGCCATCGCGCCCACCTCGCCGCCAGCCAGCACGAAGTCCCCGAGCGACAGTTCTCCGTCAACCAGATGATTTCGAACTCGCTGATCCACTCCCTCATAGCGACCGCAAAGCAGTGAGAAACCGTCTTGGCTGGCCAATTCCTGGGCCACCGCTTGATCGAATCGACGACCAGCCGGCCCCAGCAGAAGCAGGGGTCGAGGCGGATCGGCCTGTTCGACCGAATTGAACAAAGGCTCCGGCATCATGACCATGCCCGCACCTCCGCCGAACGGGGCGTCGTCAACCGAACGGTGGGGGTCTCCCGCGCCCCGCCTGAGGTCGTGAACCCGCACCTCGAGGCGGCCCTGCTCCACCGCCCTCCCGATTACCCCGAAATCCAAGAACACCTCAAACATCGAGGGAAAAATGGTGAAGATATCGACTCTCATGAGTCGTCGAACAGGCCCGCGGGGACATCCACAATCAATCGATCCCCCGTGTGCTCCAGCAAGAAGGTAAGGGGTACCAGGGCCCCGGATTCCAAGACCAGCAAGTCGCTGGCCGGATTGGCTTGTACGGCTTCAACCCGGCCCCGCTCTGTGCCGTCGTTTTCGCACACCATCATGCCGATCAGCTCATGGACCCACAGCTCATCGGGGTCGACGATGGGCTCGGCTTTCAGCGCCTGGCCTCTCAGGGATTCAGCGGCCTGTCGATCCTGGACCTCGGCGAATTGCACAATCCAGCGATGCTGAAATGGTCGGGCTCCTGCCACGGTGAATTCTCCGGGATCAGCGCAGAGCACTGATCCCGCTTCCAGCCGCTCGGCACGGTTGGTCCACAGCGTGACCACGACCTCGCCCCGGATCCCATGAGCCCGGTCGATGCGGCCAACCTCGAGCAGAGGAGGCACGCTCGGCGCTTTCGGACGTTTAGTCGACGAACTCGACGTCGACGAAGCTTCCGTCTTTGCTGGCTGCTGCTCGCACGAGGGTGCGGATGGAGTTGGCCACTCGACCGCGGCGGCCGATGACCCGTCCCATGTCGCCTTCGGCCACGGTTACCTCCAGCGCCACCGTACCCTGCCGTTCGACCACCTCAACCTCAACCTCATCGGGATTCTCCACAACCGACTTCACCAGGTATTCCAGAACATTGCGGGCGGTTGGCACTCCGATGGTGTTGATGTCGCCCTGCTCGTCGAATTCGTCGTCGTCGTAGCCGTCGTCGTCGAATTCCTCGTCCTCAACTCTCAAGTCGGTGTCGCTCACGATTCCCCGCCCTCGGCTTTCTCGGTGTCTTGCTCCGCAGTTTCGTTTGTCTCGGTCGCGTCGTCCGCAGCTTCGCCAGCATCGGTGGCGGCGTTCGCAGATCCCTCGGACTCGGTTGCGGCGTCCGCAGCTTCGTCCGTCTCGGTCGCGTCCTCGGCAGCTTCGCCAGCTTCGGTTGCGGCGTCCGCAGCTTCCTCGTTCGCTTCCTCCGATTCCGGCTCGGCAGTGGCGCTACTCGGTTCGGCTGAAGCGGCCGTGGTCACTATCGCAGGGCGCTGATCAGCCACCTGGGCCGGCCCTTCAACACCGGTGAACTCCGCCCACGCCCCGGAGATAACCAAGAGTTTCTGTACCCGCTCGCTCGGCTGGGCGCCATGGCGCAGCCAGTGCAGCGCCCGCTCGTTGTCGATCTCCACCAGCGACGGCTCTTGGCGGGGGTTGTAGGTACCCACAATCTCGATGAACCGCCCATTGCGGGCCTTGCGGGAATCAGCGGCCACGACGCGATAGGTGGGCTGCTTCTTCTTGCCCATCCGCATCAGCCGGAGTCTTACTGCCACGAGCCAGTCAGCCCTTCTGTCTTCTTGGATCCATTAGGCGTCCTGAGCCCAATTGGCCCCTCATCAGTGCCCGTGCAGGCACGAAACCGGCGCCGGCCGCCGGAATAGGGAAACTCTACCCGTCGAAAATCCCTGTGGGCTACCTCAGGGAGGAGAGATCGAATTCGCCGTCCTCCAAGCCCGGCAACGTCAACTTGGGCTTGCCCGACTTCTTCTGCTGGCTGCCCGGCGGGGTCACTCGACTCCCCTTGCGACCCTTCTTGGGCTTCTTTCGGCCCGAACCCGGCCCCTTGCCACCGCCCATCTTCTTCATCATCCGCTGGACCTCGCTGAACTGCCGCAGAAGCTGGGAGACTTCAGAAGGACGGGTTCCCGAGCCGGCGGCGATCCGCTGACGGCGAGAGCCGTCGATGACGCGGGGGGTAGCCCGCTCATGGGGGGTCATCGAACAGATGATGGCCTCTACCTGGGCGATTCGCTCGTCTTCTATCTCGGCTTTGCGCAACTCGGGGGGAGCCCCGGGGAGCATCCCCACCAGGTTTTGGAGCGAGCCCATCTTCTTGAGTTGGCGCATCTGCTCTAGGAAGTCCTCCAGCGTGAACTCGCCTTCCAGTAGCTTGGCCGCGGTCGCCTCCGCCTCGGCCTCCTCATACACCTGCTCGGCCTTCTCGATCAGCGTGAGCACATCGCCCATGCCGAGGATCCGGCTGGCCACCCGGTCGGGGTGGAACAACTCGAACTCGTCAATCTTCTCGCCGGTCGAGGAGAAGGCGATGGGCCGACCCACCACCTCTTTCACCGACAGCGCCGCGCCTCCCCGGGCGTCCCCGTCCACCTTGGTGAGGATCACGCCGTCGAGTTCGAGAACGGCATGGAACGTCTCGGCGGTGGTCACCGCGTCTTGGCCGGTCATGGCGTCGACCACCAAGAAGGTGTAGTGGGGTTCGATGGCGTCGGATATCCGCCCGACCTGATCCATCATCTCGTCGTCGATGGCCAATCGCCCGGCGGTGTCGCAGATCACCACATCCCGGTTGGAGGCCAAGGCCTCGGCCACTCCCCGTCGGGCCACTGCGACCGGATCGGAAGGCTCGCTGAACACCGGAACCCCGATGCCCTCACCGAGGGTGCGGAGCTGCTCGACCGCCGCCGGCCGCTGCAAGTCGGCCCCCACCAGCATCGGGTTGCGGCCTTGTTGTTTGAACCAGGAGGCCAGCTTGGCCGCGTTGGTGGTCTTGCCCGAGCCCTGGAGCCCGGCCAACAGCACCACCGTGGGGGGCTTGGCTGGATGGGTGATCTCCAGGGACTCACCGCCCAGGGTGGCGATCAGCTCCTCATGGACGAACTTGATCACCTGCTGAACGGGGTTCAGCGCCTTGTGGACCTCGGCCCCCACGCACCGCTGGCGAACCCTCTCCTGGAAGCCGCGGACCACATGGAGGTTGACATCGGCCTCCAGTAGGGCGAGGCGAATCTCCCGCAGCACCTCGTCTACGTCGCTCTCCCGCAGCGTCCCCAAGCCCCGTAGGCGCTTGAATATGCCCTCGAACCGGTTGCTCAGCGTGTCGAACATGGGCCGCCCAGACTACGCGCTAGCGGTATGGATTAGACATCCGACAGACAGGGAACCGCCAGGAGAGCCCATTAGGAGAGCAGAGCCTCAACAAATTCGACGGCGTCGAATTCGACCAAGTCTCCGACACCCTCCCCCAGGCCCACCAGCTTCACCGGGATGTCCAGCTCATTCTGCACGGCCATCACGATGCCGCCCTTGGCCGACCCGTCGAGCTTGGTAAGCACGACACCGGTCAGCTCTGCCGTCTCGGTGAACCGGCGGGCTTGGCTCAAGCCGTTCTGACCGGTGCTGGCGTCGATCACCAGCAGCACCTCGGTGACGCGGCCCGGCCCTTTGCTGGCCACCCGATAGATCTTGGCCAGCTCATCCATCAGGTTGGTGCGAGTGTGCAGGCGTCCGGCGGTATCGGCCATTACCAGCGGCACCCCCGCGGCTGAAGCGTGCTCGATGGCGTCGTAGACCACCGAGCTGGGATCGGCGCCCTCAGCCCCCCGCACCAGCTCGGCCCCCGACCGGTCGGCCCACTGGCCAAGCTGTTCGACGGCCGCCGCTCTAAAGGTATCGCCCGCGGCCAGCACAACCTTGCGGCCGCCCTGTGCCTCTCGGGCGGCCAGCTTGCCAATGGTGGTGGTCTTGCCCGCGCCGTTCACCCCCACGAAGAGCCACACCGCGGGGTCGCCGTCGGCCCGCAGCTCCAGATCCCTGCCGCCCAGGTTTTCAACCAACTGGCCTTTGAGCAGGGCCACCAGCGCGTCGGCGTCGGTGACCTTTTCGTCCTTGGCCCGCTCCTTCAACCGGTCGAGCAGCGCGGTGGTGGCCCCCACTCCGGCGTCGGCCAGAATCAACGCCTCCTCCAGATCCTCCCAGGTAGCCTCGTCCACCCCCCGGGAGGCCACCGACGACAAAAAGCCGGTAAACGCCCCTCGAGCCGAGGACAGTCGATTGCGAAAACTGGTCCGCCCGGTGACCGATTCGGGCTCGGTTTCCGACTCGGGCTCGGTTTCCGACTCAGGCTCGGGCTCGGGCTCGACAGCAGTCTCAAACTCGAGTTCCTCCTCGGCAATGGCCGGTTCGCTCCTCTTCGGCCTTCGGCGAAGCGCCATTATTCCTCGGGCTCTTCATCAGGCAGAGAGCCGATCACCACGGTGAGCGTGATGGACTCGCCGTCGCGCACCACTCCTAGCTCTACCTCGGTCCCCGGTGCCCGGAACTGAACCTTGGCGGCCAACTCGGTAAACGTCGACACCGCCTCACCGTCGATGAGAACAATCAAGTCCCCGGCCATCAACCCGGCCCGGTCAGCGGGAGTGTCGTCGTGCACCTCAATGACGAGAGCGCCGGGCTGGCCCACCTCGGGATCGGTTCCCGAAACCCCGAGGAAACCCAACTCGGTGCTTTCCCCCGCCAAGATGCGCTGGGCGATGTTCAGGGCGACATCGGATGGTATGGCGAAGCCCAAACCGATGTTGCCAATCGAGCCGTCGGTCTGAATGAGGGTGTTCATGCCTATGACCTGGCCAAAGCGGTTGGCCAAGGCGCCTCCTGAATTGCCGGGATTGATGGGAGCGTCGGTTTGGATCATCTCCACGAAGGCGCTCTCCCCGGTTCCCTCTCTGACCGCCCGGCCCACGGCGCTGACGATCCCCGAGGTCACCGACTGCTGCAAACCGAACGGACTGCCCACCGCCACGGCCAGCTGTCCCACCTCAACGGTGGACCGGTCGGCGAACACCGCCGGGGTGAGCGCGATGTCGGCATCCACCTTCACCAGAGCCACATCGATGGCCGGTGCGGACCCCACCACAACTCCCTCCGCCCGGGTGCCGTCGGCAAACTGAACCCTCACCTCCTCGGCTTCACCCACCACATGGGCGTTGGTGAGGATGTGGCCCGACACGTCGTAGATGATCCCCGAACCCTGACCGACGATCAGCGGCCGATCCTCAAAGCCCTCAGGCAATTCCACCGGGGGCTCCAGTTCATTTTCGGGAGGCAGCTCGCCCTCGGGGCCCAATTCGGGCAGATCTAAATCGGGAAACTCAGCTATTTGTTCTTCAGTGGCGACCGCCTCGATGAGAACCACCGAGGGAATTACCGCTCGGGCCACCTCCACAACGGGGTCTACGGGGACGACCGACTCGGTGGACTGCTCCGACGGCCCCTGATCCACAGGCGGCACCACCAGCGGCGCCTGAATAGCGGGCGGCTGGCCCTGAGGGGCGCTCACTACCTGCGGCCCGGAGATCACCACCACCTCAGGGGGAGGGGTGTCCTGGTTGAAGAAGATGCTCCCCACGCCGATTCCGATGCCCACCAGGCCGAACACCGCCAGCAGCACCGACGCCACCAGCATGGTTACCGCGGGATTGCGGGGTCGGTACGACGGATCGTCCGGCGGTACCGAGGCAACCACTTCCACGGCGCGGGGCACGGGCAAATTGCTGGATTGGTCGGCTGGGCCTTCCAGTTCCCACCCCAAGGGATCCCACTCCGACCGGGGATCGTCGGGCTCGTTGCTCATCGTGTGCGCTGAGTCCTCAGCTCTGTTGGAGAAGTACCTTCGATTCCGAGGCTACCACCACTTTTTCGGAAAGCACCTTGGAGCTTCCCCCCGGCTTCATCGACACGCCGTAGAGGCAGTCGGCGGCCTCCATGGTGCGCTTCTGGTGGCTCACAATCAGCAATTGGGCATCGGCCCTGAACTCGTCGATGAGCTGGAGAAAGCGATGCAGGTTGACGTCGTCGAGCGCGGCCTCCACCTCGTCCATGACATAGAACGGCGACGGACGGCTCCGGAACACCGCAAATAGAAAAGCGAGCGCGGTGAGCGAGCGCTCCCCGCCCGACAACAGGCTCAGGCGCCGGATGTTCTTGCCCGATGGCCGGGCCTCGATCTCCACCCCGGTGTCCAGCAGGGCATCAGGCTGGGTGACCCGCAGCTTGCCTTCGCCGCCGGGAAACAGCGTCTGAAACAGTTCGGCGAAATTGCGCTCAACATCGGCAAAGGCAGACGAGAACACGCTCACGATTTCCTCGTCGATCTTGCGGATCACTTTGCGGAGCTCACGGCGGCTCTGGCGGATGTCGTCGATCTGACCCTGGGTGAAGTCGTGGCGCTCCAACAGCGCCTCGTACTCCTCCAGCGCCAACGGGTTCACCGGCCCCATGATGCGCAGCTCTTGCTCCAATGCCCTTATCCGGTCGACGGGCACCACGCCCGGCTCCAAGGGCGGGCAATCGGTGGCCACCGCTTCACCGGGTTCGCAGTCCAACTCCCGACGGCACCGGTCAACCGAGGCTTCCAGCCTGACTCCCGCCTCGGCCAACTCGATCTCCACGCTGCGGTCCTTCTCCTGGCACTGCCCGAGCCGGGCCTCGGCCTGAGCCCGCTGGCCTCGCAGATCCTCCAGCTCCCGCACGGCTGCCGCGGCCGCTTTTGACTCCTCGGCCCGCCGACGGCGCAGATCTTCTAGCTGCCCCCCCACCGCTTCGAGCCCGTCGGCCACCCAGCCAGCCAACTCGCCGATGACCGCCAGCCGGGTATCGAGGGCCTCTCGACGAGAGGTGGCCTCAACGCGGGCGTCCGCCATCCGGCTCAGCCGGCGCTCGATGTCGCCACGCTGCGCGGTCAGCAAGCGGCGTCGCTCATCCAACCCCGCCGACTTCACTTGGAGTTCGGAGCGAAGGCTGTTCACCGCCTGCGACTGCCGGGACAGCTCGTCGCGGGCTCGATTCATGCTCTCGGCCCGCTCAGCCTGCTCCGCCTCCTGGGCTTCGAGCTGAGGCAGCTCTTGGCCCAGCTCGTCGGCCCGGCGGTGGTCCTCAGCGATCTTGTCCTCCAACTCGCCTCGACGAGGCCCAAGCGCGGCAATCTCCACCTCGGCGTCGCGCAGCTTCCGTTCGGCGGCATTGGCCCGATTCCTAACACTGGCCACTGCCCCAGACTGGGTCTGAACTCCTAGTCGGGCTTGGTCGGTGGCCTGCACGGCCAGCTCGAGCCGGCTATCAGCCGAACTCAGCTCCTGCTTCACGGCATCGACTTGGTGATCTGCCCGAGCCGACTCCCGCTCAGCCTCCTCGAGCAATCCCTTTGTGGCCCCCGAATGGCGCACGCCTACCCGCCAGCCCGACGGGGAGAACCGGTCGCCCCGGCGAGTGACAACCACAGCGGACGGATCGGCAACCGCTGCCGCGACCGCCTCCTCAGCGGTGTCCACCACCCCGACCCCCCCAACCAAGACATCCAAAAGGCCATCCACACCCACCGTCGAAGACCGCACATGGGAGCGAAGGGGTGTGCCAATAACCGGAGCAGACGGTGAACTGCCCAACGCGCCCAGGGCCAACACTGCACCGCCCACGTTGTCGGCCTCCAGCGTGGCGATGGCCCGCATAGCCACGTCGGTGTCGGTGGCCACCACCGCGGCCACCGCTTCGCCGGCCGCGGCCTCAAATGCCGCCTCCCATCCTCGGTCGATGTCCACAACCTCTAACAGGGTGCCGACGACGCCCTCGATGCCAGCCAGCCGTTGGGCGCCGGACAGGTCGCGGGCCTCGTCCAGGGCCAACGACAGCGCCTCTCGCCGAGCCCCCCACGCTTGCTGATCACCCACGGCATCAGCCAGAGCCGCCCTCGACCGTTCTCGGGCCTCCCGAGCCTCCTCGCATTCCTGCTCGGCAGCCGCGAGCTCCTGTTGTTTTATCTCCTGAGCCGCCTCGGCATCAGCGGCCTCGACCCATGATCGGTCCAACTTCCCAGCGAGTTCCTGGCGACGCGACTCCAATTCCTCCAGACTGCGCCCCAGCCGATCCGCCTCGGCCCGATCCCGCTGGATCGATGCCTCCAGCGCCCTCATCTCGCCTCTCAACCGGGGGGCGTCCGACGCGGCAGCCGGCAGATCTTGGCCCCCCCACTCATCGTCGAACGACTGCCGGAGCTTCTCCAGCTGCTGCTCGGCATCGGCAACCGCGGCGGTATCAGGGCCCAATGCCACCGCCTCGGAATCCACCTCGGTCAGCTCTTTGCCCAGTCGGTCCGACTCGGCTTCCAGCGTGGCCACAACGTCTTCGTCCACTCCGGCGCTGCGGTCGCGCTGCACCCGCAGAGTTCGCTCCGACAACAGCGCGCCCAGCCCCCGTAGGCGCTCGTTGAGCCCTTCGAACCGCATCAGCGCATTGCTGATGTCCTGCCCATCGGCGGCTGACAGCCGGGCTTCGGCCACGGCCACGTCTCGATCCAGGGCCTCAGCTTGCACCGTTAGCCGCTGTATCTCCTGGCGATTGGCCGCCTGGTCCTGGGTCAGCTGGCCAACCCGGTGGCGAAACTGCCTTATCTCCTGCCCGGCCAGGTACCGGCGAAGGGTGCTCAGCTCCGCCAGTAGACCGCCGTGGCGGCGGGCTGCCTCGGCTTGACGCTCCAGCGGCCGAAGCTGGCGGCGGATCTCCCGCACCACGTCGGACAGCCGGGTGAGGTTGGCCTCGGTCGCCGCCAACCGCCGCTCGGACTTTTCCTTGCGGCGGCGATACTTCAGCACACCGGCAGCCTCCTCGATTACCGCCCGGCGGTCTTCGGGCCGGGCGCTCAACACCCCCTCGATCTGGCGCTGGGACACGATCACATGCTGTTGGCGGCCAACACCGGTATCGCTGAGCAGCTCTTGGATGTCGAGGAGACGACAAGGCACACCGTTGATGGCGTAGGTGCTGTCCCCGCTGCGGAACAGCGTGCGAGTGATGGTTACCTCTTCGAACTCGATGGGCAGTAGGTGGGCGGTGTTGTCGATGCTCAGCGACACCTCCGCTCGACCCAAGCCCGGCCGGGCGGTGGTTCCCGCGAAGATGACATCGTCCATCTTGGCCGAGCGCACCGCAGTGGGGGCCTGAGCGCCCAATGCCCAGGCCACCGCATCCACCACGTTGGATTTGCCGCTCCCATTGGGACCCACAATCACCGTCACACCCGGCTCGAAGACCAGCGTGGTGGAGTCGGCAAAGGATTTGAACCCTTTGAGGGTCAACGCCTTCAAAAACACTCATTCGACCCTACCCAGCGGCGGGCCGCGATTTGTGGAACTAGCCGACCGGAAGCCGGTCGCCGGTCAGATCTGGCACTGCTCGCAGTAGTACGTCCAGCGGCGGCGGAAGCGGTATTTCTGAATGGGGCGGTGGCAGCGGGGACAGGGATGCCCGTTCCTTCCCGCCTGCTTGAACACGTTTAGGTACTCCTCGTACCCCCCGGGCTGGCCGTGGACATCAACGTAATATCCATCTTCCAGCGTGGCGCCTCGATGCTTGGCCGCGTCATGCAGGGTCTCCACCATCGCCCGGTGCAGCCGGCGGACTTCCTGGGGCCCCAACGAGTTGGTCAGGCGGTCGTAGCGCAACCCGGCCGTGAACAGAATCTCGTCGGAGTACATCTCACCCAATCCGACCACCACCCGGTCATCGGTCAACACCGCCTTCAGCTTGGCGTCTTGGGCCAAGAGAATCTGACCGAACATCCGCCACGGCACGGGCTGATCAAGAGGGTCGATACCCATTCCCTCTAGCTCGGGGACTTCCTCCACCAACCTCTCAGCGTTGGCCAGAAACAGTTGGGCATCACCGACCCCGTCGATCAACCGAAGCTGACCGCTCTTGGTGAATGTGATCGCAAGCACGGTGTTGGGCTCGTTCTGGTCTCGGTTGGCATGACGCCGCAACTGGCCGCCGGTTCCCAAATGGGCCACGATCACATCCTCGCTGTCCAAGCTCATGATCAAGTACAGGCCGCGACGACGCACACCGGTGATCTTCGCCTTCTCCAGGCGGCTGGCGAACTTCTTCGCCCCGCCTGATCGCTTCATCACCCGGGTGTCCATGACTTCCACCGACTTGATGCGGAGGCTGGACAGCTCTCTGTCCAAGTCGCGGCGGATGGTCTCGATCTCCGGCAAGGCGATCATAGAATGGCTCCTGTCAGTGGGGTCATGGGGCAGTTCCCGTCGTCGCGACCGTCAGAGTCTGCCAAGCTGAGGCCGCCGCCGCCTGCTCAGCCTGCTTCTTCGATCGGCCCTCGCCTCGACCGCTTTCTTTGCCGTCGACATGCACGACGGCCAAAAACCGCTTCTCGTGGTCGGGACCCTTCTCGGTGAGACGGTACTCGGGCGCGTGCTGCCGGTTTCGGGCGCAGTACTCCTGGAGCCGGGTCTTGAAGTCCCGTATGCCGGGACCCTGGGCCGCAACGGCAATCCGCTCGGACAGCCACCCTCCGACCAAATCAACCAGCACCTCCCAGGGAGCATCCAGGTAGACGGCGCCGATCACCGCCTCCATGGCATCGGAAAGAATCGATAGCTTTTCCCGCCCGCCGGAACCATCCTCACCGCGTCCCAGCAGTAGGGCCTCCCCCAACCCGAGCTCAACGGCCAGATCGGCCAGCGTCTCGGCTCGTACAATCTCGGCACGCAGCGGGGCCAGCTTTCCTTCGGCCATCTCGGGGTAGGCGGCATATATGTGGTCGGTCACCACCAGAGCCAGCACGGCGTCACCCAAAAACTCCAGCCGCTCATTGGACGATGCTCCCTCATGGTCGGCGCACCATGAGCGATGGGTCATTGCCTCCACCAGCAGGCTGGGCTGAGCGAAGGCGTAGCCGAGGCGTTCGGCTAGAGCGGCGAGGTTGGGGTCGGCAGTCAGGAGCTTCGGCTCAGCCGGCCGTGGACATAGTCGACGGCGTCGCGCACCGTCTTGAGATCTTCCAAGTCCTCGTCGTCGATGCTGAACCCCACCGTCCTCTCGCTCAACTCCTCTTCCAGGGTTTCCACCAGCTCGATAAGGGCAAGAGAATCGGCGTCGAGGTCATCGGCAAACGCCTGGCCCTCCGTAATGCGATCGGGGGAGATCTCCAAAATATCGGCCAAGCACTCCCGCACGAGCAACAAGACTCCCTCGCGGTCCAGTGGGCTCTGTTCGACATGGGTTTCGGATGGCACGGCTTCTCCGGAGCTGTTCAGCAAACGGCGCCCGAAAAGTATACGCCAGCTTCCAGCCCATCCCGCCCACTGGACGCCCAGATGATCGGGGCTAATGCGCCTTTTCGGTGCGCAGAATCCGGCGCAGTGAGCCCACGGTGTCGCGTTCGGCCAGCTCGTGGGCCACTTGTACCGCGTTGGCCAGCGCCTTTGGGGAGGAAGCCCCGTGGCTGATAATGCTGACGCCGTTCACGCCGAGGAGGATGGCGCCACCCACCGAGTCGGGGCTGAACTCGTCGTAGAGCGGGGCCAGCGCTGGGGCCAAGAGCCTGGCCCCCTCCCGAGCCTCTTCAGACGACTCGAACGCCCCCATCAGGGCACCGATAAGCTGCTTGGCCACCCCTTCGGCGGTCTTCAGGGCCACATTCCCGGTGAAGCCGTCGGTGACGATCACATCCACCAGGTCTTCCAGCAGGTCCCGCCCCTCCACATTGCCGGCGAACACCGCGCCGGTCCGTGTCTGCCAATCCCCATCCCCCAAAAGCTCGAAGGCCTGCTTCACCAGGGGCGAGCCCTTGCCGGCCTCTTCACCATTCGACAACAATCCTACCCGGGGCTGCTGAACCCCCCACCGGTCACGGCAATACACCACCCCCATCTGGGCAAACTGCACCAGCCACTCGGCGGTGCACTCCGTGTTGGCCCCCGAATCCAACATCACGTTGGGCCAAGCCCGACCGGGCACAATGATCGGAGTGGCAATGGCCGGACGGGCCACTCCCCGAATTCGCCCCATCCTCAACAGCGAGGCCGCCATGGCCGCACCGGTATTGCCGGCGCTGACCATGGCCGACGCCCGTCCGTCGCGCACCGCTTCGGCCGCCCTCACCACCGAGGAGTCCTTCATTTTCCGCACGCTGGCCGCCGCCTCAGCACCCATGGCGATCACCTGCGACGCGGGAACCACCTCGAAGTCGTGGGCATCGGTCAGCTGGTCGGGTTGGCCCACCAACAAGATGGGAATGCCCCGCTCGGCGGCGAGGCGGGCCCCGGCAAGCACCGACTGGGGGGCATCGTCACCCCCCATCGCGTCTACTGCAACCGGAAGCGATGCCAAAGGGCGCCCTTCGAAGGGTCCGGACGGGGCGGCTTATGCCACCTCAACGGCTTCACGCCCTGCGTACCAGCCGCATACATGGCACACTCGGTGCGGCCGCTTGACCGCCCCGCACCGGGGGCAGGTGCTCAATGACGGCGCGGATACCCGCCAAGCCGACGCCCGGCGGCTACGGCCCTTGGCTTTGGATGTTTTCTTCTTGGGTACAGCCATCGAACAGTCCTACTTGTGGAGGAAGAATGCCGCGCCACGAACGAAGCCGGCGCGGGCGCAGCCCGTAATTCTACTGGCCGGTTCGCAGCGCGTCTAACGCAGCCCAGCGGGGATCTTTCGGGCGGTCTTCTGGGGAGGGCTCGGGCTGATTCATCGGATAGTCGTCGGGGGCCGGACCGGCGCAATCCTCTGAGCACAGCGGAGCGATCGGCAGAGCGAGAACCAGGCAGTCGCGCACCATCGGGGTCAAGTCCACCTCGCCGTCTTGTATTGGGTAGGTCTCGTCATCGGCTGGGGCACTGCCGAACATCTCCCGCAGATCCTGCTGCACCGTCTGCTCAATGGGCTCCAAGCACCTCCGACATGACCCGCGCCACCCAGCGGCCAGCGAGCCGGTTACCTCCAGTCCGCTGACCACCGATTCCAGATGGAGCTGGAGATCGACCGGCCCGTGAACCGCAGCATCCGAGGTGGCCAACCCGTCGACTTCAACCTGCATCGAGAGCTCGCGATGAGCTCCGGGACGGCGCAACATTTCCGCCACCGGCACGAGCAGCTCGCTCGACATAGCGCCTCCTCCCGGGGCTCAGCCCACGGTGTCTTGATCGAAGAAGCCGTCGTCGGGCTCCGGTTCAGGATCGGGGCCATAGGCCCGAACGAGGTCGGCCAGCGGATCGCCTTGAAGCCGGGTCCGGGCCTCCTTCACCGTGTTCAGAATCCGCTCGAGGGCGTTCTCAAAGCTCCCCAACTTGGTGTCGCAGTAGTCCTCGGTCTCGAGACGCAGCCGGCGAGCGGTGGCTTCGGCTTCTTCCACCATGCGCCGGGCCCGCTGCTCGGCCGCCTTGACCACCTCCGTGCGCTGGACCATGGCCTCGGCCTGTGATCGAGCAGCCACCAGTATCTCGTCCCCCTCCCGGTGGACCCTCTTCAAGAAGTCCTCTCGCTCCTTCAACAGCCAGCGGGCGGCCCGCATCTCCTCGGGCAGCCGGTCGAGGCAGTTCTGAAGCAGCTCCAGGACCTCGTCTTTGTTGATCATGGAGGATGCCGAGAGCGGCATGGGACGGGCCGCGTCCACCAGCTCTATGGCCCGCCGCAGAAGCAGGTCGAACTCGGGATCTACGAATGTCCCGGTGGCCGAGTAGTGGGTTGCCGTGGTGTTGGGATCGGGGTCAGTCATCTCGATACCTCTCGATAAGTCGTTTGGCCACCGGTGGGGGAACCATGGAGTCAATCTCCTGCCCGAAGCGGGCCAACTCGCGGATCAGCTTGGAGGCCAAAAATGAGTGCTTGCTGGCCGAGGGGATGAACAAGGTGTGCACCCCGGAAATGGCCTGGTTCATCTGGGCCATCTGAAGCTCGTTCTCGAAGTCGGAAACCGCTCGGAGACCCTTCACGATGAAATCGACCCCCTCATCTTGGGCCAGGTCCACCACCAGTTTGGCGAACATGGTGGTCCGCACATTGGGCAGATGGGCAAAAGACTCCTCCAACATCGCCTTGCGCTCATCCAACTCGAACAAAGGGGCCTTCTGGGGATTGAGCACCGCCGCCACAATCACCTCTTCAAACAGACGCGCCGCGGTCTCCACGATCTCCACGTGTCCGTTGTGTATGGGGTCGAACGATCCGGGGAACAGGACTCGCGTCACTGAAGATTCTCCTGAGGTCTGTGGTTGCTATCGCTGACAGGCAATCACCACAACGGTACCCGCGTAGCGCTGCTGTTTGATGACATCCCAATCGGGTCCGAATACCACCGCCTGATCAGACTCGGCCATGACAGTGTCAGCGGGAACTTTGGACAGCAATTCGGGCCACGAGTCGAACCGATAGGGCGGATCGCACAAGGCCACGTCGTAGTCGCCATCCAGCCGGGGCAGCTCCGCCATGACGTCGCCGGCCACCACCCGGCAACGGTCGTTGAACCCGACCGCGTCGATGTTGGCCCGCAACGCGGTCAGCGCCGCCGGTGCCGACTCCACAAACGTGACCGAGGCCGCGCCCCGCGACAGGGCTTCCAACCCCAGTGCCCCTGAACCGGCGTACAGGTCCAGCATGTCGGCGCCCACCAGACAGCCTTGGCTGTGCAGCGAGTTGAACACCGCCTCCCGGACCCGGCTGGTGGATGGACGCACGTCCATGCCCTCAGGGGAGTTCAACCGCCGGCCCCGGGCCTCTCCGGCGATGATCCGCAGCGTCACTGCTGTTCAGGGGGGCGGGGTTCTCGAGCCATGGGGGTGATGAGCACCCCGTCGCCCAATGTGAACTCGCCGAGCGACTCGAATCCGTGACGGCGGTAGAAGCCCACGTTGGCCGGGTTGCTCGACTCCAGATAGGCCAGCTCGCCGATCCGGTCGCACCGCTCCAGCATCGGCGCCAGCACCTTGCCGCCCAGGCCCTTGCTCTGCTGGTCGGGCGACGTGCCCAACACGGCCAAGTACCAGTGGGGCTCGGACAGGCGGGCTTGCTGCATCTGTCCCAGAGCCTCCATGCGGGACGGGGCCAGATCGCCCAGCAATTCCGTCATCATGGCCACAAATGCCGCTTGCCAATCTGAGACCTGGTTGGCGCCGTCTTGTGAGCCAGTCGATGCGGGCTCTTCGTTGCGGGGTGGCTGCCAATAGGCCACACAGCCGTCGGCCCGAGTGCCGTGCAACTCCGATCCGGCGGCCATGTGGTCCAACATGAACTCCCACCAGTGCTGGAGGGAGGCCCTTCGGGTTGCATCGTCGGGGAACACCCATTCCATGAGCGGATCCTGCTCGAAGGCGGCAGCCCAGATGCTCGCGATCTGCTCTTTGCGCTCCAGGCCCATTCTTACGATCTCCAACATGCCGCCTCCGGGAGTGTCAGCTCTTCATCAGGTAGTCGGCATCATCATCGCCCAGCAACAGCTCAACCTCAGCACGCAATTCGGAATGCCGTTGCAGGTCGGGGTCTTCATCCAGCATCTCACCCGCCGCCTGTCGGGCCCCCACCACCCATTCCTTGTCCTGGCGCAGAGAGGCAAGCTGCAAGTCGTTGCGACCTTTTTGGCGCTCGCCCAAGATGGTGCCCTCCCCCCGCAACTCCAGATCGGCCTCGGCCAACTCGAATCCGTCGGTGGTCTCCACCAGGGCCCGAAGCCGTTCGGCGGCAATCCCCACCGCATCAGCGGCCAGCAAACAGCAGGTGGACTCTTGGTCGCCCCGGCCCACCCGTCCTCGGAGCTGGTGAAGCTGGGCGATCCCGAACCGATCAGCGTCCACGATCACCATGACGGTGGCATTGGGCACATCCACCCCCACCTCGATCACGGTGGTGGCCACCAGCACATCGATGGCCCCGCCCCGGAACAGGGCCATCACCGATTCCTTTTCTGCCGGCGTGAGCTGACCGTGAAGCAGCCCGATCCGCAACCCGGCCAGCTCCTCGGCTTGCAGGCGCTCGTACGTCTCAGTGACCGACCGGGCTTCGATGGTATCGGACTCCTCGATCAGCGGACACACCACATAGGCCTGGCGGCCACGGCCCACTTCGGCTCTGACCTGCTCCCAAACCTCGGCTTCTTCGGCCGCGGTTCGGGGCCACCGGGTGGCGATCGGCGTTCGCCCCGGGGGCATCTCATCCAGCGTCGACACATCCAGGTCGCCGTACACCGTCATGGCCGCGGTGCGGGGAATGGGGGTGGCCGTCATGACCAACACATCGGGGGAGGCGGCTTGAGACCCCTTGGCCCGCAGTGCGGCCCGCTGCTCGACGCCGAAGCGGTGCTGCTCGTCTACCACCACCATCCCCAAAGAGGCGAAATCCACTCCTTCCTGTATGAGGGCATGGGTGCCGATCACGATGTCGGTCTCCCCCGAAGCCAGCGAGCCGTGGAGCCGAGTTCTTTCGGCGCCGGGGGTTTGATTGGTGAGCAGCGCCACCCGAAGGGGCCGTTCGGCCAACAGCGAATCGGACGCCGGCACGGCCAGGTCGTCGAGCAGGGAGCTAACTCCCAGGTAGTGCTGAGTGGCCAGCACCTCGGTGGGGGCCATCAGCGCGCCCTGGTGGCCCCCTTGCACCGCGGTGAGCATGGCCGCCACCGCGACCACGGTCTTGCCCGCCCCCACATCGCCCTGCAAGAGGCGGTGCATGGGCACCGGGCGGGCCATATCGGCGGTTACCTCGCCGATCACCCGGCGCTGGGCGCCGGTCAAAGGGAACCCCAGCGAGCTGGTGAACCGCTCGACTAGCTCGCCGCTGGTGTCGTGGCTGATTCCGACCGCAGCCCGCTCCACGGCCCGCTTGCGCATGATCAGCTTGAGCTGGAGCCGAAGCAGCTCATCGAACACCAGCCGATTCCGGGCGGTGTACTGGGCGTCCATGGACTCCGGGCGATGAATGCCGTCGATGGCCTCATGGCGGCCGATCAAGTTGTGATATTGCCGCAGCGACTCGGGGACCGGGTCGCTGATGCCCCGAGATTCTGACCGCCGCAGCGCCTCGTCCACCCACCGCCGTATCTCCCGAGTCTGGAGTCCGGCCTTGCCCGACTGGGGGTACACCGGCACGATGCGCCCGGTCTCGTCGCCCACCAGATCCACGATGGGGTTGGTCATCTGATACTGGCCCCGATAGCGGTCCAGCTTGCCGAACACCACCACCTCTTGGCCCTGGGACAACTGGCGATCCCGCCACGGCTGATTGAAGAAGATCAGGCCCAAACGGCCGGTGTCATCGCTGACCGTCACTCTGACCATCGTTCGGCTGCCTCGAAGCTTCTTCGAGAACACGCTGTCCACCTGGGCCATCACCATGGCTTCGACGCCGTCTTCCAGGTCGGAGATGGCGGCTCGGTTGGTTCGGTCGATGTAGCGGCGGGGGTAGTAGGTCAGCAGATCCAGCACCGATTCCACATCAACCGAGGCCAGAGCCTTGGCCTTGGCGGTGCCCACCCCGCCCAGCACCTCCACGTCCATCTTGTGGAAGTCGGCCATGGTGAGCGCAGGCCGGCTGGCGACCTCCTGGTCAGCGCCGACCGAGGACGACAGGGTCATTCCACCCCGAAATAGAACGGATAAAGCGGTTGGCCCCCCTCGTGGACCTCCAGCTCAACTTCGGGATGATTGTCGCCCAGCCAGGCGGTCACCTCTTCAACATCGGCAGTGGTGGCATCGGCGCCCGCGATGACCGTCACCAGCTCGTGGCCGTCGTCGATGACCTCGGCCAACAGCTCGGTGGCCGCCCGAGCCGCACTGGGGGCCACCACCCGCAACCCGCCGCGATCCAGTCCCAGCCACTGGCCAGCGGCGATGGGTCCTAACTCGCTCTCGGTGTCGCGCACGGCTTGGGTTACCTCACCGGTCACCACGTCTTCGGCGGCCTCAGCCATGGCCGACTGGTTCTCATCGGCACCGGCCGACGGGTCGTAGGCCATCAACGCAGCCAGCCCTTCGGCGATCCCCCGGGTAGGAACGACCCGCACCACCGCATCTGTGCAGTCGTCCACTCGCTCGGCCACCGGAACGATGTTCTTGTTGTTGGGCAAAAGCACGATCTCGTCGGCGTCAAGCTGCTCGACGGCCTGCACGAAGTGCTCGGTGGAGGGGTTCATGGTCTGGCCCCCGGCGATGATGGCCCGCACCCCCAACGACTCGAAGAGCCGGCGCACGCCCGCCCCCACCGACACGGCCACCACCCCGGTGTGAACCGGATCCCCCGGCACGGTGGTGACCGTTCCACCGATCTCGGCCTCAACCAGCGACTCGACATGCTCCACCTGCTCGAATAAGTCAGTCACCCGAATGTCGAACGGCCGGCCGACGCCGATCCCCGCCTCGATGCTGCCGCCGATGTCGTTGCTGTGGATGTGGCAGTTCCACAGACTGTCGCCACCCACCACCACGATGGAATCCCCCAGGGCCTCCCAAGCAGCCCGAAACTCCCCAATGCGGTCATCCTCGGCCTCCAAGAAGAACATCACCTCATAGCGGGTGCCACCCGCGTCGTCATCGACACTGTGGAAGTCATCGGCCCCGGCCACCGACGCGCCCACCCCCGCAGTTGGGTCTACCGGGGGCGGATCGGGCAGCGGCCGGCCGTCCATCGCAGTGGCCAACGCATCCAAAAACAGAAGAAATCCCGCTCCCCCGGCGTCCACCACATTGGCCCGGGCCAGCTGGGGCAGCAACTCCGGCGTGCGATCCAGCGAGGCCCGCCCTGCCCGCTGGCATCCTTCCACCATTTGGATGAGGCCGCCGACTCCCTGGTCAACCGCGTCGGCGGCGGCGGTCGCCACATCCCGCACCACGGTGAGAATGGTGCCCTCCACCGGGGTCGATACCGCCTCATCAGCCGCGGCCGAAGCCTTTTGCAGCGCACCGGCCAACACCGGAGGATCGACATGGCCAGCGGCGGCCACCGAATCGGCCAGCCCTCGCAAGATCTGCGACAGGATCACGCCGGAGTTGCCCCGAGCCCCCATCAGCGAACCGTGGCTGATTGCGTGGCACACCTCGCTCATCTGATCCCCGGCGGCAGACACCTCGGTGACCACCGTTTCCAGGGTGAGCGCCATATTGGTACCGGTGTCGCCATCGGGTACCGGGTACACGTTTAACTGGTTGATGACGTCTCGATGCAAGGCAAGGGCATCGCGGAACCATTCCATCGTGGCCCGCAACCCCTCAGCCCCCAGTCGGTCTGCCGTCATCCCCGCGATGCTACCTAGTAGTCGCTGCCCCTCTGGCACACCATGCCTCGGTGAACACTGCCCGACTCGCGAACCGCTATGACCAGCCGTTACCCTGCACTCACCCCGATCACTGGCAGAAAGAGTCCCCGTGCAGGGTGTGATCAAGGCTTATGACCCATCAACTGGTATTGGCGTAGTCGTGCGCGACACCGACTTGGCCGAATTCGATCTGGCTCCTGACGCGCTGGAGGGGTCGGTGTTCCGGATGTTGCGCCAAGGCCAGCGGGTGCTGTTCGATTTGGAGGGGAGTGAGGCCACCCGTCTGCGGATAGGCTCGGAAGTGGACATGGGTACGCCGTCGTTCCTCACTCCGACTGGTGACCCGGAGCAAGCGTGACGACTCCGGTTGCCGACCAGCTCCGTGTCCGATTTGGCCTCGATTCGGTGGACGTTCGGGCCGGGTTGTCCCAAGAAGAGCTCTTTGACGCGGCCATCGCCAGCGACCGGGGCCGCACCCGCATCGACGGTAGCGAACACGACCAGAAGGCGTTCGCCACCGCCCTGGGCTCAGATGGCCCGCTGATCTTCTATTCCGATCCCACCTGCACCGGCCGTCCCGTGCAGGACACGTTCGCGGTGGCCTGGCCCGAGGTGGTGGACGATGTCTGGTGGAAGGCGGACTTCAACCAGTTCGACGCCGAACGCTTCCCGGCCCTGCTCGAGCGGGTTCTCGCCCACCTCAACACCAAGCAGGCCACCCTGTACACCGCCGACGTGTTCTGCGGCTGGGACCCGGAGTTCGCCATCCCCTACCGGCTGGTCAGCGAATACGCCACCCACGCTTTTTTTGCCAACATCATGTTTCCCAAGGGTGTGCGCGACGACGCCGATCGCGAATCGGTCGGTTGGACCATGATCAACGTGCCCAGCTTCCGGTGCGATCCCGACCGCGACGGCACGCGCACCGACCGGGCCGTGATCATGGACTTGCGCAACCGGCTGGGGCTGGTGCTGGGACGGGCCGACTACTGCGGCGTGGTCAAAAAGACCATGTTCACGGTGATGAACTTCGTGCTGCCCGACGCCAAGCAGCTCACCATGCACTGCTCGGCCAACGTGGGCCACGACGGCAACAGCGCCATCTTGTTCGGCCTCTCGGGAACCGGGAAGACCACCCTTTCGGCCGATCCCGATCGCAGCCTGATCGGCGACGACGAGCACGTGTGGACCGAGTCGGGAATCGCCAACTTTGAAGACGGCTGCTACGCCAAGCTCATCGACCTGAACAAGCAGGCCGAGCCGGTGATCGCCGCCGCCTTGTCAATGGGGGGCACCCTGATCGAAAACGTGCCTCCCCTGCCCGGCAAGGAGCTGGCCGACACCGATCCCCAGGAGCTCGACCTCACCGACGACTCCATCACCGAGAACACCCGGTTCGCCTACCCGCTCGACTGCAATCCCGATGTGGCCGCCGGGGCCAAAGGGCCCCATCCCCGCACCATCGTGCTGTTGACCGCCGATGCTTTCGGCGTGCTGCCCCCGGTTGCACTCCTCGACCGAGATGAGGTGATGTACCACTTCGTGATGGGGTTCACCTCCAAGCTGGCTGGCACCGAGGTGGGCGTGGTGGAGCCTCAGGCCACGTTCAGCGCCTGCTTCGGAGCACCGTTCATGTCGCACAAGCCGTCGGTGTACGCCGAGCTGTTGGCCCACCGCATGGATGCCCATTCGGCTCGGTGCATCCTGTTGAACACCGGCTGGTCGGGCGGGCCATTCGGCGTAGGAGACCGCATGTCCATCGCCCACACCCGAGCGCTGCTCGACGCCGCCCTCGACGGCGACCTCGACGCTACCGACACCGTCAAACTCCCCATTCTGGGGCTGAGAATCCCAGTGTCGTGCCCCGGAGTGCCCGACGAGGTGCTGAATCCCCGCAACACCTGGAGCGATCCCGACGCCTACGACGAGGCCGCCGTTCGCCTGCGCGACCTGTTCCGCCAGAACTACGAGGAGCAGGACTACGCCTCCCTGGGCATAAAGGCGATGCTCTAGGGCACGCTCCTGCTGCGATATCCCTGTGGATGGGCCGACTGCCAGATCCAGCCGTCTCGACACATTTCAGCCAGGGTCCGAGTCGCCGACCAGCCCAGCTCAGAGCGTGCCTTGCTGGGATCAGCCCACAATTCCGAGACATCGCCGGCGCGTCGCTCAAACTCCTCGTACGGCAAGGGATGGCTTGTGGCCTCCTGCATGGCCGCGATCACTTCTCGCACCGAGGCGGCCCGACCGGTGCCCAGGTTGTAGGTATGAACCTGCCCGGCTGATGACTCCAGACTCTCCAAGGCAGCCAAGTGGCCTTCGGCCAAGTCCATAACGTGGATGTAGTCGCGCAACGCGGTGCCGTCGGGAGTGGGATAGTCGGTGCCATACAACGGCAGCATGGGTCGGCGTCCCACCGCTACTTGGAGCAGATAGGGCATCAGATTCCCGGGCACCCCTTCGGGGTCTTCCCCAATCAACCCGCTGGGATGGGCCCCTACCGGGTTGAAGTAGCGGAGCAGGGCCGCCGACCACCGGGAGTCGGCCCGAATCACATCGGCGACCATTTGCTCGATCATCAGCTTGGTGGAGCCGTAGGGGTTGGCCGGTCGGGTTGGCGCGGTCTCAGACACCGGCAACTCGTCGGGCTCGCCGTACACGGTGGCCGAGGAGGAGAATACGATCCGGCGCACTCCGGCGCGCTCCATCGCCTCCATCAGCACAGCGGTCGACTCCAGGTTATGCCTGTAGTAGCGAATCGGGTCGGCTACCGACTCGGGCACCGATTTGAGCCCCGCAAAGTGCAGCACCGCGTCGGGACGGACCTCGGCCATGGCCTTGTCCAACGCGGTCTCGTCCCGACAATCGGCCACATCGAGGCGAGGGCGGCGGCCGGCGATCTCCCCCACTGCCTCGATGGCGGCGGCCGAGGAATTGGCCAGGCTGTCCAGCACCGCCACCTGGTAGCCGGCCTCCAGCAGGGCGACACATGTGTGGCTACCGATGTAGCCCGCCCCCCCGGTCACCAGCACCGTCGCCATGTTTGGCACGTTAGCGGTGTGTCGCCAGGGCAGCGGGACAGTTTGCGGCTATCCGGGACCTCTCAACACGCGGGTCTTGCCGTACATGGAGCCGAACAGCAGCCGGCCGTCGTCGTCCACGGTCACCCCCGCACCGATGGTGTTGAACTTGGAGCCTCCCAACACGTAGCGGAACCGCGACTCCCCGGTGGCCCAATCGGCGGCCTCGATCGTCCAGCGTCCGTCGCGCACCCCACACGTGTACACCAGCCCGCTCTCCTCAGCCACGAAGGGAACCGAGTTGGGTGAGGAGATGTCGAGGTTGACCCACGCCTCCTTCAGCTCTCGGGCCACCGGATCCCACTCGTACTTGTGGAGGCCGTGGGGCTGGTACTCCGGCTTGTGGCCCAACATGAAGCACAGCATCCGGGCGGCCTGGGCGGGAAAGCCGTCGGGGATGGTGGCCGGCTCGTTGTTGACGGTCATGGCGCCGTATCCCGACACGGTGATCGATTGCTCGGTCTTGATCTCGGCCAGATCGGGGTTGCCCATGTTGGCCGGCCCGATGCCGGCGATGCGCCGATCGGGCGCATTGGGCAGTTGCTCCCAGTCTTCGGGAATCTCATCTCGCCACAACAGCGTGATGTTGACCACCTCGTCGCCGTCGCCGATCACTACGAACCTGTCCTCGTCGGGGCCAAAGCCCATCAGCGAGGGCGTGGTTCCCGACCCGCAGCCGCCCCCGTTGCGGTAGGGCACGGTCCAGCAACCGTGGGCGGGGTCGTCGATCAGCTCGGAGCCCGTCCAGCGCAGCTTGTGGTGGTGGTCGTTGGACGACACGTAAATGCCGTTGTCGCTGTCCACACAGATGCTGGTGCGGACCCAGCCGTATCCCGTGTTGCCCCGCTCGGCTGCTCGCTGGGCACAGTACTCCGCGGCGGTCTCGGCCCCGCCGGGGAGCTGGAGGGCGCGGTAAGCGCTGAAGTCGCGCTCGAGCACGACAACCCAGCCATGATCGGTGGACATCACCAGCTTCCCGTCGAAGGTCATGTTCATCCCTACAAAGAAGCCCTCGATGTGGTCGGGCTTGCTCCACCGGTCCCGCTCCACAATGGGCGACGCCGGATCGGATGGATCGGTCTCCACGTAGGCCACCGCGTGGTCCTTGCGGCCCAGGAACAGGGTGTGGTCGCAATCGAGCAGGGCATAGACGCCATCGAGGCCGGTCATGAACTTCATCGACAGCTCGATGGCGTGCTCGATGGCCTCCCAGCCGTCCTTCTCGTCAAAACCCCGGAGATATTTCTCAAGCTCGGCTACGGGGGTGCGCCCCTCCCCGCCCACGATCTCATGGTCGGCCAGCACTTCCAGGGTCTCGTAGTCGAGCTTGGCGATGTTCTGCCGCCCGTTGCTCCACACCACCCGTCGGCCGTCGGGATACGGTCCCGACGTCAAATGGCCGAAATGACAGGGGCCCAACCACGCGTATTGCAGGTCTGCCGCCTCGTCGAGCACCTCGGTGGGGCCCTCTGGCCCTCGCCAGGGCACGTTGTCCTGCTGGTCGCACCGTCCATGGGCGATGCCATAGGAGGAACGGGCCAGGTAGGGATTGGCAGGGGCGCGGTTCATAGGCCTACATCATTGCGCTGCCACCAGCCCGCCATCCCACCGGAGCCAATCTTTGGTTACGATGCGGGATAACCAACCGGAGGTGTAGTCACGTGGGTGTCAGCTCTTATGTTCTGATCCAAACCGAAATGGACAAGGCCCGTCAGGTGGCCGAGGCCATCCGCGAGATCGACGGCGTTGTGATCTCTGAGATCATGACCGGCCCGTACGACGTGATCGCCAAGGCCGAAGCCGAGTCTATGGACCAGCTGGGCCGCTTGGTGGTGAGCCAGATCCAGATGGTGGATGGCATTACCCGAACCCTCACCTGTCCGGTCGTAAACCTCTGAGGTAGCTCTTGGACCCCGGCTAGCTGAGGATCATGGCCCGTATGGCCAGGCCGGCCAGAAAGAAGCTGCCGCCGGCATAGAGAAGCTCGCGTCGGTGGGCGAGCTGCATCCGATAGGCGTAAATGATGGCCACTGCGGCGATGGCCGCGAAGCCGTATAGGCGATGGAGGTCGCCAGGGTCGAGCCCCGAACGGTTCTCCAGCACCACGCCCACGATCACCTGGGCGAAGATGGTGCATTGGGCGGCGGCGATGAACGCCCACAGCGGCCAGCCCCGCAACTGCGGTCGAAAGTGGGCGCCCAGAGCCCACCCCCCGGCGGCGGCATTGGCCAGCATGACCACCCAGGAGAACCAGTCGTGGAAGCCGGCCAGTGGCGTGGCGGCGAGAACCGAGGCGGTGCTCACCTGAACAAATCGGTGGCGAAGTCGCCTGTCCGGGGCGGTCCGGGAGCCACGAACCACTCGGTGCCGAACGCGTCGGCGAACTGCTCTTCGGTCATGGTGCCGAAGAACGACTCGGCGGTGATCTGGCTGGTGTGGGCCAACATGGCGGCTCGCTTGCGCTCCAGATAGGCGCTCACGTCTACTGCGTGGGTGATGTCGGCTTCCTCGGTGCCGAAATCGTCGCCCTCGAACCGCTCAAGCTGCTCGGCGTCCATCTCCTCCATCGCTTCGGCAAACGACTCCACCTCGGCCATCTGGCGCTTGATCTGAGTGCGGTTCATGGTGACGTAGAACACCTTTTCAATCCCGGCCTGGCGGGCGGCCTCCACCCCCACTCGGTGGACCTGGATGTGGTCGGGGTGGCCGTAGCCGCCGTGATCGTCGTACACGGTGAGCACGTCGGCGGACTCCTCGGCCAAGATCCCGGCTACCCGCTCCACCGCCTCTTCGAAATCGGCCTGCCAGAAACTGGCCGGGTTGTCGTTGGCCTCGTCGCCGGCCATGCCCGAGTCTTCGTAGCCCAAGAACGCCACCCGATGGGCGCCGATGATCTTGGCGGCGTCATAGGTCTCTTCCGCTCGTCGCTCGCCCAGCGATTCGCCCGGACCCAGCGCATCGGGAGCCACCTCGCCCTGTTCTCCTTTGGTGGCCACCACCAGCACCACCCGGTGGCCCTCGTCGGCCGCCTTCATCATGGTGCCCGAAGTGGCGATGGCCTCATCGTCGGGATGGGCGTGGAAGTTCACCATGGTGCCCACTATTTGACGGCCCCCGATTCCTGTAGGGCCGCCACCCCAGCGGCGTCGAAGCCCCAGTCGGCCAGCGCCTCGGCAGTGTGCTCACCAGGATGGGGGGCAGGCCGGGCAACCTGGGGCGGTGTACGGCTGAACCGGGGCGCCGGGCCGGGCTGGGGAATTCCCCCTATTTCGACAAACGTGCCTCGGGCAACGTTGTGGGGATGCTCCGGCGCCTCGGCCAGGCTGAGCACCGGCGCAAAGCAGACGTCGGAGCCGTCGAGGATCTCGCACCACTCGTCTCGGGTCTTGGCCTTAACTGCCTGGGTCACCCTGACCCGCATCTCCGGCCATGTGGAGCGGTCGTTCTGGTCTATGCCATCGGCATCGATACCCAGATTGTCCACCATCTCGGCGAAGAACTGCGGCTCCAGCGAGCCCAGCGAGATGTACTCGCCGTCGGCGCACTCGTAGACGTCGTAGAACCAGGCCCCGGTGTCCAGCAGGTTGGTGCCCCGCGACCCCCACGCTCCCAGACCGTGCATGCCGTAGATCATGGTTATGAGCAGGGCGGAGCCTTCCACCATGGAGGCGTCCACCACCTGGCCCTGGCCCGAGGTGCGGGCCTCCAGCATCCCGGCCAGCATCCCGAGGGCGAGTAGCATTCCTCCCCCGCCGAAGTCGCCGGCCAGGTTCACCGGCGGCACCGGCGCCTCCCCGGCCCGGCCGATGGCCCCCAGCACGCCCGACAAGGCGATGTAGTTGATGTCGTGGCCAGCCATCGAGGCGTACGGCCCGTCTTGGCCCCATCCGGTCATGCGCCCGTACACCAGCCCCGGATTGCGGGCCAGGCATTCGTCGGGGCCGATGCCCAGGCGCTCGGCTACTCCGGGGCGGAATCCCTCGATCAGCCCGTCGGCGCCCTCCACCATCTTCAGCACCGTCGCCACTCCGTCGGGATGCTTGAGGTCGACGCCCACGCTGCGGCGACCTCGGTTGAGCGCGTCGAAATGGGGGGTATCGGGAATCTCGTCGCGGACCCGGTCGGCTCGGTCGATCCGCACCACATCGGCCCCCAGATCGGCCAGCATCATGGCGGCGAACGGCCCGGGCCCGATTCCGGCTATCTCCACCACGCGAATGCCTTTGAGCGGTCCCATGCTGCCTCCTGAGCTCTCCACCGCTCGGACAGTACCCGCGTTTTCCCCGACTTCCCTGATCAGGCCCAGCCCAACTCGTCGAGGCGGTCGTCTTCGATGCCGAAGTGGTGGGCCACCTCGTGGATGACGGTCACGCGCACCTCCTCCACCACCTCGGCCTCGCTAGCGCACCCCTCGCAGATCGGCATCCGATAGATGTAGATGCGGTCGGGCAGCACCATCTCTCCCCCGCCGTAATCGACCCGATCGGTGAGCGGGATTCCGTCATAAAGCCCCCAGATGTCCGGATCCTCCCCCTCGTCCTCCACCAGCACCACCACGTTCTCCATCATCTCGGCCAGCTCATCGGGAATGGTGTCCAGCGCTCGGCCCACAAGCTCCTCAAACCGCTCCCACGACACCGCAACCATCTCCACCATCCTCCCACGATCCCCTCCTGCTCGCGTAGCAACATAGAATATATTGAAATATATTATGGTTGTGTTGCATCAACCATTGCGTTAAGGTGAGGTCATGGAGCCGGCGACCGTGACGTTTGTGGACCTAGCACCACTGCTGGGCGTCATGGTCGGGTCGATGCTGACGTTCTTCGTTGCCATCGTTGGCTTCATGCGATCCGATAGCAGCAAGAATCGGGATCTGATCGAGAAAAACCGGGACCTGATTGAGAAGAATCACCAGGAGGTGACCGCGAGCTTGGGGGAGGTGCGGGAGCGGCTGTCGCATATTGAGGGGTTCTTGACGCCGCGTACCCCGCCGCCGCCTGACTACGACGGGGGCGTCGAGGCCGAAGCGGCTTGACCGAGGTGTTGAACGACCGCGTCTAGGCGCAGATGTCGCGGGCTAGGTCGGCGGGGTTGTCGCCGTAGTCGGCGCCGTTTAGGGCGCGGCAGGCTGAGGACAGTTCGCGGTGGAAGTCTGAAGCATGGGTGGCGGCGAGGATGTCGCCGGCTAGTTGGCGGGCGATGGCCTCGCGGCGGGTGTAGGGGAGGGCGCACACTTCAGCCACGCCGTCTTTGTCGTCGTCGTGGGGGTAGGTGGTGGGGCCGCCCAGCGACAGGTTGGCACAGAAGGTCGGTCCGGTGATGACGCCGGAGTAGAACGGGCCGCCGTCGTTGATCCGAATGGCCGGCAGCGCGGTCAGCGTTTCGCCGCCGCAGGCCGCTTCGCCGGCGGTGACGGCGCAGGCCTTGTTCACCAGCGCGGCGTACTCGTCGTGGAATTGGATAGCCAGGGCCTCCACGGCGTGTTGGCGGGCGATGGCCTCGCGGCGGGTGTAGGGCAGCGAGCACACCTCGGCTACGCCATCGCCGTCGCCGTCATGGGCGAACAGGCGGGCACCGCCCAACGACAAGTTTGCGCAGAAGTCCGGCCCGGTGACCACGCCGGAGTAGAAGGCGCCAAAGACAGCCGGCACCGCCACCGGTATCACCGCGTTGGAGGTGCCAGCCGCACCTTCGCCGATGGCGTTTACCGCCCGCACCTGGAAGGTATACGACAAAGCACCGGTACCGCCGCCCAAACCGTCGAGGGTGACGCTCATGGCGTCGGGCGAGGTCTCGATCCAGTCGCCATAGTCGCCAATGCTGACTTTTGTGCGGTACTGCCAGGCGTCCACGCTCAAGCCGCCGTCGTCGCCGGCGGTCCAAGACACCGTGATTGCACCATCGCCGCCCACTGCGGCCACCGCCGGCGCGCCCGGAGCGGAGCTGGCCTCAACCGATGCCGCAGCGGCGGCGCCCTGGCCCACGTCGCTAAAGCCCCGCACCTCAAAGGTGTAAGGGGTGGCATTGTCGAGACCGTCCACCGTGGTGGTGGCGGTGTCGCCATCGCCCCCTGCGATGTCCATCCAATCGCCGTAGTCGCCGTCGGCGGTCTTCATGCGGTACTGCCAGACAGTCACGGGAACGGCGTAGTCGGCCTCGCCGGGCGCACCGGAGGCACCGGCAGTCCACGCCAGCTCCACCACGCCGTCTCCCCGGGTGGCGGTGAGCCTGGCGGGCGGCGGAGGTGCCTGGCCCGGGATGACCGGATTCGACTCGAACGGGTCGCCGGGGCCGAACTCGTTCACCGCCCGCACCTGAAAGGTGTAGACGGTGCCGTTTATGAGGCCGGCCACGATGTAAGCGGCAGTGGCCGGGCCGCTGCCCTCAATCGAACTCCACGCGCCGTAGTCGCTTTCGGCGGCCTCAATGCGGTACTGCCAGCCGGTGATGGGCGAGCCGCCGTCGCCCCCGGAGAACCACCTGAGCACCACCTGGGCGTTCTCGGGCTCGGCAATCACCGAGCCCCAAGGGGGCGGACCCACCGGAATGACCGATGCCAGCCGCACCGCTTCACTCGGGCCGAAGTCGTTGACCGCCCGCACTTCCACGTCATAGCTGATGCCGTTTATGAGGCCGGCCACCGTTGCAGTGGTGTTTTCCTCGGTGCCAAACCTCTCGATCGTCTCCCACGGGCTGTAGGGACCGCCAGCGGACTTGGTGCGTATCTGGTAGCTCGTTACCGGGCTTCCGCGGTCGCCGATCGGGGCGGTCACTGTCACGGTGATTCGCCGGCTGCCCACCTCCGTGTGCACCCGCTCGGGGGCATCGGGAGCCGCGCCCACCGCCACCGGGCCAACCTGGGCCCTGGCCCCGTGGCCCTGGGCGTTCCAGGCTCTTACCAAAAAGGTGTACTCCGCGCCGTTCACCAGATCTTCGACGGTGTGGCTGGTGGTGGCTGGGCCGCTGTCGACAATGTCGGTCCACCCGTCTCCGGTGTCGACGTCGCCACAGGGATTCACGCCGGTCTTCTCGCACACCTGCCATCGGGTGATGGGCGGGCCGTCGCCTCTCGACATCCACGTCAACACCACATGCTGGTCGCCGCCGGCGGCCTCCAGGCTGGAGGGGGAAAAGGGAGCGGGGCCGGGAATCACCTCTTCGGACTCCAGGCTGGGGCCGGTGAACGTGCCGTTGACTCCCCGGACCCTGAAGGTGTGCGGCTCGCCGTTGGCCAAGGAGTCGACAATGACGTCGTTGAACCACGGCCCGGCGTTGTTGAACGTCCACCCGCCGAAGTTTCCGTCGCCCACCTTGAAGGAGTACTCCCAACTGGTGGCGTCGGTGATGCCGCCGATGCTGCCCGCATTGGCCGAGCGGGCCAAAGACAGGGCGACTCGGGTGTCGCCCGGTTCGGCGGCGAGGACGGGGTCGGAGTCCACAATGTCGGCGCCCGGTGTCGGCGGCCCGCCATGGGTATAGGCCCCTGACTCGGCGATGTCGCTGAAGCCGACGGCGTTCTCGGCTCGGACCCGAACCAAATACCGGGTGCCCGCCACCGCGTCGGCGATGGTGGCCGTGTTGGCGGCCTCGATCCGCCACGGGGTCCACGAGCCTCCTTCCAGCCGATACGACAACTGGTAGCGCAGCCGGGCGCTGGTGCCCGCAATGTTGGTGTTGGCCCCACCGTCGGCCGATATGGGCCACCAAACTCTGAAACTGTCGTCGGCGGCGTCGCGGAAATGAACGGCGGCGGGTGTGGTGGGTACGATCCAGGGGATGGTGGTGGCGGCCACGCCGGAGACAAACCCAGCGCCGTGCTCATTGGTGGCCCGCACCACCACCTGATATGTCTCACCGGCCACCGGGACCAATTCTGGGCCGTTGGATCCGGTGGGGATGCGCAGGCGGCCTAGCACCGCCGGAGTCCGGGGCAGCGTGACGCTGCTGCGGTAGCGACACGACGCATCTGCTCGGATAGTGGCATCGCAGATGGTCACCCAGCCCTGGTCGTTTCCGAAGCTGTTGACGCCCTGGGGGTCGGCGGTGGTGGTGAACTTGTACTCCCACTTGACAACCGGCGAGCCGCCGTCATGGCCCGGACTCCACTGCAGGTTGACCTGTCGGGTGCCTTGGGACGCGTTGTAGGTGTTAGTCAACGCGAACTCTCTCGGGGCGGCGGGAAATGTGCCCGGATAGATGGCCTTGGTGGCCACAGACGGGAGTCCGCCCCCGACGGCGTTCACCGCCCGAACCCTGAACTGGTACGCCGTTCCCGCGATCAGATCGCTCACGTCGTGAGAGGTGGTAGTCGCCCCAGAATCGGCAATGTCCTGCCATGGGCTGTAGCGGCCGTTGCCCGCCCTCTGCGAGTACTGGTAGCCGATGATCGGCGAGCCGCGGTCGCGGGGGGTCCGCCACCTCAGCGTGACCGTGTCGGCGGCGCCGTCCTTGAATGAAGCGACCACGTTGGTCGGCCGGGCGGGAACCTGTCCGGGATCGACGGCCTCGGTGGCCGCCGCCGCCCCCGGGCCGACGGCATTGACGGCGCGAACCTCGAATCGATACCTCACATTGCCGTTGTCCAGCCCGACCACGGCGTAGCTGGTGGTGCGGGCCGAGCTGTTGGGGATGGTGACCCACGCCACCGAATCGGCGATGGCGCCACTACCGGTTGCCTGGCGGAACTGCCAGCTGGTGATGGGGGAGCCGCCGTCGCTGCTCGCCGTCCAGAACAACCTGGCCGACTGGTTGCCCGGCACCGCCCGCAGCGAGCGGGGGCGACCCGGGGTGGTGGCCACCGTCACCGGTGCCGTTTCGGCGGCTGCGCCGGCCCCGTTGGCGTTGACGGCCCGAAGCTGGAATTGGTAGCTCGTGCCGTTGGCCAGCCCGGTAACGATGTGGCCCGCGGTGTCAGTCCCCGAGCCAATGACGAAGGTCCAGGGGGCATAGTCACCGGCGCCGGTCTTCTGGCGGTACTCATATCGCAACATGGGCAAGAAACCGGAGGCCGCGGTGTCGGCGCCGGCCGCCGTCCACCTCAGCTCAACCTGCGAGTTGCCCACCTCCGCTTCCAGCTCAGCCGGCGCGGCGGGAATGGTGGAGGGCACCACCGGATTGGATTCCGCCGACTCAGCCCCGTAGCCGGCAGTGCTGAAGGCCCGCACCCGGAACCTATAGCCGCTTTGGCCGTCGCCATTGGGACCCCCGCCGATCAACCCGGTAACCACATGGCGATTGGTGGCCGGCCCACTGCCCGGAACGGTGAACCAAACGCCTGTCTGCGGGCTCGACTGGGTGTACTCCCAGCGGATCACCCTGGCGCCGTAGTGGGGGCCAGCGGTCCACGTCAGCGTCACCTGTTCGTTGCCCGCCGTCGCCACCACATTGGTGGCCGCCCCCGGCACAGTCTGCGCACCCACGCCCGACCACGGGGCCAACAGCGCGACCACCAGCGCCAAGGCGCCCACCACCACCCGCCGCCGGGCGCAGACGCCACTGCCAGAGGAAAAAAGCGCTGGAGGAGTAGGGGGAGTTGGAGGGGTCCCTTTGCTGAGCATCAACGACAACTAGTCATAGAGGGCGAATTGCTTCGTCACATTCTGCTTACAACAGCGTTCACAAGCAAAACTTCCGACCGCCATTGATTGTCTCAATGAGGGTCTGTCAGATTTCCTGTGGAACCGGCTGTGATGGTTTTTTCATTTGATGTGGTCGGCGATGCGGTCGCCGTAGTGGATGGTCAGTGTGTTCAATATGGCCTTTCAACCGTTGGTCTTGCCGGTGAGGTTGCTGCGGTTCTTTTGCTTGGTGGTGGCGACGAGGTAGAGGACTTTCATGGCGGCCTGCTCGTTGGGGAAGTGCCCTCGGTGTCGCACGGCTCGTCGGAACCGGACGTTGAGGCTCTCGACGGCGTTGGTGGTGTAGACGACCCGGCGCAGCTCGGCGGGGAACTTCAGGAACGGTGTGAACTCGTCCCAGGACTGTCGCCATGACCGGATCATCGCCGGGTAGATGCCTGCCCAGTTCTCGGCGAAGGCCTCGAATCGTGTTTCGGCGGCCTCTGTGGTGGGAGACGTGTAGATGTCGCGCATGGCCTTGGTGATCTGGCCCCAGTGCTTCTTGGAGGCGTATCTGAGGCTGTTGCGGACCATGTGCGCTACGCAGGTCTGCACCGTCGCGTCTGGCCAGGTAGTGCGGATTGACTCGGGCAGGCCCCTGAGCCCGTCGCGGCACACGATCAAAGCGTCGGCCAGGCCCCGGTTGCGGAGCTCGCCCGGCACCGTCGCCCACTGATTGGCGCCCACGCCGCCCGTTGGGCCCAGCCACAGGCCCAAAACGTCGCGTTCTTCTTGGAGATCGACGCCGATGGCGACGTAGACGGGCCGGCTGGCGACCTGGGCATCGCGGACCTTGATGGTGATCGCGTCGATCAACACCACCGCATACACGGCCTCAAGGGGCCGGTTCTGCCACACAGCCATGTCGGCGACGATCTCGCCGATCTCGGTTGTGACCCGCTTGGACGACGAGCCGTTGCGCGAGTTCCCCGACCCGCGGCCCCCCGGATCGTAGCGCTCATAGCCCAGATGCTCGGTCATCTCAACCTCGAGGCCAGTCTGGAGCACCTGGCGCACCGGCCCGGTCAACAAGCCGCCGTCACCAGTCAGCTCCACGCCCTCGGCGCGGGCACGCTCGACCAAAAGCCCAGCCCACTCATGAATTGCCGCCTCACCGGCGGCCTATTCCGCCGACACAGCCGGCATATCCTGATCAGTCACAGACATGATCCTCCCCGGCCCGCAGCACCCGGCCGCGGACCCTCAGATCACGCCCGATACACAAAATTCCTGACAGACCAGGTTGACCGGACCCCGTTTTTTGGTCCATTTGCTATGAGGGTTTTTTCGGGTTGTCTTTTGCCCACCGTTCTGCGTATTCGGCTGGTGTGAGCATGCCGAGCGCGGAGTGGGGGCGGTAGGTGTTGTAGTCGGTTTGCCAGTCGGCGACAAGTACTTGGGCCTCGAGGAGGCTGTCGAACTGCTCGATTGACAGCAGCTCGTCTCGCATTCTGGCGCCGTAGGACTCGACCCAGGGGTTCTGCCAGGGCGACCCGGGGTCGATGTAGCAGGTCTTGGTGCTGGTGAATTCGCACCAGTCCCGCAGGGCGTTCGCGGTGAGCTCGGGGCCGTTGTCGCAGCGGACGAAGGAGGGGCATCGGCCCCTGGCCGAGGCGACCTTGTCCAAGCAGGCCACGGTGGCGTCGGCGTCGATGCTGTAGTCCACCAGATCGGCGAGCGACTCTCGGGTGAACTCGTCGAGCACGTGCAGGATCTTGATCTTGCGGCCCGAAGCGGTCACGTCGAACTGGAAGTCCAGCGCCCAGACGTGGTCGGGGTGCTCGGCTTCGAGCAGGCCGGCGTCGGCGTCGGAGTCGCCGGCGCGCCGGCGCTTGCGCTGCTTGGGCGGGACCCTGAGGCCCTCCTCGCGCCACAGGCGCTGGACTTTTTTGCGGTTCACCCTCCAACCGTCGCGCACCAGCACCGCGTGGGCACGCCGGTACCCCCAACGGGAGTGCTCGCGGGCGAAGTCCCGCAGCTCGGCGCGCAGGTCCCGGTCCGGGTCCGCCGCAACCGGCTCATAGCGCTGCGTGGAGCGGTGCTGGCCGACGATCTCACACGCCCGCCGCTGCGACACCCCGAGCCGCTCACAGAGCAGCTCGACGGCTCTGCGCCGCTGCGGCGGGCTCACCATTTTGCCCGGCTGATCTCCCGCAGAGCGTCGATCTCCAGCTCCTTGTCGGCCACGATCCGCTTCAGCCGCGCGTTCTCGGCCTCCAGGTTCTTGAGCCGCTTCACGTCATCGGCCTTCAGGCCCCCGTACTGGTTGCGCCACCGATGAAACGTCTGCTCCGACACCTCCAAATGCCGCGCCACATCCGCCACCGACGCGCCCTCGGCCAAAAGCCGATCCGCCTCCCGGAGCTTGCGCACAATCTGCTCCGGCGTGTGCCGCCTCCGCTTGGCCATACTCGTGATCCTCCTCCATCCAGCAATACTGGACAACGAACTCTCACAACAGGCGGACCAAACTCAAGGGGTCACGCCA